>JAFWWK010000068.1 GCA_017523615.1 Clostridia bacterium
GCGCCCCAGGGATTTCCGATGTTGGGATCACCGGGCTCATAGAAGGTTGCTTTGCCGATGCCCGCTTCGCCGATGTAATCCCAGGCTGTCCAGGTGAAATCGCCGATGATCCAGGGGGTCTTTTCGATCATGGGCCAGTGCATGCCGATCTCCTTGGGGTAGTTTTCGCTGCCCAGGATCACCCGCTCGGGGAACATTTCGTGATCCTGTTCGTATTTGCCCTCCAGGTAGTTGTAGCCCACCACGTCAAGGCCGTTGGCAAAACCCTCGGTATACTGTTCCCAGAGCAGGTCTTTCTTTCCGCCGATGTCGGCGTTCTGCAATCCGCCGGACAGGCTTTCCATCCGCTTTTTCATCTGCTCGGCCATGATGAAATCATCCAGCCCGTTCCAGAAGGAGCAGATGCCGTTGGAAATGGGGCGGCTGGGGTCGAGAGAACGGATGGTTTCGGCCAGCCTGGCAGCCCACGCATAGCCGTCGTTCAGGCCGCCCCGCTCGGTGATCTCGTTGCCGGTGGACCAGAGGATCACGCAGGGGCGGCAGCGGTCGCGCTTTACGAATGCGGTCAGGTCCTTTTCCCAGTCAGTCTCAAAATACTGGTTATAGTCGCCGGGCTGCTTCCCCATGCCCCAGGCGTCGAAGGCTTCGTCGAAGATGTACATGCCCAGCCGGTCGCAGGCCTCGATCAGGGCGGAGGACGGCGGATTGTGGGTGGTGCGGATGGCGTTGAAGCCCACTTCCTTAAGCTTTTTTACCTTCCGGGCTTCGGCGTCATACACCGTCACCGTGCCGATGGGGCCGTTGTCGTGATGCAGGCATCCGCCCCGGAGCTTGACTTCTTTGCCGTTGATCCTGAGGCCGTGCTTTACGTCCGCTTCCACAGTGCGGATGCCGAAGAGCACGCTTTCGGTGTCTTCGGTGGGATGCCCACTGGGGACGATATGGGTTTTGAAAGTGCCAACGTCATTGACCGTGGCCTGCAGGCGGTACAGATTGGGATGCTCGGCGTCCCAAAGCAGGGGCGCATCCACGGTCAAGGTCATGTAAGCGGTGCCGACAGACATCGCCTGCACCTGTGTCAGGGTCCTGCTGGACTTTACGGTTTTACCGGTCCTGTCATCGATCAGGGAAAAGGTGACCTGGGCCATGCGGTTTTCGGCATATTCGTTCCTGATCTCAGCGGATACCTGCAGATAAGCTGTTTCCGGCTTGTCGCCCTCGCCGTATTCGATCTTTTTGGTGTACCCGTATAAGCCTCCGAAAGCGACGTGCAGCCTGGGCGTATGAAGGAGTTCCACGCCCCTGAAAAGACCTGCGCCGGAATACCAGCGGGAGTTGGGCTGCATGCTGGGGTTGACGGTAATATAGATGCGGTTTTCCTTTCCGGGATAAACGTATCTTGTGATATCCGTTTCGAAAGGCGCATAGCCGTAGTGCTGTAAAGCCGCCAGGCTGCCGTTGACCTCGACGGTGGCGTTCATCATGGCGCCGTCCAGGCGCAGCGCGACGCGTTCGCCTTCCCATTCCGCGGGTATTTCCAACTCCTTTACATAATGTGCCACGCCGGCGTTGTAATAACCGCTGGCCGCGCCGGAAGGGGCGAGCGCATATACGTCGCCGGAAATCATATAGTCATGAGGCAGGTCCACCGCGCAGTCCCCGAATTCGCCCTTCAGCCGTTTGCCCAAGTCCATTGCGCCAAGGCCGAAATGCCATTCCCGGTTGATCTTCATGAGCCGCATACTGTTTGTCCTCCTTTTTTTCGATCATGATATAATGGAACATTCGACAAAGAAAAAACTTGCTTTCCGTGGCCAATTGAGATAAAAAGGAGATGCCGCAAGGCATAAATAATGATTTTACGGAGGATCCTATGACGGAAAACAGGGAACACATCGCGCAGGAGATCAAAGCGGAATTCATGAGATCCCTGGCTGAGCGATTCGGCCGCGAACAGGAAAGGAAACTGAAGAATTACCGCCAGCAGAATGAATACATCAAAAGGGGGAAGACGCTGTTTACAGGCTCGTCCCTGATGGAACAGTTTCCCATCGCGGAATACTGCCTGAACGATGGCCTGCCCGTGGCCTACAACCGCGGTATAGGAGGCTATACAACGGACGATTTTCTCGCTGCGATCGATACGGTGCTGCTTGATCCTCAGCCATCGAAACTGTTCATCAACATCGGTACCAATGATATCCGTCCCATGCCGGAAGGCGAAGACTGGTTTGAACACCTGTCGAAGAATTACCGCAGGATCTGTGATATCATCAGGGAAAAGCTGCCGGATGCCGAGGTATACATGATGGCTTACTATCCTGTCAACGGTCATGTGGCTCTTGCGCAGGACAATTCGGCCATGCGTGTCCGCACCAACGAAAACATTGACCGCGCCAACCGGATGGTCCGGAAACTGGCGGAAGAATACGGGTTCAACTATATCGACGTCAACGACGGCCTGAAGGATGAACAGGGAAACCTTAAGGCAGAGCGTACCATGGATGGCATTCATTTTGACCCGGCAGGATACCGAACTGTGTTTGAAAGACTGAAAAAATACCTGTAAGATTATGTGGCGCCCTTCGCCTGCCTGTTTGAAATTTTAAACCGATGGTACCCTATTGGGAACGTATGCGGTTATGAGACCTGCGGCCGGATAAAGCCACGGGTCACGAAACAAAACAGAAAATGCTTTTTGTCCAACATGCTCAGCCTGGGCGGGCAACAACGGCATCCTGGCCGAAAATGTAGATTGGGAAAACGGTGGGCCGAACGCCCGGTCCGCCGTTTCAATTAAGCAAGAAAATCCCCGATATCCCCGAGACATTTGCCGAGACTGTGATATTTTCCGGAATAAATGACCGGGTCAAGGATCGTCAGGTCTACGTCGAAGATGTCTTTGCACTGCAGGCGTTCATCCATCTGGATGTTTCGGATACGGCAGAAAAAAGTGGTGGAATTGCCGGTTTCCGTTTTGTACGCCACCTCGCATTCATAAACCCACCGGCTCTGGTCCAGCACGGGGACATCCAGAGCCTCTCCGCGGCTGACGGAATAGGGGATGCCGTCCTTCCTGCCGTCCTTCGCGTGGCGGGAGCCGAAATAATCCATCAGCGGAAGCATGTCCGTGCTTACAAGGTTGGCACTGAAGATGCCGGTGCGAAGCACGTTCAGCTTCGTCTTTTTTGTTCCGAACATGCTGATGACAAGGAGATATCCGTCTCCTCCCTCCTGGGTGGCGCTGACCCAGGTAATAGGCGCGAAATTGGCCGAACCGTCCTCGTTATTGGTCCCGATGATGAAGGACGGCTGAACACACATCGAATATATGGGATCGACAGACCGTCTTTTTATTTTTTCCATACTGGGATACCTCCGTTCATCTGCGGGATGAAATATCCGGGACGCGCTGATACTGTGCGATATCCAATCTTATACGGATCACGGGAACGATGCCCGCGTCAGCGCAGGTCACGGGGATCCCACGGTTGTAAAGGTATCCTTTTTCCCCGACATAGACTATGTTGTCCCGGGTGTAGCCGTTTGTGCGCAGCAGCCAGAAACCGATCCCGGCCGTCTCGGTATCGGCGGATACCCACGCGCCCCTGGCAACGGCATATGGCGTGGGCCGCAGCCGCCTGCCGGTGTCCGGAACGGAATCGCTGGGACGGAAACCGTATTTTTCCGCTTTATCGGAACAGAATGTTTCCTCCTCGGACAGGATGAATACCCTGTCATGGGTGCCCGAACCGCAGGCGGTGCCGAAATAGTAGTTGCTTGCGTTATTTACCGCGGTTACCGCTATGGCCCTGCGCTCTTCGTCCGTAAACGCCGCGTTGATAAACGGCGCGCCGTAAGACGGAGCGTCTTTTTCGCCGTTCAGCCATTTGCGCATGCCGGAATCCTCCCAGAATACGTCCTTGTATTCAGAGTGGTAGGGGATCGATTCAAGGCACTTGTCCGCCATCAGGAGGGCCGTGCCGTCTTTTACCTCAAGCACGCGCCATACGATGGGGTCGTACCGGAACCAGCGGCCTTTAAAGCGGCAGTATCGTGTGCCGTCCAGGGTCACATGATCCCGGCCGGTTTCAATTGCCGCTTCGAGTTCCGCGAACAGTTTCGGATCGGCAATGCGGCCGTCATCACCGCTTTCCGCCGGGGATCCTTTTACGATCTCAGTCTGCGGATATTGGCCGAACGCCACCGCGTTCCACACAGTGTACGCACCGCCCGGCATATCGCTGTCCGGTATCACGACGGGATCGGAAATATCCGAGGCCCGGTCGTTCTCACCGGAAGGAGAAAAATGAATGATCTCTGCGGAGCAGGTCTCTCCCGCGTCCGCAAGCTGTGCTTTTTCCAGGTCCACCCACATGGCGGGGAGCACCGCGGCGTCGGAGCAGGTCACCAGCGTTCCTTTGCTGTATATATACCCAAAGTCGCAGACGTATGTCACGCTCCGTGCCGTGTAGCCGCTTGTGCGCATGAACCAGAATGAATTCCCGGCATAATCTTCGACGGGAGACCACCAGGCGCCCATGCATTTGGCGTACAGCGTGGAAGTGAAGCGTTTCGCGGGATCGTCATGATCCCGTCCGGGATCAAAACCATAGCGTCCGCTGTCCCCGTCCTCGAAGACTTCGCCGTTGGACAGGATAAAGAGACGGTCTGCGGTGTCCGCACCGCCGGGAGTGCCGTAATCCCGGTTTTCCCGGTTGACGCACCGGAAGGGAACGATGGCCCCGCGTTCTTCCGCGGTGAAAGCTCGGTCGATAAAACCGGCGCCGGTATAGTCGATCCCCTGTCTGTTGGCGTCTGCGCCGTAACCATTCAGCCAGCTGCGCAGTGTGCAGTTTTCCCAGCGGACCTCCTCGTCCTCGCAATTGAAGGGAACACAGTCCGGCATTCGGTCTGCCAGCAGCAGGGCTTTTCCGTCACGAATGTCCAGTATCCGCCAGCGGATGGGTAGAATGGCAAAATAATGCCACGGACGCTTGTAATCCCAGGCATAATGCTGCTCCCGGGCGCCTGCCTCCCGCGGAGCATGGTCGAGACCCACGCGGACATAGGTCATGCCATCCAGGACCAGGATATCGTTCTCCTGCCAGTCCGATTCCGAAAGCTTCGCGTACAGAAGATCGTCCCGGATCAGGTCCCCATCCCGCAACGCATATCCATCCACCGCCATCCAGGAGCTGTCCGCGATCTCGGAGGACGGATAGGCGCCGAAATACACACATTTCCACGTGGTCTTTTTCCCGGTCGGGGAATCCGCGAAAGCTTCGACGACAGGCTCATGAAGGTAATCCGCATAAACGGGGGAAGCTGGGATCAGTATGGGAAAAACCAGGCACAGACAAAAGACCGCTGAAAACAACCTTTTCATGGATGGACCGCGTTCGTTCTCGCGGATCATCGCACCTTTAAACATGGTCGGATCACTCCCTTGCATGCGCGGCGCTGAAAAAAACACGCGCGTTTTACTGGGGGGAAAACGCCGGATATAATTATCTGGATTATACAGGGGAAAAGGAAGACGCGTCAAGGCCGACAAAAAACTGGACATATATGAAGCATCCTGCTAAAATGATATTGTATATGTGTTTAATTAAACTCATGTGAGGGCAACAATGAAACTTCTTTCCATCGCCATTCCCAGCTACAATTCCCAGGATTACCTGTCCCACGCCGTGGAATCTCTTCTCCCCGGAGGCGATCAGGTAGAGATCCTGATCGTAGACGACGGTTCCACCGATAAAACGGCGGAGATGGCGGATGCGTATGAACGCCGCTATCCCGGCATTGTCCGCGCCATCCACAAGGAAAACGGCGGCCATGGCGACGCCGTGATGACGGGGCTGAGAAACGCTTCCGGCCTGTATTTCAAGGTGGTGGACTCCGACGACTGGGCTGACAGTGAGGCGTATCCCCAGGTGCTGGAAGCACTTTCCCGGCTTCAGGACGACCCGGTGGATATGTTCATCAGCAATTATATCTATGACAAAGCCGGTGCAAAGCATAAACACGTTGTATCCTACCGAAACGCCCTGCCCCGCAACAGAGTATTCGGCTGGGAGGAAACACGGCACTTCCACTGGGGCCAGTACCTTTTGATGCATGCCGTGATCTATCGCACCGCCCTTTTGCTTTCCTGCGGTATGGATCTTCCGAAGCACACCTTTTATGTGGACGACCTCTACGTCTACGTTCCATTGAAGAACGTTAAAAAAATGTATTACCTGGACGTGGATCTTTATCACTATTTTATAGGACGTGATGATCAGTCCGTACAGGAGCAGGTCATGATACGCCGCATCGATCAGTACCTTCTGGTCAACCGGCTGATGGTTTCCGAGGTCGATCCGTTTTCCGTGGATGATGTGCATAAGCAAAAATACATGCTGAAATTCCTGGAGATCGTTACGACTGTATCCTCCGTTCTGCTGGTCAAAAGCGGGACGGAAGAAAACCTGCGAAAGAAAAAGGACCTTTGGTCCTATATCGAAAAAGAAAATCCCCGTGTTTATCAGAATCTCCGTTACAGGCAGCTTGGGAGGGCCATCCACCTTCCCGGCAGCATAGGAAGGGTGGTCCTGCTTTGCGGATATACGGTCACCCGAAAGATATTCGGCTTTAACTGACAGCGGAAGATATTTGCTGTTCTTTCCGAAATCACGGTGTGATCAGGAGGAGCTGACTTCATGGCTGAACATGAGTTTCATGGGAAAAGCTGCATTGGACCGCGTCTGCTGTTCTTTCTGCTGTCTTTTTTGATCGCCTTTTCCTCCTGCTGCGCCGCGGGGAACGGGGAGGACGGGGTCGTGGGCCTGAACGCTTCCGGCGTCAGGAATGAGGGACTTTCCGTCAACCCTGTAAGAGACAGCGAGGGATTTTCCGCTGTTCTTTATGATAACAGGAGCGGTCTTCCCGCTTCGGGAGTGAACGCAATAGCCCAGACCCGGGACGGATTTCTCTGGATCGGGAGCTATGCCGGACTGATCTATTATGATGGAAAAATATTCCAGCAGGTCGATCCGGAAAAGGGCATAACAAATGTAAGGTGTCTGTATGTGGACAGCCGGGGACGTTTATGGATCGGGACCAACGATTCCGGTGTATTCTGCATGGACTTCGGAAAGCTGAACCGATGGGGAAAAGAGAGCGGCATGGATTCCGCCAGCATCCGTGTGATCGCGGAAGGCGCCGACGGCATCATCTATCTGGGGACTACCTCGGGTATTTGCGCCATGTATCCGGATATGACCCTTTCGATCCTCCAGGACGTACGCGTCTCTTCCCGGTCCATCCAGGAGCTTCGCCTGGGCCCCGACGGTCTGGTCTACGGCCTCACTTCGGACGGCGAACTGTTTTCCATGGAGAACGGTGAGGTGGTTTCCTACATTTATCGAAGTTTATGCCCTGTGAAAGGCATCCTTTCGATCCTGCCGGACCCCGCACACCCGGACAAATTGTTTCTTGGAACAGAAGGCTCCCAGGTCTATTACGGAAGCTTTGCCGAAGGCTTTGCATCCGTGAAAACTATGGACATCGCTCCGCTTTCTTATGTGGAACGGTTTGAATATATCGACGGACAGCTGTGGATATGCGCCGGGAACGGGATCGGGGTGCTGGACGGGGAAGACTTCCGCCAGCTTCCGAACTGTCCCATGAATAATTCAGTGGGCCATGTCATGACTGACTATGAAGGCAATCTCTGGTTTACTTCATCCCGCCAGGGCATAATGAAAATCGTACCCAACCAGTTTACGGATCTCTTTTTCCGTTATGATCTGCCCTCGGCGTTCGTCAATTCCACTTGTTTATACGAGGATCAGCTCTTTATCGGTACGGAAACGGGCCTGATCGTCATCAAAGACGGGCACAGGGCTGAAAGCCTTCCGCTGAAGGAAGCAATGACCGCTTCCGGCGTTGTGCTGGAACCGGCTGACCTGATCAAGCTGCTGGATGGCATACGGGTCCTTTCGATCGTTCGGGACAGCCAGGACCGCCTCTGGATCTCCACATGGGGAAGGACCGGGCTGATCTGTTACGATGGGGAAAAAGTCACTTCCTTTACACGACAGGACGGCATGTTTTCATCTCAGGTCCGCATGGTCACGGAATGCCGCGACGGGACCATCCTGGCAGCCAATACCGGGGGCGTGAGCGCCATCCGGGACGGCCGCGTGGACACATCCGAATCTTACGGAGAAGAGTCCGGCATCCCCATTCCGGAGGTCCTAGCCGTTGCCGAGGGCTTCCATGGGGAGGTCCTCGTCGGTACGGACGGCGCCGGGCTGTATGTGATCGGTCCCGAAGGGACGCGGCAGATCACCTCTGAGGACGGGCTGAATTCTGACGTGATCCTCAGGATCAAAAGGATCCGGGATCAACAGGTCTTATGGATCATTACCAGCAATTCGCTCTGCTATATGACGCCGGATTACCGTGTGACAGCGGTCGATCGTTTTCATTTCACCCATATCTACGATCTGTACGAAAACAGCAAAGGCGAGGCATGGATATTGGCCAGCGGCGGCATCTATGTGGTCCCTATGGAAAAGCTACTGAAAAATGAACCGACAGACGCGGTCCTCCTTGGGATCAACAATGGCCTTCCCTATGGCATTACAGCCAATTCCAGCAGTGAACTGACGCCTGAAGGAGATCTGTACATTGCCGGCTCTATCGGAGCGGTGAAAGTGAATATCGAAGAGCCTCTCCGGGCCGTCAGTGTGATGAAGGCCGCGCTGCCTTATATCGATGCAGACGGAAAGCGCTATTATTCTGAAGGCAATGGATATTTCCATGTGCCGGGCAGCGTCCAAAAGGTGACGGTATATCCGTATGTGTTCAGGTTTTCGCTGGTCGATCCTCTGGTATCCTATCATCTTGAGGGATTTGAAACAACGGAGACGGTACTTAGAAGCAGCGAATTTGACGATCCTGTGGTTTATACGAATCTTCCCGCGGGCGATTATCTTTTTATTATCCGCGTGGATGATCCCATGGGGGACAGGAGCATGTCGGTTTCCTTCCGGATCGTCAAGGGGAACGCGAATTCCATCGCCACCGTCGGAAGCATCATCATGGACGCCGCCTCCCTGTTTCTGCTGACGGGCCTTCTGTTTTACACTGTCCTTTACCGCAAACGCGGACATGCCGATGACAAAATGTTCTTCGCTCTGATCATTATCAACATGGTTTTGGCCGCGTCGGACATGCTGACATACATTGTGGACGGCTTGGGATATGCCGGCTCCAGGCGTATCATGAACGTTGGAAACCTGATTTTCTTTACGGCCTTCGAAGCCTTTCCATGCCTGTTCTTTTTCTATTTGCACTACCGCGCAAACCGTGATATGGTCAGGCTCAAAAAAATAATCCCTTGGGCTTTGATCCCCTACGCATTCGCAATGCTGCTTCTGCAGGTGAACCTTATGACGGGATGGATCTATAATGTGGATATCAACGGAGTGTATCAAAGCGGGCCATGGAACGGCCTGGTGTTCATTCCGGCGGTCTTCTATCTGATGATATCCCTGTTCCAGGTACGCAGGATCAGCGTCCTTCTGGTGTTCCTTGGCATCATGCTTGCCGCTGTCCGGCTCATTTGGGGCATCTGGTTCCGGGATATTTCGTCTACTGCCCTCACCTATACGCTTTTCCTGGTCTGCACTCACGTCCATGTCATGAATCAACCGCTGCTTGAGGAGAAAATATGAACATTATTCTGGGTGAAGCTGTGGTGTCCTGTTATGTCGCCGCGTCAGCCCTTTTTATCACCGTCCTATTGCTGATCCTTTCAGACCGCCTTAGGCAGGGAAAAACGCAGTCCATGCGCTTCTTTTTCAGCCTTTGCCTGTGTATTGCCGCAAACAGCCTGGCCTGCTTCGCTTTCCACGCCATGTACAGGCATACCCCTTCCTGGTGCCATAAGGTCGCCGTCATCAGCAGGAATGCTTCGGAGTTTCTGACCATGTCTACGGTCTGTCTGTGGTTGGCATTGGTGGTCCGCAAGCTGCACGGTGAAGAAAAACCATCCAGAACAATACAGGCGCTTCTTACGGCTCCCGTTCTTCTGATCCTGGTCCTGCTGGTCGTCAATCTTTTTACCGGTATACTTTTTACCATCGGGAAAGACAACGCGTATCAGCGTAAGCCTCTGCATATCGTCCTGAAGGTGGTAGAGTTCCTTTTGTTTGCCTCCAGCGTAGGTATGGAACTGTATTCAAACCGGAAGAATACCAAGATCCGCTTCTTCCGCACCTCGCCCATGGTGTTCTCCGTGTTCGTTTCGCTGCTTCCGCAGTTTTTTACTCCCTACAGCACCGAGATCCTTGGCTTCGCCATCGGCGCTACCCTATTGTATTTTTCCATGATCGGGGAGATCAGCTATGTGGATGAGGAATCCGGGCTGTACAACCGCCGCTACCTGGCCTATCTTTTTGACCTTGCGATCGCCCGGAAAAACGATGTTCGCAGCGCAATGATCATCAATGCGCGGGGAGATATGCCGGCTGTCTTTGGCATCCTCCAGGACACTCTGCACCGGGAGGGAGACGTCATCCGCGTAGAGGATGATCAGTTTCTTATGCTGTTTACGACGGACAGCCGGACCAATATACAGTATTTGTCTTCCCTTCTGGAGGAGGAGGAGGAGAAGCATAACAAAGTATACCCCCAGAACAAGGTCCAGATCACATCCTTCTGCCGCATGCGTACAGGGGATGAAACGGCTTTTTCGTTCCTTCGCAGCGTGATCGAAAAAAATGAGGGCGGAGACGAAATGCGAGGCATCGTCTCCATGATGTCGGAGCTGGAACAGCTGGACAAGGAACTGAAGCTTGCAGCGGATATTCAGACAAACATGCTGCCGATGGTTTTCCCGCCCTTCCCTGACCGGACAGAATTTGACCTGCACGCCTTCATGACTCCCGCCAAGGAGGTCGGCGGTGATTTTTATGATTTCTTTTTGCTGGACAGCGACCATCTGGCCCTGGTGATCGCGGACGTATCCGGAAAGGGCATACCTGCCGCGCTGTTCATGATGGTTTCCAAGAACATGATCAAAAACCAGCTGATGTCGGGCTGTGATCCGGCAACGGCGTTGGAATACGTTAATATCCAGCTATGCGAACGCAACTCGTCCATGATGTTCGTAACGGTATGGCTGGCGGTGATCGAGATATCCACCGGAAAAGGCCTTGCGGTCAACGCTGGGCACGAAAACCCGTTCGTTGCCCGCAGCGGGGAGAAATTTGAGATGCTTGTATACAAACACGGTACGGCGATCGGGTTCAATGAATATGCGAAGTACCAAAACCGGGAATTTGAGCTCCATCTGGGAGACTGTATATTTGTATATACGGACGGCGTTCCGGAAGCCAACAGCCCTAACGGGGAACTGTTTGGGACGGACAGGCTGACCGATGCGTTGAATCAGTCCCCCGACGCTTTGCCGGATCAGATGATCAGCGTCGTGTACGAAGCGGTGAACCGCTTTGCCGACGGCACCCCACAGTTTGACGATATCACCATGCTTTGCTTTAAATACAGGGGACCGAATACAAAAAAAGTCCCCCGAAAACCAGCATGACAGCAGTTTCCGGGGGAGAATCAGCGGGGGATGGGCGTTTTCATTGATCTGCTTCTTCGCCGTACACGCAGACAAATACGATGTCTTTTTCGTCAGGCGTGACAAGGGAATGCCAGACAAGCGTCTCCTGCCCGTTTTCATCCGCCTTCAGCATCAGACAGCCACCCAGATCCTTCTTGATGGGTTCACCAAGGATAAACTCATCGCTGTCAGTGATGGGCAGGTCGTACACGGCGCCGTCGTCGTATACAAAAGCTTCCAGTAAGCAGTCATAGCGCAGGCTCATCCTGAAAAGATATGCGCCGTGTGTCACGGGGGAAATGATCTCGGCGTTCAAAACGCCTTCACTGCCTTCCGATATGGTCATTACGGTGAACTGGGTATCCTTTTCGCGCCATTCCCCGGCGAAATATCCGTTGAGCTCACCGGGGGCGGGGGAGACAGCAAAGGAGCCTCCGGTCACTTTCCTGATCTGGCCGTCTTTTACCAGAAGGTCAAACGTGTGGGCCCGGTCGCAGGCGATGCCGTTCATGTGTTTGACGACCACAGTTGCCTTGCCGTCCGCGGCGGGATCAAAGCGCGCCTCGAAGATCCCGTTTTCAAGTCTTGCGTAATTCAGATTTACCGCGGAATCGCTTTCGCTCATGTCTTCGGCGGTCCATTTGCCGGTCTCGTTTTCCTCAAGCGCGACCTGCAGGATGTAGCTTCCGTTTTCGATGGTGCCGGTGATCACGGGTTCGGCGGACGGTTTGACAAACCGCATGCCCTCGCCGGCGTTTTCTTTTTCATCCTGCCAAATCAGGCGTCCGTCCGCATCCAGGGAGAAGACGGCCGACCCGTCGTTGTACACTTCTTTGGCGGAAACCAGTTCTCCGTTGTCGTCATAAACATATTCCGTGCGGATGCCGAAGGGCAAAGATACAAGGGTATTGTCCTCCTCATGGAAGTGACAGCTGTACTCCCATTCCGTATTCTCCCAGGCGCTGCTGCCCCAGGTGATATTCACACGGAAACCTTCTTCTTCCCATACGATATCAGCGCCTGCCCTGTCGGACTGCCAGCTGCCTTCAAAGACAGCGGCTGCCTTAGGCATCGCTTCGTTTGTTTCATCGTGGTGAAAGATCATGCCGTCGTCCACCCCCAGGGTCACGTCACTCCAAACGAGACTCCCGGCATCGTCAAAGAAGAACTGAGCACCGGAAAAGTCAGGATCGATCTCAGTGATCTCTTCTTCGCTGTTCGAACCGTCCTTGCTGACGCCCGCTGCGCGTGAAATGCTCTTCAGCGTCCCGCTTTCCCCGTCGTAAACGCAGCCGTATGCCCATACGTCATAGCCGTATTTTTCGCCGTCGAAGAAATCCATTGTTACGTTTGCGGCGTAGCCGCCTTCCTCGTTGGTCCGGATATCGATATGGCGGATCCCATTCAGGTCCACCCAGCGGCCAAGGTAATCATCCGCAGAAAAGGCGGCTTTTTCTTCAGCCAGGGCCATGCCGCTCGCACACAGCGCCGCAATGGCAGCGACCGAAATGATTTTCTTGATGTTTTTCATCTTTCCTCCTTTGATCGGGGGTACGATTTTTCATTCCGCTCGGGAACCTGCGCAGCCGCAGTGATCCGGCCGTCTGTGATGGCGGTGCCCCGCAGCTCTTCCGTCCGGATAGGGCCAAACCGGTCCCGGCGTTTTTCACCCCCGCAAATATATACGGCCAAAAAAAGAAAAAAGCTCCGCGGATCTGTTTTTTTACAATTGTACACTTGTCATACATCTTTTATTCCCCATGGAGCCGAATCCGCACCCCTGACAGGGTGCGGATTCGGGCGAACGGGGAAAATGATCTAATGCAACGACGTACGTCTTTAACGGATCTGTTTCAAGACACCGGGATACAAATGCGGTGGTCCTCCGTAAGAAAAGGACCTTATGGCTTACGGCGGTCTGCGGGTCGTCTATCGGCAAAGGGAAGAAAAGCTCAGAAATAACTGACCTTGACGTGCTTGCCCATTTTTTTCAGGGCTTCCGTCAATTCCTTCACCAGGTTCATCTTGATGTTGAAATTGATGGGAAGGTCAGGATTCTGGTGAGCCGGGTTGATGGCCTTGCCCACGTAAAAATTGATGTCGGTGGCTTCCTCAAAGAGCAGGCGGCAGATAAGGGACGCGCCGTCCTTGCCGTTGCTCCAGGCTTCATAGCAAAGGTTTTCCCCGACGTAATCCTTCGCGTATTCCACTGCCCGGTTAACGGTGATCACCCCTTCGGTGACCAGGTCGACTCCCTCAAGATACGCGATCGGCGGGATATCTCCCACAAAATCCAGCGAAACGCGCAGGGGTCTGTCCAGCCATTTGGCGGCGATGGAAGAGGTGGTGCCTCCGCAGATGATATGTTTGCCTTCCTTGGAGAAAAACAGGTTCATCATCCTGTCCACATCGTCCCGGTTGCTTGGCGGACCGAAAAGCATATTCATGGGCACCCGTTTGCGTACACGAACTACGCAGGAGGTGGCGTCGTCCCCGGGTTCGCCGCCGTAGAGTTTATTACATTCGTCTACCAGCAGGGTGGACAGGTTTTTTGCCGTATAGCCGCAAAGGCTCATAGCCTCCATAAAGGTGATGATATCCTCCCGTTTCCAGCCGAGGTTGTATTCTCTGCCGATGCCGGCGTGGGGGCAGCCGTCGCTCATGGCAATGAACACATCGTCTTCCTGGAGGCGGATGAGGGAGCGGAAGATCTGCTTGCCGCCGATGGTGGTCTCCGTAAGGGGGTATTCCCAGTTTTCGCCGTTTCTGAGCACGATCACCTGGGGATTGTCATACTGGATCAGCTCAGCCGTCTGGTTGCGGATCAGGCGGATGATGGTAAATGTGGAATAGGCCACGCCGCGCGCCGAATCCACCGGCAGAGTCGCGGCGATGGTTTCCACACATTCTTCTATGGACAGCCCGGCGGCCAGCATGGTGGAAATGATCTTGCTGGTAAGGGTGGACAGGATGCTGGCTTTCACGCCGCTGCCCAGGCCGTCCGCAAGGACGATCACCATGGAGCCGTCTTCCTGCTCCACCACTTCCACGTGGTCGCCGCAAAGCTGTTCTCCCACGTGATTGATGCTCTTATAGCCGATATCACAGGTCAGATCATTCATTGGTGATTGACTCCTTCAGCTTGGACAGGGCGATTTTGGTTTCGGCGGCGGTTTCGCCAAGAAGGCTTGCGATCTCCTGTACGATGCGCATCTGCTTATCGACCACTTTGTCGGCCACTTCCACCGTCTGGCGGCTGAGCTCCTCCCGTTGGCGGCGGGCTTCTTCCTCGTCGCTGACATCGCGCATGATGCACAGCAGCATGCGTCCATCCTCGGCCGGTACGATGGTCTGCTGAATGGTGCAGCCGTATTCTGCCAGATAGCTGCGCTGATGGAAGATGCCGCGCCCCGTAGTTTTCACCTTCAAGAAAGGCGCAGGATCCAGGATGCGGACCACCTGGTCGCCCAGCACGGCGCTTTCAGAACGCAGGTTAAGGATCTTGAGGGCGGCGGGGTTGATCTGCTGCACCTCCAACTGGTCATTGAGCATGATGATGCCGTTGGGGCTGTTGCGGGCGATGGTGTCGTTGACGTTTTCGGCTTTTTCCATCAGGTAGGGGAGGCACATGGATACGTCCGCCTTGCCCTGATAGATGGCAATGGCCTTTTCCCGGCATGTATCGTAGCCGCAGGAACCGCAGTTCAGTTCCTGGCTTGGCTTGAATTTGCCCATTTCGCGAAGGATATCCCTGATCTCGGTTTCTCCGGGCATGGCCGCCCGATGTTCGATGGGCTCGAAATGCTTGCGCAGCTGCCGGATCTCCGGCTGAGAAATGTCAAAATCCTTGTCTCCGGCGTACCTGGCCACCGCCAGATGATCCTTGAGAGGGCTGTGGCCGTATTTCTCCATGACCGGGCCGCCGGCGCAGCTGCCAACGCAGGCGCTCATTTCAATAAAGCAATGGTGAATCTTTCCCTGTTCGATCTCCTTCAGGGCTGCGATGCAGTTTTCTACCCCGTCCAGCGCCATGTAGGTATAATCCGGCGCGTCCTTTGCCATGGTTTTCAGGATCCCGCCCGTCGTGGGAAAGAACCTGGCCAGGCTGTTTGTGTCGGACTGCTGCTCGTGCCTGATCTCAATGCCTTCCTTTTTAAGCCAGACGGTCAATTCTTCATAAGTCAGCACCGCGTCCACAATGCCTTCATAAAATTCTGCTTCATCCTTTTTGGCCACGCAGGGGCCGATAAATACTGTTTTCGCACCGGGAACACGCCGCTTGATATCCTCGCAATGGGCCTGCATCGGGGACAGTACGTCCGCCAGATACGGAAGAGCCTTCGGGAAATACTTCTGGATCAGCAGATTGATCGAATGACAGCAGGACGTGATGACCACGTCCCGGTCCTCTTCCTTCAGGATCCTGTCGTATTCCCGCTTGACCAGCGTTGCACCCAAGGCAGTCTCCTCCACGTCGTAAAAGCCCAGCTTTTTCAGCGCTTCCCGCATGGCTTCGATGCCTATGCCCTCATAGTTTGCCACGAAAGACGGCGCCAGGGACACCACCACAGGATCGCCGCTCTGGATAAGCACTTTTGCTTTTTCAGTCTCATCCACGATCTCCTTGGCGTTCTGCGGGCAGACCACAAAGCAATGTCCGCAAAGGATGCATTCGTTGCCGATGATGTGGGCCTGGTTGCCGGAAAAGCGGATGGATTTGACCGGACAATGACGGATGCACTTATAGCAATTTTTGCAGTTGGATTTTTTCAGCGTCAGACAGTTCGGCATGGTTTACCCCCTTGCTTGTTTTATGAAAGGATCGACAGGCTTGCCAAAAACGGGTTTTATATGGGGCCGCCGCCGATGTGAGCGAGAACAGCGCTTTCAAAAAATGACGGGACGCTTTCCGGCGATACAGAGTAAAACTCTCCGTCCACGGTGACGCATACACCCTGCCGGCATTTGCCCATGCAGAAGGAGCCGCTCAGCTCGATCTTATCACTCAAACCGCCTTTTGCAATCAGCTCCTGCAATTGCTCCACCACGGTGCGGGATCCCTTGATGTGGCAGGACGAACCGATGCAGACCGTTATTTTCATTGTTTTTCTCCTTTGCAGTATATCCGGGATGAAACAGCGGTTCCATTTTTGTCTCCTAACAGAAATTATACGTCAAATACCGTAAAAAACAAGATTATATATTGAATTTTGTATAATTTGGTCATCAAAAAACGCTTGCGATCTTACCGTCGGAATGATCGCGTTGTAAAACGGGCGAATGCGTGTATAATACTTCTGTCAGGCATTGAGAAGTGAGGTGATCCATTTGAAGCCCCTGTCTTCAAGAACAGGCACTTTTACCGATTCCGTGATCCGGCGGATGACGCGGATTTCCCTGAAATACGGCGCTGTGAATCTGTCCCAGGGCTTTCCGGACTTTGACCCGCCGAAAGCTCTGACCGAAGCGCTTAAGCGCGCCGCGGACAACGGGCCGCACCAGTATGCCATTACCTGGGGCGCGCAGAATTTTCGGGAGGCGCTGGCGAAAAAACAGAGCGGTTTCATGGGGATGGAAATCGATCCGGAGTCGGAGATCGTCGTTACCTGCGGTTCCACCGAAGCGATGATGTGCGCCATGATGACGGTAACAGACCCGGGGGACAGGGTAGCCATCTTTTCTCCTTTTTATGAAAACTATGCCGCAGATGCGATCCTGTGCGGCGCGGTGCCGGTTTACGTTCCATTGGCCCCGCCGGATTTTTCATTCGATCCGGAAATGCTTGAAGACGCTTTTCGTAAAGGCGCCAGGGCACTGGTGCTGTGCAATCCTTCCAATCCGTGCGGCAAGGTGTTTTCGCGTGGGGAATTGACCGTGATCGCGGACCTGGCGGAAAAATATGACGCTTATGTCATCACGGATGAAGTATACGAACACATCGTATACGATCCACACGAGCATGTCTATTTTGCGTCCCTGCCCGGCATGCGGGACAGGACCCTCAGCTGCTCTTCGCTGTCCAAGACCTATTCCATTACCGGCTGGCGCTTAGGTTATGTGATCGCGTCCCCGCGGATCATCGAAACTGCCAGGAAGGTGCACGACTTCCTGACGGTAGGAGCGGCTGCGCCGCTGATGGAAGCCGCCGTAACCGGGCTGACGATGGGGCCGGATTACTACAGCGAACTAAAGAGGACCTATACGAAAAAAAGGGACCTGTTCCTGAAAGGGCTTGACGACCTGGAGATAGTTCATAACCAGCCCGAAGGAGCGTATTATGTGATGCTGGACATCAGCAAATACGGATACGAAAGCGATCTGGCCTTCTGTGAGGATATGGCTGCAAAGGTCGGCGTTGGCGCGGTACCGGGATCAAGTTTTTTCCGCGAAGACGTGAACCACCTGATCCGGCTCCACTTTGCAAAGAAGGACTCTACTCTGTACGAAGCGCTGGACCGTCTGCGGGATATGGTAAAACTCATACGATAATAAGAACTACCGTCCGTCCGATATATATTCATTGATCAGGTATTCCCTCAGCCGGCGGAATGTATCATCGTCCTTCTTGCCGACCGGCTTTCCGTCGATGGTATCCGCGCGGCAGCAGGGATGGCTGGACATCGTCATCAGCACTTCGTCGGCCGAGAACATTAGGTCCAGACTGAAAGGTTCCTCCCGCACCGGGATATTCAGCGCCCGGCAGGCCCTGATCAGGTGCGCCCGGGCGATGCCGGGCAGGATCAGGTTATCGGCCGGCGCAGTCTGAAGTTCCCCGGACTTAAGGATATGGATGTTGCTATGGGATCCTTCCGTGACCCTTCCGCCTGGACGGTACAGCACCGCTTCGCCGCATCCGGCTTCCCTTGCCCGCTGGGAGGCGATGACGGAAGGAATCAGGTTCAGCGTTTTGATATTGCAGTGGAAAAAACGGGTATCTTCCAGGATGATCATTTTTACGGGCACCGAGCCGTCGACCAGTTCCGCAGGTTTAAAGGTGATCCACAAATTGGCGGGTGAGTCCGGAAACACGTGGTTCCGAATGCCCGAGCCTCGGGTCACTTGGATATAGTACATCAGATCACCGGTGTCAAGATGACGGATCAGGGAATACAGCAGATCATGAAGTTCCTTTTTGCTGACGGGGATTTGGATCTCCATCAAATCCGCGCTGCGGAAAAAACGATCGATATGCTCATCAAGAAAGACCATGTGATAATCAAGACTCAATCCCGCGTCATAGACGCCGTCGCCAAACCAGCACGCACGGTCCGTCATGGGTATGGTCATTTCCTCGATTTCCGCGAATCTGCCGTTATAATAACCAAGCGTTTTCACGAATCATTCCTCCGTTTTATGTTTTCCAACCTTAACTGTCTGTTTGACCGGTATAAAAGTATAAAACATATACCATATCCGCCGGCCGTTTTTTGATCCGGCGCCCCGGGCGCTTTACCGCCTGCCATTCTCAGGACGATGTCCGCTCACCCATGGCTGTCAGGAACGCCGCAAAGCATATGATGGACTGGCAGCGCTTGATACGACAGGACGTAAACAGATTACTTCAAATTGAATGGTAAATCAAGATTTCATTAAAGCACTGATAAATTAAATTTCTATATTTCGTTCGGTTTACTGCAAAACGCACTTCTCGGCTGTAACATGTGTTTTTATAAATAACGTCTGAATCCTGTAGAAAGCTGGTGCCGAATAATGACGGAGCTTGATCGTTCCATTGAACGGATGGCAGACCGGATATGCGCCATACTCGATAAAAACCTGCACGGTATATGGCTGCATGGCAGCGTAGTTCTGGGTGATTTCAGACCCGGCTGGAGCGATATCGATATATTGGTTTTGACCAATGGCAAGATCTCGGAGCAGCAGGCGCACCGGCTGGTCGGGCTGCGGCAGACCATGCTTGAAACGGAACCGGATGATCCGTATTACCGTTCCTTTGAGGGGATATTTGCTGATCTGAACGAGTATCTTACAGGCTCGTTCACAAGGCTGGTATATTGGGGGACATCCGGAGAAAGGATCACCGATCGCTGGCAGCAGGACACCTTCGCATCATACGAACTTGCAAAATACGGCAGATCTGTTCGCGGAACGGATGACAAAAGCATCTTTGCGAAGCCTTCCGTTATGGACCTGAGGAGGGCTGTCAGGGAGCATTATGGATCTATCCGGCGCTTTGCCGTCCGGACAGATGAAAAGCTTTATTCCTGCGGCTGGCTTCTGGACATAGCCAGATGCATCTATACTTTAAGGAACAGCGATGTTATCGCAAAAACACAGGCGGGGATCTGGGCGCTTTCTGAGCAAATATTTGAAAATGACGAGCCATTGAGGAAAGCGATCATGATACGGCAGGATCCGATGGTTTACAAAAACCGGGACGATGTGAAGCAATGGCTGAAAAGCCTTGGCCCTGTTGTCCAACGGTATGCCGACGTATTGGAACGCGAAATGTATCTGGCCGATCCCTGCGGGACATCTTCTCTTTCATTCCGGAAAACAAAGCAGTCTGCGGTTCCCGATAACATTTTGATTTATCGGGACGATCAGTTCGATCCGGCGCAATGTGGGGGAGACGACGAACCGTATTTTAAACTGATCCACCGTCTTCGGGACATCAAATGCCCGGAACTTCCGGCAAAATATAAATTGATATCGTGCGGCGCAGAAGAACTGTCCAGGCATATCAGCGAATGTTATGAAAAAGAACGCCTGTCTGTTAAAGAACTGCGTGCCCGCAGGACAGAACAGGATCTGTGGCTTGCGGTCATTGACACGTCAAACGGAGGAAGGATCGCTGCGTCCGGCATCGCGGAATTCGATAAAGAAATCCGGGAAGGGAGCCTTGAATGGATACAGGTCTCCGCGGATCACAGGCGGCAAGGACTGGGCCGGTATATTGTCTGCGAATTACTGTATCGAATGCTCGGTAAAGCCGACTTTGTCACGGTATCCGGTAAAATGAATGATCCGGGCAATCCCCTCGCCCTGTATCTTTCCTGCGGTTTCAACGATCGTGTGATCTGGCATATCGTCAGAAAGCGGGATACTGCTCCTGCTGATAGGAAACGGTCTTCTTCGATTTGATCGGTCTGCACAGCGGGCAGTAAACATATAGTGCCAGAAATACAGGACGATGAAAAGTTGGAAAGAATTTGTCAAAAAGATCATTTTGACGGCTTCTTCTTATATCCGCAGTCGCAATAAGGCCCTCCGGATGCCAGGGTGTATGTCCTGACGAAATCGCATGCGCCGCCCGCCTCAGCCATGGTGTAATCCAGATGGCACATGGCAGGAACATATTCAGCCAGTCCCAATTCCCTCATCAGGGTGCAGATGCCGCATCGGCTGAACCGGGCCTCGTAGCCGCTGCCGTCCGCATAAGGCAGGAACTCCATGTTCCAGGAATAGGGATTCCGTTCCGCGGCATTCAGCGCTGCCGTGGCCTGCATGCCGCGGATGTCTTTTTCTCTGAATTTCTTTTTGCCCATCATCTTGCAGAAGAAGAGCATCGGAGCGGTCATCATGGCTGCGGCGTAATATTCCGTCAACTTCTCGACTGTCGGCTTCTCCTTCATGGACAATACAAACGCCGAGAGAAAGGCGCAGTTGACGATATTCATTTTGAAGCGGTCTTTTTTATCAAATTCCGGCAGCTTCGCGATGATCTGACGATACTTTAGCCTGGCTACGGCTGACACGCGCTTTGCTTCACCTTCGTTGAAGCCCAGTACATAGACAAGCTGAGCGCGGAAGGATCTCCGGAACAGCATCCACATGCCTGCAGGCAAACCGATATATTTCATATCAAGCGTTCTCCTTTATCTGCCGGATCATCAGACTTTTTTTGTAGATTGGGAAGATGGGAAGCATTGAAATTTAGACCCGGTCTGGCTTTTGCTGACGATGGATCAGCTTCATTACGGGACAACTTCATCACTCCCCGATCCAGGGATTTGCACCGGCTTTTCAGCTATAGCCCTGATTGAAAGTTCATCACGGATAAACTCCTCCCGACTGTGGTTAGTCTATACTTACTGATTATATTCCAAATCGTTCAGATTGCAAGTGCAAATCCGGTTTCAAAGCGCACGATAAGTTTCCTGATATATCAAAATGCAAATCGATAATGAAAATGAACAAGATCCTCGCAGTCCTTTTGAGCCTTGCGCTTCTGCCTGCTTCTTTCGGACCCGTCCACACAACTGCCGGTGAAACGAAAATCAATGAAATAACTACCATTTTCCTCCTTTATGACCGGGTGCACCAAATCGTCGGTGATTCAGGTCGTGCAGACATCACGATGCTTCTGGACATTGGCATGGATCTGCACTGCTGTCAATCCACAGTGGCCGACACTGTCTTTTCATGCTTGCCGCTGTCTGAGCAGCCGGTGCTCCGAAGAATGGTGAGGTCACCAGGGGAGTCCAATAAAAAACTTCATCGATAATGCGTTCTCTTTATGCATTATGTTCTCCCGGAATGCTCCACATACTTCAGAATCAACGATGCATTACAACAGCCTTCGTCGGTGACAAGCACATACGGTTCATAGCCATGCGGATAGAGCTTCTTCGCAAGAAGTTTGTAATGGTCCTTATGAATGTGTTCTGATCCATTGGCAGCAGCCGTTTCTTTTCAACGATTTTTCTCCACGTCCTGCCAGTTGGCATTGTGAAGGATCTCCGCGTTTTCTCCGACGAACACCGATCCCGCTTCCTCATCGCCGGTAAGCTGGAAGAGCATCCAGGCGGTCATGTATCCGTCCGAGCGCATCAGCATTTGCTCGTGTTCTGCCCCGACGGCTCTTGCCCGGACCTTTGGCACGTCGTCAGCAATGCTGTCAAAATTTGCGATCAACGATGAGAGTGGCGAGACTCCGCCGTAGCTTTTTTCAGGATCCGCGCCGGAATCATCAGATTTGCCGGTGCCGGCAGCCATGAAATATGGGATCGTGATTCTGGATGCATCGTACCCCCAACCCATATTCCTGGCAAGCGTAGGATAGGCTGCGCTCCCTGTAAACATAGCCTTGTAATGTACGCCGTTTTCATAATTTGTCACGGCGCAGATCGCGCCGGCTCCGCCCTGAGAATAACCGATAATGCCCATTCTGTCATAGTCGATCTTATCGAAAAGCACACTGTCGGTAGGCAGAGCCAGCATAAAATCCAAGGTAAGGGAGGCTGTTTTCCCGTTTCCGGTCTGTCCGTCCTCGTTGCCAACCACGATAAACCCCCAGCTGGCAAGGCGCGGGAAGAACGGCTCGTAGGAGGAAGCAGGCGTACCGCTGGCGTTGATCACCATGATCATCGGCCAGGTTTTTGCGCCGTCTTCCAATTTCTCGGGTACCAAACACGCACTTTCCCGATAGATCCATTTGCGGAAGGAAACTCTGTATATGCAGTTTCATAGGCTCCGAGCTGGGAATACTTCATCTCCAGCGGAGCATTGGAATGGAATCTCTTGTAATAGCCCTCTACGATATCGTTGTTTCCGTCTCCACTGGGCATCATGGACTTGATGTAATGGAATGCAGCGATACCCAGCACAAGGAGTATCACCGCCAAAATCAATACGATTTTCAGCACTTTCTTCATTTTGACCCCTGCTTTCTTATCTTTCAAGCAACGTAAGACCGTGGCTTTGCACATCGCCGTTTACGGCGGCGTAGATCCAATCCGCAACGCTGACGCCGTCCTCCAACTTATCAAAAACATTACTGGAAATGATGGTATGCTGTGTGTTGCGGGTTTCTGAATCTTCGGCATGCTTCCAGACATAGATCCCGATTTCCGGGATATTGTCCTTCAGGCCTTTGACCATTTCTGCAAGATCCTTCTGGAACAGGTCGCCGTTTTCTTTGCTCTTTGTCATAGCGCCGGTGCGGATATACGCCTGATACTGCTGAAGCGTGTCATCCCTGTAGGAACAGTCGAACAGAATTTTGACCGTGTCGCCACGCTTCTCATACAGC
>JAFWWK010000001.1 GCA_017523615.1 Clostridia bacterium
CAATTTGAGGATGGCAGCGCCTATCATCAGTACCAGCCCCTGACCAAGCGCGGCAATTTTGAGGTGGGCAGCGGCTTCAACGACGATCCCCTGTGGCTCATTTTCGGCGTCGCGGCGTACATCAAGGAAAGCGGCGATTTCTCCATCCTCTCCGAAAAGGTGGCCTTCGACTGCGATATGTCCAAGGCCGAAACGCTGATGGAGCACCTGAGGCGCAGCTATCACTACACCCTGGACCACCTGGGCCCCCATAAGCTGCCGCTGATCGGTCGGGCCGACTGGAACGACTGCCTGAACCTTAACTGCTTCTCCGAGACCCCCGGCGAAAGCTTCCAGACCACCGCCAACAAGGAGACCGGCATCGCCGAAAGCCTGTTTATCGCCGGCATGTTCGTCCACGTCAGCGACGACTACCGCACCCTGGCCCAGCGTTTCGGCTGGCAGGAGGAAGCCGATAAAGTCCCCGCCTGGAAGCAGGACATGATCGACGCCATCGAAAAGAACGGCTGGGACGGCGAATGGTTCCTGAGGGCCTACGACGGCTATGGCAACAAGGTCGGCAGCCACGAGTGCAGGGAAGGCCAGATCTACATCGAGCCCCAGGGCTTCATCGTCATGGCGGGCGTCGGCAGGGACAACGGCATGGCCGAAAAGTCCATGGCCTCGGTCCGCGAAAAGCTTTTGTCCAAGCACGGCGTGGCCATCCTGGCCCCGGCCTATACGGAGTACCACGTGGAGCTGGGCGAAGTTTCCTCCTATCCCCCGGGATACAAGGAGAACGGCGGCATCTTCTGCCACAACAACCCCTGGATCGTCCTGGCGGAAGCCACCCTGGGCCACGGCGGCCGCGCCTTTGACATCTACCGCCGCACCTGCCCCGCCTACATCGACGACCAGAAGCTGCACCACACCGAGCCCTACGTTTACAGCCAGATGGTGGCCGGCCCCGAGGCGCCCCGCTTCGGACAGGCCAAGAACTCCTGGCTCACCGGCACGGCGGCCTGGGGCCTCACCGCGGCCACCCAGGGCATCCTGGGCATCAAGCCGCAGTTTGACGGCCTGCAGGTGGACCCCTGCCTGCCCGGCGAAATGAAGGAGGTCACGGTCCGCCGCTCCTTCCGCGGCCAGAAATACGAGATCCGCATCCATAACCTCTCCGGCGGCGAAAAGCACGCGGTCCGGGTCGTCATGGACGGCGCGGAGCTGGAGGGCAATATCCTGCCCGTTGGAGCGGAAGGCAGCGTCCATCAGGTGGAGGTCACGGTGGAGTGATCCTGTGTCCTTACAGGCAGCAAAAGAGCTGTGAAGGAAGGCGATACGGCCTTTCCTTCACAGCCCTTTTGTTTTTGCGTATTTTTTTGTTCACGGGTCATCCGAATGTGATCCCCGGCAGGTTCCTCACCACACCCCAGATGATCAGGACCGCCGCCGCGGCGTAGATGAGCGCGTTTTCCGCGCGGGTCATAGAGCGGTTCCCGGTGCGGACGTAGCGGATAAGCGAAAATAAGCCGAGCGAAAGCAGCAGGGGCAGCAGGCACAAAAGCACGGCGTTATATGAAAACGCCGCGGAAAGATCAAGCCGCAGGAGGGAAATAAGCATCCTGGTCACGCCGCAGCCCGGGCATTTCAGCCCCGTGACCAGATGAAATACGCAGGGGATGCCCAGGCCCGTCAGGGACAGCCATACATAATAGGCGCAGCCTGCCGTAAGGATGACTGCGCCTTTGATCATGACTTTGACGGCCCTGTGTTTCATGTCATGCGGGGATCTGGGCCACTTTGTTCAGTTCGGTCTGGATGAGGCAGTAGGAAATGATGGAGAAGCCCACAAGGCCGAGAATAAGGTAGAGAACGGCGGAGGAGGAAGGCGCTTCGCCGTTGTGGGTCCTGATCCTGTCCACCTTGTCGCCGGCTTTGTACAGCCATACGAGGCTGTAGATCCCGCAGGTGACGATGGAAAGCAGCAGCACGGTGCCGGGGGTCTTGTCGTCGGACGAGGGGGCCGCCGTGTTGAGGTCGTTCACCATGTTGAAAAACCAGACGAGGCCGTAAATGCCGCAGGTGACGATGGTAAGGATGATGCAAAGGGCGATCTTCCGCTCCTGGATGGGGGCCTTGTATGAGCCGGGACCGGGCGGGACGGAAGCTCCGCCTTTGGCGCCGAATTCCATTCCGGGAGCGGCGCCGCTGTCCTGCGCTTTCGCGCCGCATTTCGGGCAGAAGGCGGAATCCGACGGGATCTGTGAACCGCAGAATTTACAGTATGCCATAGTGTCCTCCCAACAAACTTATGAGGCCTGGGCCTCATTGAAGTATTGGACAGAATTGTATCATACCGCCGGGCAAAAGTCAATGAAAGGACGGCGGCCCTGCGCATACGGATGGGGCGCCGCGGACAAAAAGGACCGGGAGTGCGCCGCCGAGCCGCATCCGGCGGTCACAGGCGGGCGACAGAGCCTCTTTTGACCAGGTCCACATCCATGACCTTCAGGTCGCTCCGGTAATCCGGGTCCTCCATCGCGCGCATCAGCATTTCCACGGCGCATTCCGCTTTTTTCCGGATGAACTGGTTGACCGTGGTCAGCCGGGGCGTCACGATGGTGGACGGGGAGGAATTGTCGAAACCGACGACCGAAATGTCCCCCGGTACGGTGAGGCCGTTTTCCTGGCAGCCCTGCATGATGCCGCAGGCGATCAGGTCCTCCGAGGCGATCATGGCGGTGGGGCGGTGCTTCATCCCGAGAAGCCGGTTCGCCACCCGGACGCCGCCCTCCAGGCGGTGGGCGTGGTCGAAGGTCCATGCGGGATCGGGCCGGATATGGTATTCCTCCAGGGCGTCCAGGTATCCCAGGTACCGGTCGCGCACGACACTGGAAGTTTCGATGGCCGACCCGGCGAAGCCGATATCCCGGTGGCCTTCCTCCAATACGTGTTTTGCGGCAAGATACCCACCCTTACGGTCCTCGATGCAGACGGACAGCATGGGGATATCGTCAAAATGCCGGTCCAGTACCACCAGGGGGGATTCCGTCCTTTCCGCCAGCTGCCGGGTGATCAGGTCGTCGTGGGGAAACATCTGGATGACGCCGTCGGCATGCCATCCCCGCTGGAACAGGAGGACGTCCTCCACGCCCGAAAAGGAGCAGAGCATCACGTAGTAATCCCGCGACCGGAGCAGCTCCTCAAAGTAGCTTACCATGAAAGCGGCATAGGGGTTCAGGAGCAGACCGGACGAGGGGTCCGTCCATATCGGCAGCAGAAGGCCGATGATATGGGAGGATTTTGTGTTCAGGCTCCGGGCGGCCCTGCTGGGCACGTAATGGTATTTGTCCATGATCTCCCGGATGCGTTTTTCGGTTTCGGGGGACACCTTCCCCCTGACGTTGTTGATGACGTTGGATACCGTCATCCGGCTGACGCCCGCCTCCGCGGCGATTTCCTTGATCGTGACCAATGCCGTTTCCTTCTTTGCTTTATCGGTATACCATATCATAGCGAAGGAATTTTCAATTGTCAAATCAAAAAATTTTCGGGAAACAAATCAAAAAAGGGGTTGACATCGGACGGGTTTACCGATATACTTAAAGCATTGAAAGTTTACCGATACACTGAACCGGGTGGGATTTGTTTTACCGCAAGTTTACCGATACACCTACATGACGAAGGAGCGAGCGTATGCAGCCTGCAAGGACCCTCGGCAGAAGGAACACCTGGGAGCACATCAGGCGGAACTGGGGATTGTACCTTTTGATGCTCCCGGCCATCGTCATCTTTATCTGCTTTACCTATCTGCCCATGTACGGCGTGATCATCGCCTTCAAGGATTTCCGTCCGGCCCAGGGCATCTGGGGAAGCAAGTGGGCGGGGCTGAAATACTTCGAAAGGTATTTCAACTCCTACATGTTCACAAACACCATCGTGAACACCCTGGTCATCAGCCTGTATACCCTGGCGGTCACCTTTCCCCTGCCCATCCTGCTTGCGCTGATGTGCAACCAGATGTACGCAAGGCGTTTCAAAAAGGTCTTCCAGGTGTCCACGTACCTTCCGCATTTCATTTCCACCGTGGTCATGTGCGGTATGATCATCATGTTCCTGTCCCCATCCTCCGGCGTGATCCCGAAGATCATGGCGATCTTCGGCGTCAAAATGGGCGATCTGATGGGCAACGCCGGCGCCTTCGCCAGCATCTATGTGTGGACGGAGGTGTGGCAGCACCTGGGATGGGACTCCATCATGTATATTGCCGCCCTCTCCGCCATCGATCCGCAGCTGTATGAGGCGGCGGAGGTAGACGGGGCCAGCAAGTGGCAGAAGATCAGGACCATCGACATCCCCATGCTGGTGCCTACCATGGTGACGCTGTTCATCCTGCGGTGCGGAAGTCTTTTGGGGGTCGGCTTTGAAAAGGTGTACCTCCTGCAGAACGACCTGAACATCGCCAAGAGCGAGATCATCTCCACCTACCTGTACAAGATGGGCCTCAAATCCAACCAGTACAGCTATTCCGCCGCCATCGGCCTGTTCAACAACGTGGTCAATTTCGTGATCCTGATCCTGGTCAACCAGATCTCCAGGAAGATCAGCGACACGTCGCTGTTCTGATGGGAGGAGGAAAAAGATGAGCGATATCGCGATGAAAAAGCCGGCCCATAGCAATGGCAACCGCATCAGGAAAAGCCGGGCGGACAGGACCTTTGACGCAATCATCTATACCATCGCGGGCATCATGACCCTGCTGGCCCTCTATCCCATGTATTTTATCGTGATCGCTTCCATCAGCGATCCCAATATGGTGGCCCAGGGCAATGTGCTGCTGTTTCCCAGGGGCTTCAGCATGGACGGGTACAACCACCTGTTTTCCATGGGCAACCTGTGGCGGGGCTACGGCAACACCATACTGTATTCCCTTGCGGGCACGCTGATCATGCTGGCCGTCAACATCCCGGTGGCCTATGCCCTGAGCCGGCGGGACCTGGTGGGACGCGGGTTCTTTACCTTCTTCTTTATTTTCCCCATGTTTTTCGGGGGCGGCCTGATCCCCACGTTCATCATCCTGAACAACACCTTCCACATGGTGGACACGTTCCTCGTCATGGTGCTGCCTTTCTCGGTGATCTCCTATTACATCGTGGTGTCCCGCACCTTTTTCCAGACCAGCCTGCCGGCGGAATTGTGGGACGCGGCGCAGATCGACGGCTGCGGCAACCTGCGCTACTTCTTCCGGGTGGTGCTGCCCCTGTCGAAGGCCATCCTGGCGGTCATCGCCCTGTGGGCGGCCGTGGGCCACTGGAACAGCTACTTCAACGCCATGATCTACCTGCGCTCCCCCGAAAGATACCCGCTGCAATTGGTCATGCGCAACATCCTGATCAACAACGAGATGGCCGCATCCGCCATGACGGGCTCCGCCGCGGCGGACATCAACCGCAAGGCCAACCTGATCAAGTACGGCGCCATCGTGGTGTCTTCCCTGCCCATCATGACCATGTACCCCTTTGTACAGAAATATTTCAACCAGGGCGTCATGATCGGCGCGCTCAAAGGCTGAGTTCCGTTTTCGTTCCGGTTCCAAGGCGTGGATCGCCTGAACATACATATTTAAGGAGGAATCCGACATGAAGAAACTGCTGTCCCTGGCTCTCGCCCTGTGCATGCTGCTGGGCGTCTGCGCCGCCGCCCTGGCGGAAGAAAACCCCACCTTCACCGTGGCTGTGGTCCGCTGGACCGAGGTCTGGGGAACCGACTTTACCGAGACCGCTTTCCTGAAGGAGATCGGTGAAAAGACCGGCGTCAACATCGAATGGCAGCCCTACTGGAACGGCTCCTGGGGCGACCAGAAGTCCCTGATGCTGGCCAGCGGCCTGAGCGCCCTGCCCGACGCCTTCTTCGGCTCCATCTCCCTGACCGATGCCGACATCATCCCCAACACCGATTATTTTGTAGAACTGAGCGAGCTGATCCCCCAGTATATGCCGAACCTGACCGCCATCTTTGAAAAGGATCCTTCCATGAAGGCCCTCTGCACCGATGCCGAAGGCCATATCTGGAGCCTGCCCAAGAAGCTGCCCATGCGCCCCGCCACCGCCAATGAAATGTACATCAACAAGGTATGGCTGGAGGAACTCGGACTGCCCATGCCCACCACCTATACCGAACTGGCCGATACCCTGGTCGCGTTCTCCAAGTCCGGCGAGGGCCGCTACGGTTACATCGCTTCCTCTTCCCTGGGCTTCGACCTGAACAACCTGCTTCTGCCCTTCGGCGTGCAGGCCAGCCGCGCCGGCAACTTCATGGGCATCAACGCCGACGGCCAGCCCTACTTTGTTCCCATGAGCGACAACTACAAGGAAGCCGTCAAGTGGGCCCATGAACTGTATGTGAACGGCGCCCTGGATCCCGAGTATTTCACCCAGACCTCTGACATGGTCCGCGCCAAGGTGCAGGATACCACCGTCGGCCCCCGCACCGGCATCGTGTTCGCCTGGACCGCCGACTCCGAGCTGCTTGGCAACGCCAAGGATTACGTGGTTGTGGAAGCCGTTGCGGGCCCCGACGGCAACCGCTATGTGGAATCCGACCCCACCTTCCTGAACTACGGCAAGAACGAGTTCGTCATCACCAAGAACTGCTCCGATCCCGGCAAACTGCTTGCCTGGGCTGACCAGTTCTACACCGACGAGGCTTCCCTCCAGACCTACTACGGCTCCATCGGCGACGGAAAGATCGCCCGGAACGATGACGGCACCTACGAAGTGCTGCTGCCCGCCGCCGATTCCGGCATCAACCTGGATACCTCCTGCTGGACCTTCTCCTTCCGCGATCACGGCCCCAAGTATATGAACAAGGAATTTGAATCCAAGGTCATCTTGCCCACCACCGAGGGCGACGGCATCAAGCTGTCCGACGACGCCGTGAACGCCGCGTATGTCCGTCCCACCTTCCCCGTGGTGGCCTACACCGCCGAGGAACTGGACGAAATGGCCTTCCTGAGCCCGGACATCATCAGCTACTGCACCCAGCAGTACGCCCACTGGGTCACCGAGGGCGGCATTGACGAGGAATGGGACGCCTACATCTCCAGGCTGAACCAGATGGGCATCGCCGACCTTCTGCAGATCCACCTGGCTGCCTATGCCCGCTACATGGGTGAATGACCTGACCCATTGCCGATGCATTGATTGCATGACTTCGGGGCTGCTGCATCGTGCAGCAGCCCCTTTTTCAAAAAAAGAGGTGCCGCCATGAAAGCCACAGACATCTGGAAAATCCGTCCTTTGGCCCGTCCGGAAGCCGTCGTCCGGGGGAATAACTTTCGCATCACCGTGCTGACTGACCGCCTTTTGAGGCTTGAATACGAAGAAAACGGCCGGTTCCGCGATACCGCGACGCAGATGGCCCTGTGCCGGGAAATGCCCGTGCCTTCCTTCACGGTATCCGGGGACGAAGGGAGCCTGACGGTGGAAACGGAGGCCCTGCGCCTGAAATATGACAAACAGCCCTTTTCCTATCAGGGCCTGACGGTGACGCTGAAGGGATTCTACGCCGTATACGGCAGCGTGTGGCATTACGGGGAAAAGAACCACACCTTCGGCGGCACGGCCCGGACGCTGGACGAGGCCGACGGGGCGATCCCGCTGGAGGACGGGCTGACCTCGTGGCAGGGCTATGCCGTGCTGGACGACAGCCGTTCCATGGGAATGGACGACGAAGGCGATCTGCTGCCCGCCCGGCCCCGGGGCATCGATCTGTATTTCTTCGGGTACGGCCGGGACTTTAAAGGCTGTGTCCGGGATTTCCTGCGTTTGTCCGGTCCTGTGCCCGTGGTCCCCCGGTTTGCCCTGGGCAACTGGTGGAGTCGGTACTATCCCTACACGCAGGAAGGATACCGGGAGCTGATGGAGCGCTTTCAGGCCGAGGGCATCCCCCTTTCCGTTTCGGTATTGGATATGAACTGGCATGTGACCGATATCGATCCCGAGTACGGCACCGGCTGGACGGGATATACCTGGGACCGGGAAAAGTTCCCTGAACCGGAAAAACTGCTTTCGTGGCTTCATGACCGCGGCCTGAGGGTCACCCTCAACGATCATCCGGCGGACGGCGTGCGGGCTTCAGAAGAGATGTACCCGCAAATGGCGAAGGCCATGGGCCGGGATCCCGCGGATCGCGTTCCCTTTCCCTATGACGCGGCGGATCCTAAGTATGAACGGGCTCTTGAGGATACCGTGCTCGGTCCGCTGGAGGATCAGGGCGTCGACTTCTGGTGGCTTGACTGGCAGCAGAAGGGCGGCAGCAGCGATCCGGGCATGGATCCCCTGTTCACCCTGAACCATACCAGGTATCTGCATGCTGTCCGGCGGGGCCTGGAGCCGATGATCCTGTCCCGATACGGCGGGCCCGGAAGCCACCGTTACCCGGTGGGCTTTTCCGGGGATACCTGCATCACCTGGGCGTCCCTGGATTTTCAGCCCTTCTTTACTTCCAGCGCCGCCAACATCGCCTTCTCATGGTGGAGCCACGATATCGGCGGGCACATGCACGGCGCCGCCGACCCGGAGCTGACCGCCCGCTGGGTGCAGTTCGGCGTGTTTTCACCCATCATGCGGCTGCACTCCTCGAATAACCCCTTCATGGAAAAGGAACCCTGGAAATTCCCCGCCGAAGAGGCCGGGGTGATCGGGCGCTTCCTGAGGCTTCGGCACAGGCTGGTGCCGTGGCTGTACAGTCAGGAAATCGAATTCGGCGCGCGGGGGGAGATGCTGCTGCGGCCGATGTATTTCGACTACCCCTGGGAAGGGGCTGCTTACCGGGCCAAAGACCAGTATATGCTGGGGGATCAGATGACCGTGCGCCCGGTGACGAAGCCCATGGACCGGGAAGCCATGCTTTCCCCGGCGGATACGTACCTGCCGGAGGGGATGTGGACGGATCTGTTTACCGGCCTCAGGTACCGGGGCGGGCGGAATGTGACCATGTACCGGCCGCTTGAAAACATCCCGGTGCTGGTGAAGGCGGGGGGCATTTTGCCCATGGACGGGGACGAGACGCCGAAAAACGGCACGCCGCTGCCGGAAAACGTCCTGGTCCGCTTTTTTGCCGGGGCGGACGGGGAGACCGTCCTGACGGAGGACAACGGCCGCATGCCGCAGGACCCGGCCTATGCCTGCGTCCGGACCCGGATCCGCATGACCTGTGGGGACGGGCTTCGAATAATGATCGACCCGCCGGAGGGGGACAGAGGACTGATCCCGCTGAGGCGCCGCTATACGGTCGAAATATACGGTATCTGCGGGCAGGCGCCGGACGTAAGCGGCTGCGGTTTTTCGGCGCGGTATGACGACAGCCGGCGGGCCCTTATGCTGCAGCTGGACGCGAACACGGCTGAAGGCGCTTTTCTCCGATGGGAAAACGCTCCCGAGGCCCCGGCCCTTGACCTGAAGGACCGGCTCAGGCAGCTGCTTCTTCCCGCACGGATCAGCTATGACCTGAAGGGGCAGGTGATGGAAGCGGCAATGAGAAATGACGATGCGGCCTGCTTCCTGGCGCAGCTGCATATGCTGAAGCTGCCGGACGCGCTGTACGGGGCTGTTCTGGAGCTGTTCTCCGCCTGCTGAACAGCCGGGGGACCGCATGGCAGGGAGGGTGCGGCCATTCCGCGCCGGAAGGCGCCTGCGGCCTGCGTCACGGTATAAGGCGAACGGAAGGAGATCGCGGCATGAAAAGAGTGCTGTTTTGCGTGATATTGTTCCTGGCCTTCTGCGTTTCCGGCGCCATGGCCGGGGAACTGGCCGAAAGGGCCCCCTCCTGCCGCGTGTGGATCAACGGCGAGGAAGTGGAAACGGTTTACGAGACCGCCGTGTGCACCCGGCGTTCCTGGGAGGAAAACCCGCCCCTCACATATGTGCCTGCGGCCATAGCCGTAAGGGAAGGGCCGTACCGGGTGGAGGCGGAATTCCTGAATGCCGACGTGCGGTCGGCCCTGGTGCGGCCCCTGTCGCTGGGTGTCGAGCCCGAGGTGCGGGAGGGCAGGGTGTGCTTTTTCCTGGACAGCCCCGCCAACCTGACGGTGGAGGTCAACGGGGGGATCGAGGGCACCCTTCACCTTTTCCTGGACACGCCGGACCAGGACAGGCCCGATCCCGGCGCGCCGAAGGTTCGGTATTTCGGGCCCGGTGTGTACAGGGACCAGATCATTACCGTCAGGAGCAACGAGATCATCTACCTGGACGAGGGCTGCGTGATATACGGGCAGATCTACTGCGGGCTGGGCAAAAATTTTACCATCGCAGGCCACGGCGTCCTGTGCGGCAGCGTCTATGACCGCTGGAAGGACACCATCGTGCCGGTGAACCTTTCCAACTGTTCCGGCTTCACCATCCGGGACATCACCATCCTTGACCCTTCCGCATGGACGGTGAACCTGCTCAAGTGCAGGGACGGCGTGATCGACAACGTGAAGATCATATCCGCCCGCAGCAACAGCGACGGCTTCACCTTCCAGAACAGCGAGAACATCACGGTGACGAACTGCTTTGTGCGCTCCTGGGACGACAGCCTGGTGGTGAAGGGCTATAACGGGGATGTGCGCGGCATCACCTTCGACCGCTGCGTCCTGTGGACGGACCTGGCCCAGAGCTGCGAGATCGGCTACGAGACCCGGGCAAAGGTCATCGAAAACATCACCTTCAGCAACATCACTGTGCTGCACAATTTCCACAAGCCGGTCATCTCCATCCATAACAGCGACCACGCCCTGGTAAGGAACGTGCTGTTTGAAAACATTGTGGTGGAGGACGCAGAGATGGGCATGGGCGACGGGACGCCTTACCTGATCGACTTCACCACCACGGAATCCAACTGGTCCGCCACCCTGAACCGGGGGACGATCGACACGGTGGAGGTAAGGAACGTACGGGTGCTTTCGGGCAGGCGGCCCAGGATACGCATCTGGTCCAGTGACGAAAACAGCCGGATCGACCATGTGCATATCAGCGGACTAGTCATCCTCGGCGAAGAGATCACGGACTTCGGGCAGCTTGAATGCGAGTTCAGCCCCTATAACGGGGAGGATATCCGGATCGTGCCGGACGAAAAGTAAAGGAAGTAAAGTGCGGGCGGCGGCAGGGAAAGCGATGACAAAGGTCGGCCGCAAAAAAGCCCGCGGGAGGCCTGAGGCAGGGAGCGCCAACTGACAGCGGCCGCAAAAAAAGCCCGCGGGAGGCCCAAGGCAGGGAGCGCCAACTGACAGCGGCCGCAAAAAAAGCAGGACGGGGATCTCTCCCGTCCTGCGGTTTTTTTGCATATGGCTTGAAGGTTACTCCTTGACACCGCCCAGGGCGACGCCGGCGATGATGTACTTGCTGAAGGCAAAATACACGATGATCAGCGGCAGGGCCGTCAAGGTCAGGCCCAGGTAGATGGAACCGTATTCCGTGCGGTAGATATCGCCGCGCAGCTCCTGGACCATCATAGGCAGGGTCTTCAGGTCAGGCTTGGTGAACAGCATCAACGGAGTGAGGTAGTTGTTCCAGTTGCCGATGACCGCCATGATGGCCATGGTCGCCATGGCCGGGACCATGATGGGAAGCACGATGCGGTTGAAGGTGAAGAATTCACCCGCGCCGTCGATACGGGAGGCTTCGACCAGGGAGACCTGGAAGTTGGATTCCAGGTACTGCCGGAAGAAGAACACCGTGGAGGCAGCGGCGATGGAGGGGATGATCAGCGCCAGGCGGTTGTCGACCAGGCCCAACTGATACATGAACATGAAGAAGCCGGTGCCGGTGACCTGGCCGGGGATCATGATGATGGCCATGACCACCGCGTACAGGAACTTGTTGCC
>JAFWWK010000069.1 GCA_017523615.1 Clostridia bacterium
AGATTGCCCACGAGGAGGGCGCTTTTTTCCACACGGACGCCGTACAGGCCGTCGGGCATATCCCCCTGAATATGAATATCATCCCGGCGGACCTTTTGACCGCTTCGGCCCACAAATTCGGAGGTCCTCGGGGCGCAGGCTTCCTGTATATCCGCCGCGGCGTCAAGCTGCCGCCGCTGCTCGAGGGCGGCGGGCAGGAAATGGGCCTGCGCGCCGGAACCGAAAACACCGCCGCCATCGTCGGTATGGCCGCCGCCCTGAAAAAACGTACCGAGGACATGGCGGAGGAGATGTTCCATAAAGAGCGCCTCCGCGGCCTCCTGATCGACCGCCTGCTTCGCCGAGGCCTGGAATTCGTAATCAACAGCGACGACAAGCATCTTCCCGGCCTCCTCAACATCAGCTTCCGGGACGCCGACGGCGAAATGATCCTCCACCGGCTGGACCTGATGGGAATCCAGGTGTCCGCCGGAGCCGCCTGCAATTCCATGTCCACCGAGATCAGCCACGTCATTCGCGCCCAGAATCTGCCCGAAAAATTCGCGAAGGGAACCATCCGCGTTTCATTCGGCCCTGAAAACACCGAGGATGACGCCGAGCGCCTCGCCGAGGCCCTTGGGACCATCGTCGTCCAGCCGCATCACTGTGCCTGCGGCAAAACCTGAGGACTGATTTTCCTTTATTAGTCCTTTTCCGCGCTCATGTCTGTGATAAAAAGGGCCGCCGCCCCCTCGCCGCGGCCCCTTCCCGACCTCATCATTTTACCATCATTTTACCAACAAAATTTTTCCCCGCGTCTTGACACCGTGATGAAAAAATGGTATGATAGTCAAGCGTTTGAAGAGGCCGTCATTGGTACGGAGAGATGGCCGAGCGGTTGATGGCGCTGGTCTTGAAAACCAGTGATGCTGAAAGGCACCGGGGGTTCGAATCCCTCTCTCTCCGCTTTTCCCCCTCAAATGCTTTCAGGCCCTATTTGGAGAAGTACCCAAGTGGCCGAAGGGGCTCCCCTGCTAAGGGAGTAGTGCTGTTAAAGGCAGCCCGGGTTCAAATCCCGGCTTCTCCGCCAAATCCCTGATTCTTGTAGAATCAGGGATTATTTTTTACCAATTTGGACAAATTTTCGACGGTTTTATACAAATTTGGTTCGCAAATACTGGTAATTACCGTAAGCTATAAATTAAACTAATATGTTTAGTTTTCAAAAAGTATGCTCTTATTGCAGACCTTATTGCAGACCAAACAAGAGGGGCTATTGCAGACCTATTGCAGACCTGATTTGTAAATAAATGGAAGTCTGTATTTCAATTCAAAAAAAATTAAAAGAGAGGTCAGCTTTCGATACTGACCCCTTCATAGAAGATCCTTTTAGTTTTCACTTTTCAAATAGAATCCCAGTTTTCTTGCTTGTCTTTCTGATTCTGCGGCTTTTATATTTTATTGACTGCAGCTATCTTTTCTTTTAACGGAACCTTGACATAGTTATTCATGGTTTCCCCGTCAGCCGCCTGTCCATCTTCCGCATACTGCTCCACTTCCATCAGTCTCTCCGCGCTGGCGGTCATGGCGTACCAGCGAGGCAGATAGCCGCTGATACTGGCAAAGGGGCCTTCCACCTGCCCAATCAACTGCATGATGGCGGCAAGCGTGCCATAGGTAACGCGCCCGGTCATGACGCCGTAGGCGCAGTACACCACGCCGATCAGATACATACCCTCCATGGCTGTGCCGAAGCCGATATTCGCTATATTGGAAAAGCAGTTGCGGCGCAGCCGCGCTTTTTTATGGTTCTCCATGGCTTCGGCTGCGCCTGAGCTGGTTTGCTTTTCCGCGGCAAACGCCTTGATCACCATCAGGCTGGAGATGCGCTCCTGCAGGAATACCCGCAGCCGACCATCGCTTTCCTGGATATTTTTGTGCATCCGTTTCAGCACGCTGCGGAAAGCGCAGGTCAGCACGATCACCAGAGCGCCGCCGGGCAGAAGAATGTACGCAAACCACCGATCCAGGGCGATGATCATGATCAGCGCCGAAATCATGCGCACGGCGGTGCCGGTCAGCCCCGGCAGGATATCCACCGCGCCGGAGGCAACGACGCCGGTGTCGCTGGTGAGGCGGTTCAGCCATTCAGCGGTGTGGGTGGCGCTGACGGAGGCATAATCCCTGCGCAGGATATTGTCAACCAAGCGCTGCTTGAAGGCGTTTTCCAGATCGCTTCTTGCCAGCTCATACAGCCAGCGGGAAACGGCATCAATGGCCTGCTCCAGCAGAACCAGCCCCACAAGCAGCGCCACATGGCGTCAAAACGAAGCGGCGTCCTTCCCCATGGCGCTGTCCACGACAGCCCGGAACAAAAGCGCATACACCACGCCGGACAGGGACGCCACGCCCTGAATGGCAGTCATGGCCAAAATGTAGCTTTTCTTTTTGCCGGCCACGCGCCAGAGCCACCGCACGGTATTATTCATGGCGCTGCACCTTCCTGAGCGCTGGCAGAATGCCCAGCCGCCGGGCAGCCTGCGCGGCCAGCCGGCGGCAGCGCATATACAAGGTCCGCACCGGATACAGGGCGCACCAAAGGCGGACATAGTGCTGGTACCCGCCATCCGTCACGGCAACCTGTTTTCCCTTCCGCTGGAAGCCCGTCAGCACGCCGATCACGGCACCGAAGGGCACCTGCTCCACCGTGCAGGTATTGTCGCCCCGGAAGAGGTAACGCTCTTTTTCCACCCCGATCACCCGGTGCAGCACATAGGCGTTTTCCCGTTTATACAGCGCTACGTCATATTTTTTCAAACGCAAAGAAGGGGCCTGGAGAATCACCAAGTCCCTGTTCTCATGCAGCATGGGCTCCATGCTCACCCCGCGGGTTTTGTAGACCAAATGGCCGTCGCGCCGGAGAATCTCTTCGAACGCCGTGTGCATTGCTTCAGTAACCAATCGTCATTTTCCTGATCCAGAACAGCACAAGCAGGTGGAGGGGATACACGAGATAAAACGCATACTTCATCGGTTTGCCGCGGATAAAGCCCCGCTTTCCGTTGTACAGGCTGATGGGCAGGAACGCCAATCCCGCCACCCAGCGGTCGGGCAGAAAACAGCAGCCCACAACGGCCTGGAGCAGCTTCTGATCCCGTAGCAGATACAGCATCAAAATAAAGCCGAAGCCCGCGCAGCCATAGTCCGCCCGGAACACGACGGACAGCGCAAGCAGGCCCAGCAGCGCGGCGGCTTTCTTTTCCCGGCTTCCTTGGTAATCCCGGATCACCCACAGGCTCAGCAGCCCAAACAGCAGCGTGAACATCACGTTCTGGCCGCTATACAGCAGCGTGCCGCTGTGCTCCAGGTTCCACGGAATTTCCGACGCCAGCGCGAACAGCAACAGATTGCCGGCATAGCGCTTCACGCTGCGGGTATGCGCAAAGCCTTCCACCAGCAGGAACGCAAACAGCGGAAAGCTGATTCGGCCGACCGTGCGCATCAAATCATACAAATCAATGATCCTGGTTCCAAGCCGGAACAGGATGATGCTGGTGTCACCCAGCAAAGCGGAAGCTGTATGATCCGCGATCATGGCGATCACGGCCAGAACCTTGAGCGCGCTCCCGTCCAGGATCTTCCACCGCGCGGGCAGGAGGGATTCCGCGTCCTGCCCGTTGTTGTTTTCTGCGTTCATGCTTCGATGATTCCCATCTGTTTCAGTTGGGCCAGCACGGCGTCCAGATCCGCGGCTGCCGTCTCTTCGTCAATGGCGTACTGCGCCAGGATCTCCGCCAACAGCCCGTCGCGGGTGATGGGCGATTGCAGCTTTTCCCAGATGAAAGCCGACAGCTCGTTCATCAGCACCGCGCCGCGGAAGGCGGCAATCCTTTCTCCCGTGGGCAGAAGCATGCGTTCGCCCGCAATATTTCTCAGCACGAAACCGTCGGATGCTTTCACGCCAATTCTCCTTTTCCGGGTATGGACGCGCCGCCCTCAGCAGCCGCTGTTGCGCCCACTGCTGAAGGTCCTTTGATTGCGATGATAAGGAACGCCATCGCAGCCGCCGCCTCTTCCGCGCCCTCTTCCTACATCGCCGTTTCCCGCGGATGCGAGGATGAGATTCTCCGTCTCAAATTCGATCTTTTCGATCTTCGGGGCAACATACGCTTTCTTTGTTCCTTTCTTTTTCTGTTCCATGATGATTCTCCTTTCGTTCAGTCGCATAGTGGAATATTCAGCACGCCCCGGCTGGCCAGATACCGTGTACGCTGGCACAGCGCTTCCGGTTTCTCCCTGGGCTGTGCGAATTTCAGGGCTTCTGCCGCGCAGATACCGCAGGATGATTCATAGGCGCATCCCCTGCACGCCGCCGCCCGCGGCCAGTCTTCCGCAGCTTGATGAATGTGCTCCCATGCCGTCGCAAAGCCGTCTCGCAGGGGAAAGCTTTTTGGCTTCATCCGGTTGCAGATCAGCATCTCACCCTTCCAGTTGATCACAAACCCGGACCGGCCGCCGCCGCAGCTCAGTCCACGGGCCTCGCAGTCGGCGCAGCCACCACCCGAAGGCGGCAGCTGGCTTTCCGGGCATTCCGTTACGTCGATTCCGCGCAGTTCTTTATGCAGCCGCAGGATGCGGGCGTAGAACTCCGCGTCCGGGTCCTCTTCCACGCCGGTTCGCCCAGTTGATTCCCGCGGCGTGAACAGCGACGTATTCACGAACACATTCTTCGTCAGGCTGTGCGCCAGACGGATGGTATCAAATACGTCCTCGCCCAGGGTCTTGCTGGGGGTGACGGAAATAATAAGCGGCAATTTCGCGTCCGTAACGCGGCGGATGTTTTCCACAACCGTTTGGCAAACCCGTCGCCCCGTCACGCGCTCATAGGCATCCTCGGTCGCGCCGTACAGGGTGGCTTGAATGGAGGCAGGGGGATGCTTCCGGAAAAACCTGATTCTTTCTTCATTCAGCAAAACAGCGTTGGTCAGCACGTCCACCATGCAGCCCAGGCTTTGCAGATACAGATACAGCTCGTCAAAGTCCGGATAGGTCAGGCACTCCCCGCCCGTCAGGGTCGCCGCGTACATCCCGGCGTCATGCGCCTGGCGCATCAGGGCCTTCCACTGCTCCGCGGTCAGTAACGGCTGCTGCGCCGCGTTCAGGTGAACGTAGCACATGACGCAATTCAGATTGCACAGCGGCGTCAGCTCAAACTGGCCGCGAACCGGGATGCCCTGCTGCCTGGCCTTGGCTTCCAGGTATCCGGAGAAGTCGCTGAAGCTTTGCGTCTGCTTTTTGTTCTGCCGGCGCAGCATGTCCAGGTATTCATCCCCGTTCTGGTATTCCAGTGTATCCATGTCCATCTCTTTCCGCTGTACCGCTCAATCTTCGTCCAGGGCGTCAATGCCGCGCAGCGTGTCCAGCACGTCCTTCACGCCCGCGGCAATGGTGGCGCGGGGCGCGTCGTAGCGCTCGCACATTTTGTCCACGATGGCGTCCATCGTGGTTTCCTCTTTCAGGCAGTCCACAATGAACGCGGCGGTACTGTTGCTGCGCACGACGCCGTTGAACGCCTCCGCGCCCACCGGCACCAGAAACTGGGTATCGTCAATATCCTGGGTAATAAAATCGGGCTTCAGTTTCATGCGGGTCTCCTCTGTATATTCGTAATAAAGGCTTTGTTTCCTCTTAAAAATGACAAGTTTTATATTTTTTCCTACTCAGGGGGAAAGATGTCAGGGATGGCCCGCACGCATTCCTTCCCAGGCCACTTTTGCCGCGTCCTTTTCCATGTTGCAGCCCAGGGCGTAGAAATCAACCGCATTCAGCAGCCGTTTTTCCAGTTCCACCACCCGCGCCATCGCCACAGGATTCCTGGAGCCAAAGCACTGCTTTATCAGCACCGGGAAGGCGTCAGCCCGGCTCATGGGCGCAATGTGGTTGCTTTCATCCCGGGTCAGGTTCACAATGGCTTTCAGCGGGGCGGAGGCGTTGCGGCTCAAATGGTGTTTCCCGTCCCAGGGGGTGCCGTACACCATGACGCCGCTTTCCGATATTTTCACCATGGGCTTATCGTCGTTGATCATCCACACCCGATCCCCAAACACTTCACGCCATAGCCGGGCATGCGTGCTTTTGCCCATGCCGGATTTGGCAGTGAAGATGTATGCATCCCCATCCATGCACAGGGCGGAGCCATGCATCAGCAGCACGTTTTGCTCAACCAGCCTTTCCGCCAGCAGGGAATGGATGGCGTTGTTTTCCAGAAAGCTTTCCGTCCTTCTGTGCTTTGAAATGCCCTCCATTTCGTCCATCCGGTCAAAATCCGCCTGCATTTGCCTTAGGTCTGCCTCCGTCGGCTCAATGGTGAACAGGGGCTCCTTCTCCGTGAAGTAATCATGGAAGAATTCCTGGTTCTCATGAAAGCGGCACCGTACCGCCACCGGCGCCCCGGCCATCTCAATTCTGAACGCTTCCACTCATTTTTCCCTCGTAAAGCGGGCTAGCAGCATTTCCGCCAGCATCACCAGCTCGCTTTCCGGCTTGCTGCTGTTTTCATACACTACTACCAGACCCACCGCGTAACGGGTGACGGCTGCCAGCATAATATGGAAGATGCTGGAAAACATGGTCTGTTCAGAATAATCGGTATTCAGCGTACCATCTGCTTTTCCGCGCTCGTACAACTGATGAAAGATTTCGCCCAAGCCGTCCGTCATGCGCAGGTAGGGCTGCCTTTGCTCCGCTTCGCCGGCTTCATACCGCAGGTAACTGTTGAAATTGTAATTGAAACGGAGGATATCCGCATGGTTGTGGTACAAATCCAGAAAAGCATCCAGGAAAAACCGCAGCCATTCAGCCCCGGTTATGGTTTCCGTTTTTTCCGGAGGCAGCAGGGCATTGTACCTGTCAATGTATTCTTCCCATTTCCAGGTGCCGATGGCAATGACCAATTCCAGCTTGGAGGGAAAATAACGGAACATGGTAGCCCGGCCCACGCCGCTGGCTTCGGAGACATCCGTGATCGTCACCGGAGTTATGCCCTTTTCGGAGAACAGCGCGTAAGCCGTCTCCAAAATGTGTTGCTGCTTTTCCATCTTCCAGGGTTTTCCCGCCGCGTAGTCCTTCAAACCGTGCGCTCCCTTCCGTGCATACCGATCCCGCTTCTTGAGCCTATCAGTACCAATTATATACTTGACAATGGGTTTTGTCAATGTTTTTGAAACTGTCGGTATCGTTTTTTCTCAAAAGAGTAGTTTCCCAATGAGCGATAACCGTTCAGTTGGATATTCGCTTGGTGCAAGCATTTCATATGATTTTGTAAAAATCAGGGTTTTTTCTATGAAAATTATACTTTTTTTCTAAACCTCTTGATAACTAATTCGCCATGATACAGCTTATGGCCGGTGGAGGTGTCGCATTGATTGGAACTAATCCTGTTTTACGAGGAGAAAAATCGTCAAAACAGAAAAGGGCTGAAAAGCTTATACTTGAAGGTCAGGACATAGAGATTATTGATGAACTGACTTTCTATGACATTCTTAATAACTAGGAAACGTTCATCGATAAGCAATTTAGTTGAGCACTCATAATACGTCACTATGAAATTCATCAAGGCATTTGCTAAGCTATTGTGTTTAGGCTATTGCAGACCCGTTGCAGACCATCAACCGAAAACCCGCGTCAATGCTGGATTCCTTTCCCCCCCTGCTAAGGGAGTAGTGCTGTTAAAGGCAGCCCGGGGTCAAATCCCGGCTTCTCCGCCAAATGCCCGGAAATGTACTTTCCGGGCTCTTTTTATGTCCATTTTCGGCAACTTTAGGGCGTTTTATGGCCTTTTAGGGTAGTACATCAAATATTTTTATCACACTCTGTTCTCAGGAATTTGGGGCCGTTAATAGCACGGTTAATAACAAAAACCCCGCCGAAGTGATTTTGTTGCCAAATACCCTGAAAGTTGTGGCTAATGATTGTTCTTCCTGGCGGAAGCACGGATCTGCAGGTATGCTTTTTCGCAAGGGCATCCTGAGAATGCATCTTCGGCCCATAACAGCGTGCGTGCCGGGTCTCCGTCTATGACAAGATTGTGCAGGGATGTACAGCCCTGGAATGCGTCTGATTCCAACTCTGTCACACTCGCAGGAACAACGATCTTCGTCAGGGCCGGATTGTTCTCAAACGCTCCGTATCCTATGGATTCAAGATTCTGCGGCAGCCTCAATTCATGTAGGCCGCAGTCTGAGAAGAGATACGGTTCCACCCGTCCGACTTCATCTCTGAGAACAAGGCTATTCACAAGCGGATCGTCACAAATGACATCATGAAGGATCCAGGCGTTCAGGCTGCAGCTGCTCTCGCCGCAGTATGCGGTCCAGCCACCGCTCACAAGTACCAGCAAAGCGTCTGCATCACACAGATAGCGCCTTGGAATGCTGTCGGAACAAATCATCTCGAGCAGACCGTTTTCCCTCATCACAGCATCGGAGACAGCTGTGTCTTTCGGCAAAGCATCGTTGATCCGGACCCTTTGGGAACTGAAGGCCATATGATCCCAGATGAATACCTCATCGCCGATTTTCCAGATGATCCTTCGACCTGTCGGCGATGCGGCCATAGCATCGGGGAAACCTGTGTCATAGTGATTCTTCAGCAGGGTCATGCCTTTGCATGCTCCATCGGCTCCAACCAGCACAGCATACTGTTCAGTATATCCGGGATCAAACCACACGCCAAGTTCTGCAGCGCCATACCTGTCTCCACCCGGCAGACAGCCGTAGCAATCGAACCGGCGCCTCGCCTTTTCACCGGTTTTTCCGAACCAGGCCATGGCTTCTTCGTGGTTCTTCCTCAGTTTTGAGAAGGGGACGCCGATGATATTCATCAATGGCATTTCTGTCACATCCTGCTTAAGCATGAGATCCCACTTGGTGCTTTCATTCAATCTCTGAGTAGTTCCATATATCCCGGTTTGTTGCTCGTTATTTCCGGGTTTCCGTTCCATCAGCAGCTCGACAAACCGGAATTTAACGACCTCTTAAAACTTGAAGTACTTCATCATCAGTCATGCCTTCTTTAAGCGTGTCATTATATTCTCTGAAAAAGAAAGCTTCATCATTTTCTCTTCCTTTGGCAAGATAGTGGATAAACTCTTTGAAGTATTCTTGAAACTTACTGGTTACCTCGAAGAAACCTTTCCCCTCAAATTCACTGAAATCATGAGGGTCACTGTTATCTGGAACCGGATACCATAAATCATTTAACTTAATAAAACATTGCGTGTGTTTGATGGATGATTTTATTCTGATATTCATAAAACCAAACTGATACAGGAATCTTATTTTTGATGCAGTATAATCTGATTAGCTCGCAGATATCCCAGCACCATGCACAGTTGTTTTCTATTACAGTTTCTGGGCTCGAAAAAGAATAAGGGTTTTGGACAAAATCATAATCTTCGCCTGTGTGTACAATGCCGTTTTCATCTGTATATCCGTAATTGATCGTTTTAATAAAACTAAGAAAATCCGCCAAGGATAAATCCAAAATTCTATTCATCAAGCATCCTCCATACTAATACCGATTTGTCGATCGTTCATGAAACCGGAATTTGACGAATTATTCAGCTTCATTTTTTATCATACTAACGATTTGCCTGGGTTGCGGATCCTTGTAACTGCAAATTTAAGCAGATTACGATAGCTTTTTATCTTGTCAAACCATAATAGCAGTTCCGGCATCTGTGAAGCAACTTTCTCAGCTATGAATGAATAGATCAAACCATCTGCTTTTTGCTCCAATCTGTAGTTATTGGCCATAAGATGATTTAAGATGTAGAACGATTGTTTGGGCGTTACCGCTGTGTAGTGTCTTCCTGAATAATGGATATGTGTTCTTTCATCAGTCCATGAAATGTCTTTTGAATAAACATCCACAAAATAAAACGCACCATCAAATATACCGGGAAGTCCGTTCCTGATTCGCCCATCTGCCCAAATCAGTTTCTTTGGATCGAATTCAGCACCGGGGTAGAATAAATTGGATTCCTCTGATCCTGCCGCACCTGGAAAGATGATAGATGCACCTACCTCGAAAGCTCCGCCCACATTGCTGTGTGGCAGAAAGGATAATAATTCGATTTTATCTTCCCTTGTTCTGCGTAAATGAGGAAATGATCCGGTAAAGCCAATTTTGCGAAGATCAGGGATCACCGATTTCTTCAACTCATGACACATGCTTTTCCATTCCGCTGACTGTGCCATATCCTCTCCTCCTCAAATACCGGTTTGTCGAGCCGGAGCCCAAGAAATAATTTCTACCAACTTTACCAGATTCCTGCAATCAAATCTATGCGCCATGGGTACAGAACAGGAGGCAGCTTGACCAACATGAATGATAACCAGCTATCGAAGGACCGAAGGAAGCAGATAAGCCGTCACTTGTTCTCAGCATCTGCTACGGAACGTACTGCTCATCTTGAAAAATGGCGAAGATCTTCCACATCTTCTGCACATCAGCCTAACGGTGAAATAGAACTGTCATACCAAACCCTGGAAAGAAAAGCGGATGTGCTTCCCTTGCGCGAAAACCACTATGAATTTTCAAGCAAGGGAGTCGATATCACCGTTCGCCCAGCTGACGGAACACACATGGAAGACGGAGCATTTCCTTCCGAAACCTTCGTCCAATTTCTTGAAGATCTGGCAAAACAAAAACAGAAAAATGATAATAAAAGGGGTCAAGCGATGAATGCGTTATATGAGCAATTGGCAGAATACACCAGGATATGGTGAGTATTCCCCTTGTTGTACGGTTTTCATGACATATTTCCTTTGCAGCAAAATTTGATGGAGAAGGAAAGCGTGCCGGCAAGGATCACACGTACAACCGAAGTATTTCGGTATCCTCATTCTCCGCCATATTACCATTTTCCTTGATATAAAACAACCGCATCATTTGGTGGACAAGATGCTGTTTTTCCATTCCCCGGTTATCCTTATTAGTATTTCAGCCATTTCAATATGCCGGCGAAAAGGCCACATGATGTTCACCGCTGATGAAAGCAGAGTCATCTTCTGTTCCCATCCGGTAATTGACAAAACCTGCCGTTCCATGATAGAATCGATATGCAGCTAATGGGGCTTATTTCTATAAAACAATGTCTCTCAACGTTGACAAGTCCCATGATTCGCAAACAGCAGATGGCAAGATCGACAGGTCGTTTTTCGATACTGCGACTGTGCGTCTGCTTTTTTGATAGGAGGAATACGCGTGACGAATATCTGCCAGGATACCTGGACTGCATTCGAGGACTTTCTGTTTTCAAAAGGATATCTGGTGAATCATTCAGGTGAAGACCGGCAGGACTGCGTGCGTGTCCTGTACGCTTTGGCCAGCGTATTCGGCATCAAAGTGAAGCGCAATCCCCATCTGGCCGTGTGGCGCATGGCCGCGGCCACCGCGCGGATCATCGGCACACAGGTACCGGAACCATTTTACACCGGATTCCCGCAAAGCGTGCTTAAGCTGACAGAGGATCTGCGGCTCATCGATCAGCTGATCCATTACAGCGTCACCTATGGCCTGGGTGATTTTTCCAAGCCCGGCTATTCCATTTTGGAAGAAGGATTCCAGCGGCTCGCCTTCCGGGAAAAAACGGAGATCAGGGAATTTGACATCGTAGAAGAAGCCGAAGCGCTGGAGCTTTTGAAAACCTATATAACAGCCATGCTCGCCTCCACCCGACCCCTGAACCGGGACTCGGAAGCCCTGGCAGTTCAGTTCGTCCGCCTGTTTCCGGACACGGTCACCGCGTGCCCCTGCAAGGATACCACCATTCGCCTGCTGATCGAAACGAGGGATCTTCGCTTCGCCCGGTTCCTCCATCTTCCGGACGTCATCCGGCTGGCTGACGAGATCAACTTCACGAACGGCCTGCCCTCCGCCGCCATAAAAAAACAGGAAATGGTCGAAAACCAAAGAAAAAAGCTCCTTGATGAACTGCTTCGGCAGAAAAAGGAAGAATACGATTTAAACCTGGCGGCGTATCAAAGATACCTGGCAGAACTGCGGCAATATGAAACAGAACGGAAGCGTTATTTAAGCGCACTGGAGAACTACACCGAAAAGAAACGCGCTTTTGATCATAAAAAGCAAATGCTCACCTCCATATTCCCCGATATGATTACAAAGCTGTTCCTTTCAGAAAACGACATGCCAATTGAGCCGATCCCTCCCACAACGCCTGTACCCGTATCGGATCCCGGCAGTTTTATACCCCCGACCATCCCCGTTGTTAGAGCAAAAACAAAAAAAACGACAGCCGAAAAGCCCAGCATAAAAGCGCTGAACCTGCGGAACCGGGACCGCAAACTGATTTCCTCAGTAATCGACTTTTTTTTCAGTAAAGAAACGCCAGACATCAGGGAATGCTATGAAAAGCGGAAGTTGTGGTCCGGCCTCCTGCACCACATCCATTATCAGCCGAAAAACGAAGCGGCGGCGGGATTCGTGCAGGCTATGCGCGAAAAGAAGAAAAACCGATCTGTCTGGTCCGCTTTCGAGGCAGCCATGGCTGAAAATGATATCCTTAAAGCCGCCGACTTGCTCAAGGCAGGCAAAGGCACCGGCGCGGTTGCCCGCAGCCTCAACTATATGCTGTCCAGATGTCAGAACGGGACCGACGTGGACGAACTCATCGGCCGCCTAGGCAGCCTTGACCCGATCATCCTGATCCAGATGATCACCCAGTACAAACACTACCGCACCGGCGCGCGCACCTTCAGATTCGTACGCCGCCACATGCTGGCGACCCATTATGAAACGGTGCCGGAAACCAAAGCTAGGCGTTCCGTTTTGCCGGAGCAGGTCCGGGCGCAGGCGGAAACACGCCTTTGGGAAATACTCATGAAAAAGCTGGCGGAAAAGGCCATTGGGAAGGTCTATGTGGAGGATGGTATGGAGAAGATCTCCATACCCCTTCAGGAAGGCACCGGTTCCTCCGGCTTCGGCGTGCTTCCCCGCGGCTCACGGGTCCGACTCCCAGAGGGGAACAAGCTCCGCTGCTTCACCTATTGGGAAAAGGTGGACGATATCGACCTGGCCTGCTTCGGCCTTGGGGAGGACGGCACCTTTCAGGAGGAATTCTCCTGGCGCACCATGTGGGAAAGTCAGGATAAATGCATCACTTTTTCAGGGGACGAGACCTCCGGCTATCACGGCGGATCCGAGTTCTTTGACGTGCAGGTCCCCCGTTTCCGCGAGGTATATCCCGACATACGTTATCTGGTGTTTACGGACAATGTATTTTCCGAAGTAAATTTTGACAGGGTGATTTGCACCGCAGGTTACATGATCCGCGAGGAGGAGGACAGCGGAAAGATCTTTGAACCCAAAACAGTCAAATCCTCTTTCCATATCACTGTTCCCAGCACGTACGCGGTACTGTTTGCACTGGACCTGAAGGAAAGGGAGATCGTGTGGCTAAACCTTGGGATGGACAGCAGCGAGACCATCGCCGGAGACAGTGAGATCGCCATGGTGCTCGATTACCTGGACGCCGCGGACATTTTCAACCTGAGCATGATGTTCAGGGGCATGTCGACAGAAGTGGTCAGCCGTCCCGAGGACGCCGATGTGATCGTTGCCGACCGTTACACCGGCGAACTGTGCGAAGGGCAGCAGCTGATCCGCAGTGTCGACCACGAAAAGATCCTCGGATATCTGAACGGACCGGAGCAGAAAAAACAATAGACCCGGCGTCCCAGCCATGGACGGCCCGCTTTATCTGAATGTGGCCCTCCCAGGTCCAATTTTGCGCCTGCTTCCATGCGATAATCATGCCGTTGGACGCGCACTGTCCGGCTTATGATCATCTCCGCAGGAGGTCAGAAGAATGGATACGAATGAAATGATCCGGTACCTGAAGCATGAAAGCACCCAGGCCCTGTCCGAAATAATCAAGAAACAGGAAAAACAGGCGTACATCAGCAGCTTTCCTGTTTTCATGGACAGGATGATCCGCGAAAAGCATATCAAAAGAAAGGATATCGCCCTCAGGACCGGGCTGAGCCAGGATTACACCTACAAGATCCTGAACGGCAGCAAAAGGACCGCCGAGCGAGATTATATCCTGGCGATCTGTTTTGCCGTCAGGATGGACATGGCGCAGACACAGCACGCGCTAAACATCTACGGCATGCCGCAGCTGGACGAGAACGACGCCCGGAGCGCCGCCATTATACGCGCGATCGAGAAGGAAATCGGTTTTGACGGGTGCAACAAGTGGCTGGAATCCTGCGGACTGCCGCTGCTCAGGACCAGTCCGGACATGGAAAAGGCCGGCATCCATGTAATCGCATCCGCACCTGACGGGAAACCGGCCGTTCCACACCGAGATCCGCACTGTTACGAGGAAGTCAGCGGTTATACGCAGGCCGAAAAATGCGGCTGCGCTCCCTTCGATTATGCCTATCGCGGCGGGATCGCAGTCAGGAATTCCGAGGGCGAACTGCTGCGCCTGGAGTCATACTACAGTCCTGAGCTTTCTTACATGGTGATGATGACGCAGGAACATTATGAACAGGCTCTGGCAGCGTGCGAACAAATGGAGCCGGCCCGGCAGGGGAATGCTGGTCCGTACAGGGATGAACTGACGGATGAGGAGCCTGGCTTGTCTCCCGAACAGGGATGCTGCCCTCGGCTGCCCCTTAACGACGCGGTTATTGACGAACGCTACGATTCCCTCGAGGAAGCCGCCGGATCAGACCTGTTCTTCTGGTTCCTGGAGATCGACGACCGGATCGACAAAAAGATACGGGAAACATTGGACAGGGTAAAGGATACCCGGTACTGGCCTAACGCCTTCCGGGCCGGCGGCGGCTGGGCCGGGGGCAAAGCGCAGGTATACATGGAAGCCTTCAACGACCGGGAACCCGGACGGCGGGAATATTTCCAGATCCTTCAGCAGGACGGCCGTACGCTCTATTCCGCGACCCACGCCAGCATCTTCATGCGCATGGAATTGGGGGACAGCCTTTACAACGCATACTTCGGGGATGAGCCCGGACCCGAATACTGGTTCAGGGTGGATTCCCTGGAAGACCTGAAAGAAGACCGGGAGCGCCTGACTCAGATCTTCACCATCTTGCTTCATCTCCTGCACAGAAACGCGGACCCCGAATTCATGAAGGCTGTCGGCATGAACGTACCCGAACTGCAAATGCTTCATGAAGAAAATACCCTGCTTTCCGGCAGGATCAGGGAGGCCATCGTCCAAAGCCGTTATGAGGATGCGCTGAAGGATATCGACGCGCGTGAAAAAATGCTTGAACGGATCAAGGCACAGGGCGAAGACATCGCCTGCGCCCTGGTCAGCAGCCTGTACGACCGCGCACGGGTGACCGCCATGCTGGACGATCCCTCCTCCGCACTCGATATTTACCGCCGGATATACGCGATGAAGGACTGCATCCGCGACATGGATCCTGTCCGCTTTGAAATGGGTATGTCCGCCTTTCAACTTGCGGAAAATGCCCCGGACATTCAACAGCGCACGGGCTACAGCCGCAGTGCCCGCGAATGGCTGAAAGACGTCTATATCGACCATTGCGCCATGGTTCCATATATGATCGCCTGCGGATCGCTCGCTTTCTGCATCGATGCGGAGGAACCGGAAAAGGCCGTAGAGCTGTACAAAGAAGCCATTTCCATTTCCATTTCCCGTAGGATCGACCTGGACCGGCTTTGGGGCTGCCGCGCCATCGTCGTCCTGCAGTACGGCAACCTCGGCTGGGTCCTGTGGAACAAGCTTGGCAGCGAGGAAGCCATGATCTGGTACGTCATGGCCCTTGAAATGATGGACGACTTTCTTGCGGACGACCATCCCGAGATCGCGGGGCAGCTTCGAAGCCGCTATTCCCACATCGCGACCCTTCTGGATACTTTCTATCAGGAAACCGGCCGGGAAAAGGACCGTACAGCGCTGACACAGCGGATGGAAAAGCGGGGGATCCCGTTTGAAAACAGGTAAAAAACAACTCCGCTCAAGATCCGGGCATATCGTCCGATTTCCGGCAGCAAAAAAATCATCAGGGATGAAAGCGTATCTGCCCCCATTCCTGATGGTCTTTTTTTTTACGGTTTCAATATCCTGTAATCCCGTCCGGTGTACGCCGGTCCATGTCTTATATCGTTTCCTTTTCATCCGCTTCCTTCCTGGGCAGGAAACAGGTCAGGGCAACAAGCACGGCAGTGACCACACACAGTATGCGGACCGGCAGGCTGTTCGTCCACAGCATCCCGCCGATCTCCGCAAAAAAGAGGGCCAGCAAAAACACGGAATCCGCCGCCAGCAGCCATATGGGCTTGATCTTTTTGGGCAGGGAAAGCCGGATGGGCTTCGCCTTTGGCCCGATCGGCGTATACGACAGCATCCAGAAAGCGTCCAGAAGCGATTTTCTCCTCTCTCCGGAGGTAATAACGATGAAAAGCGGCAGTCCCAGCGCGATGGTAAATATAAAATTGTTCCAGAATGCCCCGATCATCAGCGGTTCAAACCTTTGTGGGAAAAAGATCTGCAGTCCGAAGCTGAGCACCCAGGCGCAAGTGATGTCGCCAAGGAAAGCGGCCCAGACAAAGATAAGAATATTTTTCCAGGAATGAGCGTCGGGCATGCGGCCGGAAAGGCTTCGCCACACCTTCCAGGGGATGAAAGCGGCAAGAAAATTGGCCGCGACCCCAAGAAGGACCGTTTTCCCGTAGACAGGCAGCCAGAACATATCCGCGATCAGGTTGCCCAGCGCGCAGACCAGGGCGCCCACAGGACCGGCCAGGATGCCGGCGGATGGGGGGATGGCGTTCTGGGGCCGGACACCGGACAGGCCGCCCGCAAACTCCATCACGTGAATGGACGCGCCAAGAAGCACATAGCAGGCCAAAACACCCAGGCACGCCAAAGCTATCTTCCCTTTGGGCAGCGTCTTCAGCGTCAGCGGCGAAGCCGCGCCGGGTGAAGAGGCCGCCGGCTGGACGATCCCGGGGGAATCTTCAACCGTTTTATCCTTCCTCCGGGACAGGAAATCCGTCCCGGCCACCACGGCGCCAACCGCGATGATCAGCGCCCCCATCAGGGAGCGGAAGGTGAATATCTCCGCGGAGCTTAAGGTGCTTGGGATCAGCACCGCAAGTCCCAGGGTAACGATGGGCTCGGTGGCGGCGATCACGGTCACGCTGATGGCGTCGGCGTATTTTTCCGTATACATCAGCATGACATAGGCATACGCCTTGGAGAAAAAGGCGATGATCATGATATAGGACAGGGTCTCCGCCGACCAGGTGATCCTGCTGAAGGAACCAATATCCGTAAACAGCCACATCGCCAGTCCGACGGCCGCAGTGACCCAAAGCTGCAGAACTGTCAGCAGCAGGGGATCGGACTTGCGGGTGTAATCTGCCGCCAGCACCGTATACATGGACATCATCACGCAGGAAAGCAGCGTCCACACAATGCCCAGCAATCCGCCGCCTTCCGTGATGAATTTTCCCGACAGGTACAGCCCCACGAGGATGATGGCGATACCGGCCAAATTGTTGCGGCTGGGAAACTGTTTCCGGAAGATCAGGATCAGCGGTACGATGACGATATTCAGGGCCGCAAGGGCGCTGACGGTGGAAGCCGGGAGGATATCCAGGCCCAGCTTTTCAAAAAGAATGTTGCCGGTGATCAGGGCTCCGAGGATCACGCCCCTAAGGAGCGCGGCGCGGTCCATCAGACGGAAAAGCTTGCGAAAGGCCACCGAAAGGATCAGCGCGGCAACGCCGGAGGTCAGGGTCACGTAGGCATATGCCGAAACCTCCTCCGGGATCTCCTTGATGAAAAGATAAGACGACGACCAGCACAGTGTGATGGACAGAAGGACGATGCGGAATTCTTTTTTGGTCATGATATCCTCCGCTCCCTCCCGGGAACTGCCGGAAAAACATTTTTTACCCGCAGGAATGAATCATTTTTTATTAATTTTATAGCAAGATCAGAAATGCGTCAAGAGGCGCAAAAGCGCCGCGGCAGGGGGCATTCCCCATTATTCGCCGATCACCAGGCGCAAATTGTCGCCTGTTTCCTCGCTCATCACCAGCGCCATATACTTTGAAAACGGGTTGTTCCCCCGACTCATCCAGAGGGCATACGCCGGATCATCCGTCCAGGAAGGGTCATCCTTCCTGTAGGTCCCGGAAAAATACGCCAGGTTGAACCTTGCTGCGTATTCCGCCATCATTTCGATCTCATCCCCGATCCCGGAAAGGCCGGCTTTGGCCTTGTCCGCGGTGATCCCGGCAAACCATTCCCTGCTCCTGTCCGGAAAACCCTCCGGCAGGAAAAGCCCGTACAGCGCCTTCGCGTCGTAAACAAGCGTCCCGTCCTCACGAAGGGTCACCACGGCGTACCGGTGGGGCCACATGCAGAACGCGCCGAGAGCCGCGTCTGCCAGCCCGTCATCCCGCGCGATGTGCTGGATATGCAGGTGCCCCGACAGGTTCATTTTCACTCCGTAAGCCCTGCACAGCGACGCCATGCTTTCACTGCCGTACATCACAAAGTTATCCCTGTACAATTCGGTATGAGCCAGCAGGCCGTGATGCGTGGCGGTCACCACCCGAACGCCCTCCTTCCGGGCTTCTTGTAAAACGCCCTCCAGCCATGCGGCGTGCCGTGATGAGAACAGTCCGGGGGTCACAGCCATGTCCTGATAGATCGCGACGTCCGTCATGGCCACCCAAAGCTCATCGCTGACCTTCGCCGCATAGGAAAACCCGGCTTCACCCATTTCCAGGTGATCGGCATATACAGCCGCAAAAACCTCCGGCGGCGTCCCGTCCACCCTGTAAACCATCCCGTCCCCATATCCCAGGGGCTCAGAAACGTTGATGTCGTGATTGCCCGGGATCACCCATACCGGAATGCCTGCCTCCTCGACGGAAGCGAACCATTCAGCCAGAGCCCTGTGGCTCAGCTGTTCGCCGTTGAAGGCCAGGTCCCCGGTGACGATCAGCGCGTCGGGCCGTTCGGAAAGGACCGTCCGATAGAGCGCGGCCATCAGTTCCTCCCCATACTGCGTCGCCTTGCCGTCCCCTCGGCGAAGCGCCCGAAGAAAATAATCGCTTCCCCGGTACAGGGACGGCTCAAGGTAATGCAGGTCCGATACGGCCATCAGCTTTGTGTCAGCCATCGCTCCGGCCGCCGAAAGCACCCACAGGGCGGCTATCAGCATGACCGCGGTTCGGAGCGGCAGCTTTTTCCCAAAGGAACAACGCTTAATCATCCTTTGCTTCCCCATTTCCAGGCGCCTCAAAGCGGACCGCCGGGAACTCTTCCGCATTCCGTCAAAAGTGCCGTCCCGCCGCTTGTTTGTCTTCAGCCGACAACGGACTTCGCGAAAGCGGCCGCGGCCGCCAGATCCTCAGCGTCCGGCTTGCCCTTATGTACCCCTTTGAATTCCCCCTTGCAGTGGAATTCCCGTGTTTCCATTTTGATCCCGGCCTTGTCCGCCTCGGCCTTCACCTTTTTCCAGGTGGAATTCATCATGGCGGCCGATCCGAAATTGACGATCCTGCCGATCTTGCTCTTGTCAAGGGAGCGGATGAAAGCGCGGACCTCGGGATCGATGGTGAACGCGTAATACGAATTGCCGAGGAAAAGGATGTCCACCTTCTCCGCAACAGGAACACTGATGGGAAGGGCTTCCGCCCCCACGGCCCGGGCCACAGCCTCGGCCAGGCGCTTTGTGTTGCCTGTTTTTGTGTAATACCTGACTGCGATTTTCATACCATGCTTCTCCTTTCTGCCATTCACGCTTTGTTGAACTTGTCTTTCGGCTGCCGGCAGCGCGGACATTTCCAGTCGTCCGGGAGGTCTTCGAAAGCCGTTCCGTCATGCTCCGCGGGGTCGTAGACGTATCCGCATACGGAACAGATATACCTGCCGCTGGCTTCCTTTACCGCGATCTCCCCCACAGGAATCGTTTCGGGGGGATCGTCCAGATCGACGACCGCTTTTGCTTCCAGGTTCTCGCAGCCAAGCGGCGTATGGGTGGAAAGATAAACGGTGGGGTGGCTTTGGACGAATTCCCTCACCGCGTCCAGCGTTTTTCTGGCCGCCGCGATATCCTCGTAAACAATGGAAAGCCGGTTGGCGTACAGCGCTTCGTCCGTATAGGTCACATCGCCATGGATCATATAATACAGCCCGCCGTCCTCCGCGATGACGATGCTGTTGCCCATTGTATGGCCTTTCGCCTCGATGAAATATACGCCGTCGGCGATCTTCCGGCACTTTTCAAAATTCGCGTAAGGGCCGTCCGTAAAATCGACGGGCGTCACGTTGGGGTAACTGAGTTCGGCGGCCTTGCATTCCTCGCGGGACGCATAGATCACCGCGTTCGGGAACGCACGCAATTCGCCGGTATGATCCGCGTGCTTGTGGGTGACCAGGATCTTGCTGACATGCTCCGGTCGATATCCGGCTTCCGCCAGCGCGTCTACATAGTTCCTTATCCTGACGCCCATATAGATGACGGTCTTTTCATCCGGCACGGCGTCCGGCGCTTCCGCAGGCATGCCGGTATCCACCAGGATCACTTCTTTGCCCGTATCGATCACATAATTCTGCAGGTTGGAGCGATACCTTACGGAAGGATCGACCCCTTCCATCCCTTCGCCCCCAAAGGCGAGAGCCTGGGACATGAATCCGTTTTCATACAGTTTCACCGCGCTGATCTTCATAAACCTTCCTCCTTTGATCGCAAATGGTTCGATCGGCTCGTCCGTTCCAATACTGGACCAGTTATACAGATAAAAATGACATATCATTTTTATAGCGCCAAGGGCGCGTCTGAGATCGCATGAGACGGAATGACGCGCTTTGCGCGGCATGAGCGTGCCAAGCTCGCGGCATCTCAAATTGGCTAAACCAATTTGTAATGAGTATTACAGCATGTCCCCGGCTGTGACCGTCAGGCTGTCGGGCTCCGCGTGACACGGAAGAAACAGTATCCTGACTCCCGCCGCACGAGCTTCCCGGAACGCCCGGGCAAATTCCGGATGCGTTTCCTCGTTAGGCCGCACTTCAGTGATCCCGTCCATCTGTATGACGAAAGCAAGCGCCGCCTCCCAGCCCTCCGCCTGTGCGCGGATCAGCTCCCGGATGTGTTTTACACCCCGTGCCGTCGGGGCGTCCGGGAAATAGCCGACGCCGCCGATCTCCAGGGTGCAGCCCTTGACCTCCATCAGCCGGCGGACACTCCCCCGCCTTAAAAAGAAATCGATCCGGGAATCGCCATAACGGTATTCGGGGATGATCTCGTCAAAGCCCCGCGTATCCAGCCATTCCCGCGCGGCGGCATTCGGCGCCTGACTGTCGATATTGACCAGCAGGCCGCCTCTTTTGCGGACGGCGACCAGGTCATAGATCGTTTTCCTTCCGGGCGTCCCCGGTGAGGTCAGATACACCTCTGCTCCCGGCAGCAGCAGCTCCCGGCAGCGGCCCGTGTTTTTCACATGCACTGTCTCGGTCCTGCCGTTCAATTCCACCCGGGCGACAAACCGATTCAGCCGATCGATAAACACGCCCCGCACGATATTCTTATACCGCATCTCAGCCTCCGCCCGCGAGATCCTTCCCTTCGCGCGCAAAACGCTCATTCTCCCTTAATGATAAAATGCGATCACCATGCTGTCGGATTTGCCCCGGGAGTGTTCGGCAATACCCCATCCGGGAGCGTTCTCATGTTCTTCCCATCAAAATCATTTTCTTTTTTTATTCTATCATATTGTTTTCTGCTGAACAACCATTAAAAAATCAGAACCGCACCGGGGCTTGATATGGCCGGCCGCCGCCTTCGCAGGGGATGCGAAAGCCGCGTATCTTATGCGCGGCAACGGAAGCCATGTCCTTCATGCCTGCGGCCGCTGTCATGGCACGGCTGACGGAAGACTTTGCCGCATCAAAAAAGGACCCGGGCGGATCCTTCTTTTTCCTTTTTCGGGAGGCATCAATGACTCTTGCGGTCTGCAGATCTTATCAGCCGGTGTCGGAGAGATCCTCCACGGAAATGAGATATTATTCCTTAATTTCAGGCAATGCTTTCCCCGGTCAGCATCCGGTAAGCCTGGCGGTATTTTTCAATGGTTTTGTCCACCACATCCTGGGGCAGGGTCCAGTTGTGTCCTTCGTGGCTCTTCAGCCAGTCGCGGGCATACTGCTTGTCGAACGAAGGCTGGGGACGGCCGGCCTCATAGCCCTCCAGGGGCCAGAAGCGGGAGGAATCCGGCGTCAGCATTTCATCGGCAAGGACGATGTTCCCGTCCCTGTCCAGACCGAATTCAAACTTGGTGTCGGCGATGATGATCCCACGCTCCAGGGCGTAATCGGCGCATTTACGATATAAAGCCAGGGTATAGTCACGCAGCTTTTCGGCATATTCCCGTCCTTTGCCGGGAAAATACTTTTCCAGGTGAGCGACGCTCTCCTCATAGGAAATGTTCTGGTCGTGTTCACCGATCTCCGCCTTGGTGGAAGGAGTGTAGATAGCCTCGGGAAGCTTCTGGCTTTCCTTCAGGCCTTCGGGCAGGGCGATGCCGCAGACCCTGCCGGTCTTGCAGTAGCTGGCCCAGCCGGAGCCGGTGATATAACCGCGGACGATGCATTCAAGCGGAAGCATCTCCAGCTTGCGGCACAGCATGCTGCGGCCCGCGAAATCCGCGGTGCGGAAAAACGCTGGCATGTCGTTCACATCGGCGGAGAGCATATGATTAGGCAGGATATCCTCCGTCATGCCGAACCAGAAACGGGACATACCCGTCAGCACCCGGCCTTTGCCGGTGACGGTATTGTTCAGGATCACGTCAAAGCAGCTGATGCGGTCGGTGGCCACCATAATGAGGCTGTCCCCGTTGTCGTAGATCTCCCGGACTTTTCCTTCCTTGAATGGCTTCATTTTTGTGATCTCCTTGCTGCGCAGAATGGGACCGCGTTCGCCGCGGCCCCATGAGTTTATCACAGTAAAAAAGGCGCGGTCAAGCGCTGGCGCAAAATATCATTCCTCGCCGTCAGAAATGTCCGGGCGGCCCTTCCTTCTCCAGTAACCGAGGATGGAAAACATCTGCAGGCTGTCCCCCAGGTATGCGGCGGCGATCAGGACGCCCCGATAATCCAGGTCCTTCATCAATATGAACAGCCCGGCCGGTACCAGTCCCACCGTTAGGATGTTCATGAGCGCCAAGCTCCGTGAGACATGCACATCCCCGGAAAGAAGGGCGGCCGTTACGGCAATCACCGCAAAGATCTGCAGCACCAGGCACACCCCGGCTGCCGGACCAACAGCCAGGAGGATCTCGGTAACGCTCTTCACTGCCGCCGCACTGGCCATGCCGCCCATAGCCCTGATCAGAAGCGGACCAAAGCAGAAAAGAAGGAAATGCAAAAGCACACCGGTGCTTCTTGCACCTATACCGAAAAGGTACAGTCCGCGCCGGATATGATGGCAGTGGGTCCGGATGATCCTGTAACCGGACCAGAGCCCGCAAAGCAAAAACAAATGTCCTAACACTCCAAGCCCTGCTGACAGCGCGACGCGCCATACCGGCAGGCGGCCCCAGGCGGCAATGCCTGAAGCGCTGATGGAAAAACCCTCAAAGCACAGGGACAGGCACACCGCCATGGCAAGCACCAGCCCTCCCAAGACGCCAAGGAGTGCCAAATTCCTATTGCTCGTTGTTTTTTCCAATTTCAATGATCCCCCTTGATATCACCAAAAACTCCGGAAGACCCTGCACACAGGCCTGTCGGAATCCTGTCCGGACCATCCCCCTGTCCGATAAGCGAACATGAAAAAAATATCATAATCATTCAAAAAAAGCAACTGTTAAAAAAGTCTCCCCAAACCGGGGAGACGCTTTTATTAGCGGATATGGATCATTGTCGCCAGATATCAGAATTCCATCAGCAAAAGGCTTCCGTCCTCGCCGGAAAAATCCAGCATATATCGGTGGTACATACCGTCGCTGTCGTAGAATGACAGTCCGTTCATCGGTATGATCCCATCGAACACAAGAAGCGCGCCAACCGTTTCATTCATGTCCAGGCGGACCAGGGTCATCATGTTATGGGTCTGGACGTGAAGTGTTCCGGAAGAGTCGATCTCCGAACCATCGGTGGAAAGAATGGTAAATCCTGTGAGGCCCCCGGGGGAAACGCAGGTAATAACGATAAACGTGCTGTCGCCGTCCGATTCCGTGGCATAGGTGTAATCCACCACCTCGTCTTCGGGATCCCAGCTCTCCCGGAGGGTCAGGTACTGCTGCCAGCCGCTCTTTGAGGCCGGCTTCCCGTTTCGGTCAAAGGAAAGCACCGTACCGCCTCCCCCGGCGCTGCCCCCGTCATATGTCACATCGATACCGTTGGAAGTGATCTCGATGCCGCTGGGCCAGAAAATATCGGGATCGTCGTTTTCGGCCCGCCACAGGGGGATGCCGTTATGGGTTATGCATACCGGCGCCGCGTTATAATAACCGCAAAGGTACAATGTGCCGTCGGTATCCGCCGCAAAGCATGCGCTGCTGCCGACGGACCACCAGGTACCTCGCATATCCAGGGTCCATCTCAGGGTCAGGCCGCCGCGCGCCATGTCGACGGCATAGGAGGACAGTGATTCCCTCGTCAGCCAGATCAGCCTTGGGTCGCTCTCCGTGCCTCCCTCGAAGGCCTGGAGGCCGGTCAGCTCGGTGGCCTCGGGGTTCACCGCGTCCAACCGGCCGAGACTCATCCCGTTAGAGTCGAAGAACATAGCGCACATATACTCCGCGCTCCCCGTCATGGCGTTCCTCACCTCTACGGTCATCCCGCCGGCAGTGAACTCAAGGGTGGGATCGCCGACCGCGTCAAACTGCGCCCGGGTCGGCGAACCGGACAGGCGGTCAAAGGGATTTCCCGCCGCGTTCTCCCCCTGCAGATACTGGATGTCGATATAGCCCCACAGGTTTTTGTAACTGCAATATACAAAGCGGTCGTCCACCTGCACGCAGTTCTCCACCTTGTCACCCAGGGGAACGCGGGCAAGTCTGGCGGAACCGCCGGAAGCCTTTTCCCTCAGGGACACCCACTCGGCACAGTTGACCACCGTCATGGGGCCGGTGATGGGAGGATACTTGCCGTCGGCCTTGGTCACGACCTTTGTATCCATCGTCGCGGCGGCATAGTTGGCATTTTTAAGATAAGATGACAGGATATAGCCCCGCACTCCCTGGTATTCGCAGGAAACATACTTCGTATCCTCCTGGACGCATGCCACCACGATAGCCCCCAGGGGAACGGTCCTGAGTCTCGACGCGCTTTCGTAAGGACCGCTTCTCAGGGACACCCAGTCGGTGCAGTTGACCACCATCTGGTTGGGAAGGACTCCTGCGTAAGCGGGAAAATCCGTCATGGACAGGTATTCATACAGGATATACCCGGTCTTGCCGTTGTAATTGCAGTAGATAAAGCCGTCGTAGGATGCGCTGCATTCCGTGACCAGCTCGCCAAGGTACACCTTTGCCAGCCTTTCGGAATTTGTGGAGGGAAGCGCCCTGAGCGACACCCATTCGCTGCATTTCACCACCCTCATCACAGGCGTGACCCCGGCAGCGCGGGACGGAGCAAAGGACAAGAGCAGAAAAACGCAAAGGCACAGGCAGCAAAGCTTTTTCATTCCGCATCCCTCCTGGATCAGTTATAAACCGGGCTTTTGAAACGGGCCGAATGATGATATTCATTTCTTGAGATCGGGAGATCTTCGGGGCAGCCGGGTCCGCCCGCCGTTTTCTTCCGTTATCGCGCTCAGCAGGATCCTGCTTCTAATAATAAGATACCTTTTTCAATGACGGCTGTCAATACCCGATTTGGGCGGTGTCCTTAAGGACATCGCAGATAAAGTCGGCAAAGCATCCGTCTCCGGACATAACGCGCCTTCGGGGATTGCGTACATTGCCGGCGAGGCTCTCCGGCATCACCGCCAGGTCCGCCGCTTCCAGCATGGGCACGTCCGGGAGGCCGTCCCCGGCTGCGACGGAAAAACGGACCCCCATCCTGGCTGCAAGTCGGCGGATGCCCTCGCCCTTGTTGACCTCGGGAGGAAGGCAGTAGACCTTGCGGCTGTCGGTATACACCGTAAGGCACGACCCCTCAACAGCCCGGGATACGCCGGCCGCAGCGGCTTCAGGGTCCTCCGCGGCCGCATAGACCATGATCCCTTCGACCCCGTGGACCTTTTCCGGAGGACAGAAAGAACGAAAATACCTTTCCGCCTCCCGAAGGGCATGAAGATGCGCCGCAGAGGCCGCGCGTGTATCCTCGGTCCAGTCGGTGTCCTCCTCGCCGTCACGAAAAAGGATGCCGCCCCCGCACAGAAGCGCCTGGCGGCATCCGATGCATTCCATGGCCTCTGAAAGCCTTGAATATTGCCCCGGCGTCCTCAAGGTGACCGGAACGATCCGCACCGCGGCGTTTTTCAGGAAGTCATAGGAATTTTTCGTCATATAACCCTGAGCCCGCCCGTCAAGGATCTCCGCAAGGATCACCTCTCCCGGGGGAATGCGCCGATGGGAATAGACCAGGGTATTGTCCAAATCTGTAAAAAAGACCATCGTCTGTTCCCTCCCGCGGACTTTTACAGCACCACCGGGATCTCGACGTGAGTCACACTTCTCTCCGTCCGGTCGCATTTCCATTCCATGTCGATCCCCAGAAGCTTTGCCACGGCGACGCCGGGAATATTGACTCCCGCGGCCGCACAGGACATCTGGACCCCGCCCGACATCCTGGTGTTCACCTCCAGCACATAGGGGATCCCGTCAAGGTATTTAAATTGGATATTGCATGGCATCTCCAGCGGGAACGCTTCAAAAAACCGGGCGCATGTATCCATGATCTCATCGTCATAGCGCACTTTTTCGATCCGGGTAGCGTCCTTGACCCTGGGGATGGCGATCAATCCGCTTCCCGTCATCAGGCAGTCCACGCTGACCTCGTCACCTGGAAGGTATGGCATCACCATCACCGGGGAAAAAGGCTCCTTTTCCTTCAGCGCATCCAATGCCTCCTCAAGGCTGATCCGGGTGGTCTGTTTTTTAAAAAGGGACGCGTATCCCCTTTTCCTGTTGTCGATCAGACGGTAACTTTTTCCGCCCTCGTCCCTGACAAATTTGAAGCATACGTTCCCGTACCTCTCCGAAAGGGCTTCGTACGCTTCCAGGAATTTTCCCGTATCCGTCACCATATAAAAGTCCGGAACGCGTCCGATCCCCTTTTCCCGGAAAGCGGCATAGGCCAGGTCCTTGCGGCCGAACAGCTCCACATATGGATATTTTTCGGCCATCACACGGACCCCGAGAGCCTCAAAGCGGTCCATTTCCCTGCTGACTGCCGCCATTTCCCTCCGCGGCATGAACACATCCACGCCATGTTCCCGGCAGAAATCAAGGCAGAAATCAGCATACTCCCGTCCCTTCAGCTTCGGTTCCCGATACCATTCGTCACAGACGGCCCTGATCGGGGATTCCTCGTTTTCGTTGGTGCCGATGACCGTATATCCCGGGTCGGAATCACGGATCAGGCGGATGATGTTATATGCGGTGCTGAACCAGTGGTTGAGCCAGATGCGCTTCATGTGCGGCCTCCTTTGTCGTCTGATCCGGCGGGGGATCAGCTGTCCGCCAGGTCCCGTATGATGCCGCAGGCGCGGTAACAGGCCAGGGGGTATACCTCCAGCGGCACGTTTTTCTCTTCGGCAAGCTGATATAGATGGTCCAAGTGTTCTCCGTCATGGAGGCTGCGTACCAGCACCTTCCATGGCAGCCGGCGCAGCAGCACCCTGGTCGCCTCTCCGATGCCCGGCTTGACCAGGTTGACGTCCCGGATGCCGAAATCCCGGCGGATCCTTTCCACCTCATCAAGGCCGGAGGATGCGCGGGTTTCCTCTGCCTCCGCTTTGCCCGGCTCCGGGAATCTGCCCGCCACGGCGTCGATGAACGTGTATGTCAGGTCGCGGTCCTCAAGTTCCCGGTAAAATGCCGCTCCGTGAAAATCTCCCGGGCCGATGATGTCCCTGCGGTAAAAGGTGCGGGAAAGGAGCCCGGACACCGTGGAATTCAGGCAGGAGGATGCGATCAGAAAATCGTCCCTTGTCCCGGCCTTCCCGGCAATGCCTGCCGGGTCCGACAGGACAGCCAGGCCCGGGTCCGCACCGGGATATTCCGCCATAGCGTCCTTCAGTTCCCGCTGGATTGCACCCTTGCCGGTCCAGCCGTCCACAAACTGGAGCTTTTCGGCGGGATGCCGCGAAAGGATATGATCCATCGCGTTCCGGTCGATCCCCCGTCCCCGGATGATCGATACCGTGTAATGGGGAACGTTTATCTCAAGTTTTTCCTTCAGCCAGCGCCTGATCAGAATACCGATGGGCGTGCCCGCCCGGGCCAGGGAGACCAGGACGGCCCCTTCGCCCTTGTCCCGCAGGATCTTCTGCGCAACGTTTCCCACGGCCCGGGCAGTGATCCCGGAATAAAGTTCCACCGCGCGGAAAAACAGCCTCAGGTATTCCTCGGAGGGGGAATACTCGACGGGAAGCATCTCGGAATAATGGACGCCGGCCTGGATGCGCTTTTCCCTTTCCGCGGTGTCCAGGGGTTCCACCATCCCTGTGATGTCCTTAAGAAGGATCGTGACGTCATCCGGCCTATACGTGCTGAACATCGCGTCCTCCTTCGATAAAGACGATACGGCGGCATCCCGCCTTTTCAAGGGCCCGCCGCAGGTCCGCGCGGCCCGCGGCGTTCCCCCGGGGAGCATCGGTGACCACCGCCGCCAGGGCATAGGGAGCCAGGTCGTAAATATAGGAGGTCCTGCGGCTGTCGTACATGCTGCGCAGCCGGTAACCGGAGGTGATCGGATATCCCGGATCCCCGCAGATCCCGATGGGGCTCCGGGTGGTAGCGTGGCATCTGACCGCGGCGCCGCTTTTTTCCAATTCAAGCCCCAATATAAGGGCGGGCAGCATGCATTCCTCGGTGCCGAGCACCAGGATCTTCCCTGCGGGATCCGCCATTTGTTTCAGCCCGGGGGCCAGGAACGCCGCTTCGTCCCTGCAAAAGCGCAGATATTCCCCGATTTCCACACCCAGCCTCGGGTCCGGGAACGGCGCGGGGGCGGCAATGGCTTCCGCGGAGGGAGAAATACCGTCCCCCGTGCAGTCCTCGGGATCGGAAATCTCGAACCGTTCGGCGGCCCCGGTCAGATCCTCCCAGGGCATCCTTACAAGGCTGATGCTTTCGATCCCCGCGGCGGAGAGCGTCTCTTCGTCCCGGGGGGAAAGGCGGCTGATGAGCGAGGCAGCGACGGTCGGCTTCTCCCTGAGGACCGGAAAACGTTCCCTGAGGCGCGTGACCGCATTGATCAGCGTTTTCCCGGTAGAGATCTCATCGTCCACAAAAACCACTGCGGGAACCCCGGCGGCCCTCTCTTCGATGAAGCCGCAGTGCAGTTCATGCTCCGCGGCATGGCTGTGCTCTTCCAGAAAGCCGATCCTGTCTCCGCCTGCGGTCAGGAATTCCCGGGTGGTATGGATATATCCGCACCCGGACCCAAGGCGCCCCGCGGCAAAAGCGGCGACAGAAGTCGCCGTTTCCGCAAAGCCGATCACAAGAGAAGCGCCCGGGACTTTTTCGGCGATCTTGTCTCCCAGGCAGCACATCATCCCGACGGCCGCCGAGGGGCTTACGGGAATATGCTTTGCCTGCAGGGGATTGATCAGGAGATAGGACCTTTTGGTGTTGTGGCGGCGCCTGGCCAGTGTAAAAACATCGTCTTCAGTGTACATTTTTTCTCTCCCGGATGCCATCAGGCAGCAGGGCCTGTTCACATTGGATATCCCGGACCGTTCCAATCGCCTGGTTTCCGGCGAACAAAATCCCGGTCCGGGGTGTTATCCACCCCCGGGCCGGGGTTCTAAAGGCATCCGCCCGGATGAGGCGGTCACACATTCACGCCGAAGTTTTCGCACAGGGCCTTGAGGCCGCCCTGGAAGCCGCTGCCGATGGCGTTGAACTTCCACTCGGCGCCGTTGCGGTACAGTTCACCCACCACGACCGCAGTCTCAATGGAGAAATCCTCGCCCAGGTCGTAGCGGATAAGCTCGGTGTTGGTGCTCTCGTCGACGACACGGATAAAGGCATTGTCGACCTGTCCGAAGTTCTGGCGGCGCGTGCCCGCGTCATAGATGGTGACGGTAAAATCGATCTTCGCTATCGAAGCGGGAACGGCAGAAAGGTCCACCATGATCTGCTCGTCGTCACCCTCTCCATCGCCGGTCAGGTTATCGCCCAGGTGCGTAACGCCGCCGCTGGGATGGGAAAGGTTGCCATAGAAAACGAAATCGCTGTCGCCGGTAACCCGGCCGTCGGCGCCAAGAAGGAACGCGGCTGCGTCCAGGTCGAAATCAGATCCGCCGTCATATTTGTTGGTATCCCATCCCAGGCCGATGATCAGCTTTTTCAGTTCGGGTTTGCCCTTTGTCAGATCCACTTTTTGTCCCTTTGTCAGATTGACTGCCATGATCGAACCCCCCATATCGTTTTTTATTCTGCGCACCGCCGGAAAACCCGCCGTTCGATCCATATCCACGCGGCTCCGGACGATCCATTGCATCCGACGGTATTTTATTGCATATCCACAAATTAGTCAAGTATCCCCCTTTCTGCAGGGCTGAAAGAAGAGCTTTAAAAGCATGGAAATGAAAGATGCCGCAGGAATGCCGTTTTGTGCCCGGAAACGTTGTGATTTTCCGGTTTGCCACTTGAAAGTGCGGTCCCGGGATTGTACAATGTTGTTTATGACGATGCCTTTTTGCTTTCCGCGCCCCTTTCCGGACGCAGCCCGGCTGAAGCCGGACGGGAACCTTCTGAAGACGCTCACCCTCTCCTATGACAGGGCGGGCAGGCCCGGGCGTGTGCTTGCCGCCTTTTCCGGCGGCGCGGATTCCACCGCCCTTGTGTGCATGCTTTCCTCCCTTCGGGAAGAATGGGGCTTTTCCCTGGAGGCTGTGCATGTCAATCACGGTCTGCGGGCTGAGGCCGGGCGGGACGAAAGCTTCTGCCGTGATCTGTGCACTCTGCTCTCGGTCCCGTTTACCGCCCGCCGCGTCACCCTTTCCGGAAAAAGCGAGGACGAGGCCCGCCGCCTGCGGTATTCCGCGCTGCGGGAGGAAGCCGAGGAGCACGGAGCCGCGGTCGCAGCCGCCCACCACCTGGGGGATCAGGGCGAAACGATCCTGATGAATCTGATGCGCGGCAGCGTCCGGGGGCTGGGCGGCATGCGTGAGGTCTCCCGCCTGGGGGATGATACCATCCTTTGGCGGCCCCTGCTGCCCGTTTCTCCGGACCGGCTGCGGTCATACCTTGCTGAGAGGGGCATTCCCTGGACAGAGGACGCCACCAACAGCGACACCAGGTACCTCCGCAACGCCGTCCGGCACTCTATCCTTCCGCTGATGGAAAAAGCCCGTCCCGGGACCCTCCGCCATATCGTCGGGACCGGCAGCGTCCTGAGGGAGGAATCGGACTGGCTGGACCGGGAAGCCGCGGCTGTGCTGCGAGACCGGTGCGCCGTGGATCCCTTCCCCTTCATTTCCGCTCCGGCGCTGTACGCCTCCCCCCATGTGCTGAGAAGGCGCTGCATCCGCCTTTTTCTTGAAGCGCTGGGTGTGGGTGAAAAAGCGGACGCAAGGCTCCTTTGTGCCCTGGCCGGCCTGGATGAAGGCGCCTGCGTCACTGTCGGGGGCGGCTATACGGCGGTCAGGGGAAAGGAATACCTTTATTTCGTTCCGTCCATCCCCGCCGCAGCGCTCCGGCCCATGGAATCGCCGTTCACGGGCGATGTTGGGGACGGCAGGCGCACCCAAAGCCTCAGTACCGCCCTCTACCGGACCTGCGTCACCCGGTATCCCATGCCGGGCGACACGATCCTTCCCTTCGGCCACCGTTCCCGGCGTACGCTGATGGAATACTTCGGCAAAATGAAGACCGACCGTTATTTCCGCCTGCGTGTCCCTGTGGTGGCATCGGGGAATGAGATCATTTGGGCTGTGGGCGTCGGCGCCTCCGAACTGGTACGCCGGACTTCCCCCGGGGAGGAGCGCGTCCTGCTTTCCTGGCCTCACCCGCTGCCCGGCGACGCGGACGGCAGTCTTTTCACAATACGACCGACGATGGGAGGAACTAAGCCATGAGCATCAAGACCTACGCCGACAAGGACATCCAGAGCACCCTGATAACCCAGGAGCGCCTTCAGGAGCGCGTCAGGGAAATGGGCGCGGAGATCACACAGCGATTCCGCGAACAGCCCCCCATCATGGTTTGCATCCTAAAGGGAGCTTTCGTGTTTTTTGCGGACCTGATCCGCTCTGTGGACCTCCCGATACGCATCGATTTCATGGCTGCCTCCAGTTATGGCGACGGAACGGTATCCACAGGCGAGGTCCATGTGGTCAAGGACCTGCCCATGGACATCACCGGGCAGAACATCATGCTGGTGGAGGACATCATCGACAGCGGCCGGACCCTGGCCTATCTCAAACGCCTGCTGGAATCCCGCAACGCGAAGAAGGTGTACATCACCACCCTGCTTGACAAACCTTCCCGTCGGGTGGTGGACCTGAAACCGGACTTCTGCGGCTTTTCCATCCCCGATTCCTTTGTCATCGGCTACGGCCTTGATTACGCCGAAAAATACCGCAACCTGCCCGAGATCGGCATACTTTCACCCGACAGCATCTGATGTTTTTCTTTCTTTTCGTGCGGGGAGGGCCATGTACCCTGCCCCGCGCTTTTTTATGTGTTTTCCTTTGTTTTTTTACACCCGCAGGCTTCTCCGAGGCTGATTTGTATATTGTCAACAGTCCCTGTTTTATGATATATTATTTGGAGCGGATTAATGCCCCGCATTTTCCATGCTTTTCCATGTTTTCAACGGGAGGATTGAATTTTGCGCAAAGTATCCCACAACAGCATGTTTGGTTTCATCGCCTTTCTTGCCGTTTTTATCGTTCTGGCGGCGATCCTTTCAGGGATGAACTCCCCCGCCGCGCCGGACAGGATCGAATACCCCAAGCTGCTTGAACTGATCGACAATGGAGGCGTGGCCAAGGTCGCCATTGACGACACCATCCTGTACGGACTGTATTCCACCTCCGGCCCCAATGCGGCTGCCTTCCCCTCCACCTACGATTTCAAGTGCACCATCGGCGAGGATTTCATCGACACAGTCCGCACGGTCGTCGCGAATAAGGGCAAAACGGATCCGGCCGCCGTGTCTGTGAAGGATTTCCCCTTTACCGTCCAGTATGTCGCGCCCACGGTGACCCCCTGGTATATCCAGATCATCCCCTACCTGATCCCGACCCTTCTGATCATCGCCTTCTGGATGTATATGCTTCGCCAGCAGTCCGGCGGAAACGGCAAGGTGATGAACTTCGGCAAATCCCGTGCCAGCATGGTGGACCCCAGCAAAAACAAGATCACCTTTGCCGACGTGGCCGGCGCGGACGAGGAAAAGGACGAACTCCGCGAGGTTGTCGATTTTCTGAAAAATCCCTCTGTCTACGCCGAACTGGGCGCACGCATCCCCAAGGGCGTCCTGCTGATGGGCCCTCCCGGCACCGGCAAAACGCTGCTGGCCAAGGCCGTCGCGGGCGAGGCGAACGTACCCTTCTTTTCCATCAGCGGTTCCGACTTTGTGGAGATGTTCGTGGGCGTGGGCGCCAGCCGTGTCAGGGACCTGTTTGACCAGGCCAAGCGCAATTCACCCAGCATCGTTTTTATTGACGAGATCGACGCTGTGGGCCGCCACAGGGGCGCAGGCCTGGGCGGTGGGCATGACGAACGGGAACAGACCCTCAACCAGCTGCTCGTCGAGATGGACGGCTTTACCGCCAACGAGGGCGTTATCGTAATGGCTGCCACCAACCGCAAGGATATCCTGGATCCCGCCCTCCTGAGGCCCGGCCGCTTCGACCGTCAGATCACCGTAAACTATCCCGACGTGAACGGCCGCGTCGCGATCCTTAATGTCCATTCCAAGGGAAAGCCCCTGGCGGGCGACGTAGACCTTGACAACATCGCCAAACGCACTCCCTACGCCACCGGCGCCGATCTTGAAAACATCATGAACGAAGCCGCCATTCTCGCCGCCCGGGCCAAGGACCGGCAGATATCCCAGAAATACCTGGTGGAAGCCGTGGAACGCATCCAGATGGGCCCTGAAAAGCGAAGCCATAAAGTGCTGGAAGAGGACCTGCGTATCACGGCCTTCCACGAAGCGGGCCATGCCATTGTTGGCCATTACCTGCCGCTGTGCGACGATATCCACATGATCACCGTCGTTCCCCGCGGGCAGGCCGCCGGCCTCACACTGGCCCTGCCCGAAAAGGAATTTGACCACCAGGGCCGTCAGAAGCTTCTGCAGAACATCACCATGATGATGGGCGGCCGCGCAGCCGAAAGCCTCACCCAGGAGGATATCTGCACCGGTGCCGTCAGCGACCTGAAACGCGCTACCGAGATTGCGAAGGCCATGGTCACCAAATTCGGCATGTCCCCCAGGCTCGGCACCATGTACTTAGGCAGCGACCAGGAGGTCTTTGTGGGCATGGAATTCGGCCAGACAAGGGAGTTCAGCGAGCAGACGGCCGCGGTCATCGACGAAGAGGTCCGCTCCATCCTCGACAACTGCTACAGTCAGGCCATTGCCATCCTGAAGGATCACATGGACGAACTGAACGGCCTGGGCCGGCTCCTGATCGAAAAGGAGACCGTGACCCGCGCGGAATTCCTTGCCTTCATCAACGGGACCCCGTCCGAGGACGCCTCCGTCAGCGCCGCGGGCTTCGTTCAGTAAGCGGCATTATCGGCGTGCCTTTTCGTTGCACGCACGCCGGCGGCGGTCATATTTTTCCACTGTCATTCCGGGAGTAATCTTTTAATGAATTTTCAAGAACAGGGCTTTCGGGGAGATTTCGGCTTTCCCGGCAGCCAACCGAATACCGCTCCGGCTGCCGGGCCGCAGACATCTCCCCGGCAGCCGCGGAGGAGCAGCAGCCGCGGCGGGGGAAAGTTTTCCCCCGGCAAGTTGTTTCTATGCATTGCGGCGCTCCTTATTGTCGGCGCGGGGGTCTGGTTCGGCCTGAAATGGTACAGGGCCTGGTCCGCCGCCGAAAAGTACAGCGGTGTTTTTATTGACAATATCTATATTGACGGCATCCCCATGGGCGGCAAGACCCTGCAGCAGGGATACGACGCCGTGGTCGCCTCCGTGACCCGGCAGCAGAATTCCTGGGCACTGGACCTGGTATACAACGGGCACCTTTATTTCACGGTCAACTATGAGACCCTCGGCATCCATACTGATCTTGTCAAGGTGGAGTCCCTGGTAAGGAACGCCTATGCCCTTGGCCATACCGGATCGGTTTTCGATATCGAAAGCGATATCCTGGCCCTGGCGGAGCAGCCGTACAGCCTGTACACCACCCAGACCCAGATGAATACGGAATACCTGGACAGCATGGTCCTGGCTCCCATCGCCGAGGATATGTACATGGCTCCCCGGGACGCCTACTTGGCGTCCTTTGATCCGGACGCGCCGGATCCCTTTACCATTTCGCCCGAAGCAAACGGACGGCGGCTGGATACCTCCACCGTCCGGGAACAGATCCTGACTTTGGCCGGAGAAGGCACCTCCGGCGCGCTGCAGCTGATCCCGGAAACCCTGTACCCCAAGGTCACCACCGCCGACATCAGGTCCCAGGTGACCCTGCTTTCCACCGGGGTGACCCCTATCTCCTCTTCCTCCACCGACAACCGCAACAACAACATCCGCCTGGCTTTTTCACGCTTCAACGGCCTTGTGGTTAAGAGCGGCGAAAGCGTCTCCTTCAACGCCGTGGTCGGCGAAAGGAACAAAGCCAACGGTTTCCTTGACGCTGTCGAATACGTATACAACCTGCCCGTGACCGGCGTGGGCGGCGGCGTCTGCCAGGCGTCGACCACCATTTATAAGGCGGTGCTCTGCGCCAACCTGAAGGTCACGAAACGCGAACCCCATTCTGAACTGGTATCCTACACGGTGTTCGGCCAGGACGCCACCGTCTACTGGGGCGGCCGCAAGATCGACCTGGTGTTCGTCAACAATTCCCTCGGCAACATCTACATCACCGCCCATGTACAGAAAAACGGCGGCAACCTGGAATGCATCGTGCGCATTTACGGCCGTTCCCTGGGGGACGGGGTATACTACACCCTGGAGACCCAGACCGTCGAAGAGATCCCGAAGCCCGAGATCCCCGAATACGTCAAGGACATCAAGCAGCTTTACGTAACCTACACCGACGAGGAATTCCTGGATCGGGCGGGGCACGACGGCTTTATCAACGAGACCTATCTCCAGCGCTGGGAAAACGGCGTGCTCGTCGAAAGCACCCTGGTCAGCCGCGATCCCTATGAAGCAGTAGCGGACAGGTACTATGTCGGTGTCAAGGTACCTGAGATCGCTGACGAATAGTTCCGTCCCTTAGCGTGCCCCCGTGGGCATGCTTTTTATTTTTTCCGACAAGGAGGACTTGACCATGCATCTCAGGCTGATCTCTCTTGGGCTGGCACTGCTGCTTATCATTCTCGCCTTTCCCGCTCTGGCGGAAGGAGAGATATTCGTCGAGGCAATACCGGGCCTCAGTGAGGATTTCATTCTGGGGATGGACGTGTCGTCGGTGATCGCCCTGGAGGAAAGCGGCGTCAGGTATTACGACGACGACGGCCAGGAAAAGGACCTGTTCGCGATCCTGGCCTCCCACGGCGTCAACTGGATCCGCGTCCGGGTGTGGGTGGATCCGTATGACAAAAGCGGCTTCAGCTATGGCGGCGGGGGGAATGACCTTGCCCGTGCCGTAGCCATCGGAAAGCGCGCCACGGAAAACGGTATGCGCTTATTGGTGGATTTCCATTACTCAGATTTCTGGGCCGATCCTTCCAAACAGCAGGCACCCAAAGCCTGGCAGGGAATGGCCATCGAGGAAAAGGCCGAAGCCGTCTACCGTTACACCCTGGACAGCCTCGCGGCCTTCAGGGATAATGAGGTCGATGTAGGCATGGTCCAATTGGGCAACGAGACCAACGGCCGTTTCTGCGGGGAAAAAATCTGGATGAACATCGTCTGGCACCTGATGGGATCCGCCGCCCGCGCCGTACGCGAAAGCGACCCGGGCATCCTGATCGCGGTTCATTTCGCCAATCCCGAAAATGCCGACAACTACCTGAATTGGGCTTCAAAGCTGGCCTATTACGATCTGGATTACGACGTCTTTGCCACCAGTTATTACCCCTACTGGCACGGCACCCTGGAAAACCTGACTTCAGTGCTTGGGCAGATCAGGGAGAAATACGGGAAGTCCGTCATGGTGGCTGAAACAAGCTACGCATGGACCCTTGAAGACAGCGATTTTTCCGGCAACACCATCGGTGAGGGCGGGGCCTATGACCATCCCTGGCCTTTTACGGTCCAGGGCCAGGCCAATGAGGTGCGCGCCGTGGCCGCGGCTGTCAGTTCCATCGGCGGCCTGGGGATCTTTTACTGGGAAGGCGCATGGATCTCCGTAGGCACTTCCTCCTGGGAAGAGAACCACCTCCTTTGGGAAAAATACGGCAGCGGCTGGGCTTCCTCCTACGCGGCCGAATACGATCCCGCCGACGCCGGCAAATACTACGGAGGCTCCGCCTGTGACAACCAGGCCATGTTCGACGCCCGGGGAAAAGCCCTGCCGAGCCTCAGCGTGTTCAAATACCTTCGGGAAGGCCATGAGACCGAGATCATCCCCGACAGCGTGGACGACGTCGAGATCACGGTGGACATCGGACAGAGCGTCGTCCTCCCCGGCACTGTCAGCGCCGTCATGAACGACGACAGCCGCCGGGAGGTACCTGTCGTATGGGATACCGACCCCTCCGAACTTGATACATCCGCCCCGACCGATCATATCGTCACCGGTACCGCCGGAGGCATGCGGACCGTAGCCAAAGTCCATGTGGTGCTTTACAATTATGCCCGGAATGCTTCCTTTGAGGACGCGGACACCACCATGTGGACCTGCACGGACCTGCGCGGCGCAGAGCAATTATACCGTGAAGAAAAAAAGAACGATTCCCTCACCGGAGCCTGGCACTGGCATTTCTATTCCGCCAAAGCCACTAGTGTGGAATTCACCATGGAACAGAAGATCGAAGGCCTGCCCGCCGGAAACTGGGTCGCCGGCATTTCGGTGATGGGCGGCGACGCCGGGGAGCAGGAGATCTGGAGTTATGTAAAGATCAACGGGGATATCGTCGCGACATGCCCTGTCATCATCACCAAATGGAATGAGTGGAAGACCCCGGAAATCAGTTTTTCCTGCGATGAAGGTCAGGACGTCGTCTGCGGCATCTATGTGCGCTGCGACGGCGCGGGCGCCTGGGGCAAGATCGACGACCTGTATGTGAACGCCGACATCAAATGACCATGCCACGCAGGCGAAAAAAGGATGCCGATAATACAACGCATCCTTTCGCTCGACCGCATCATACAGATTTAAAAACAGCTAATGCTGTTTTAATAGCGCCGAAGGCGCGTATGAGATCGCATGGGACGTCATGCAGCGCATTGCACTGCATGGAGCGTGCGCAGCACGCGGCATCTCAAATTGGCTAAACCATTTTGATCAGTATCAGAAAAACAACTCACGCTCTGGGATCCTCTGCAAAGCAGGGGATCCCATTAAATTTTTCCCTGTAGGCGTACTGCGCTCCGCGGCCGCCGATGGCGCCGTACCAGTTTCCCGTGACCTCGTTGACGATGCGAAGGGACTCTGCCGTCTCTTCCATCTCAAACAGCAATATCCTTTTGCGCCTGTGGTCGTTGGGGCAATGGCAGGCCATCATCAGCCTGCCGGAGAAAGCGCGGAAAAGCATGGCATGGCCCCCGTCCAGGGCATACAGAGGCGCCTTTTCCTGGATCCATGGGCCGTTGATCTCACCGGAAGCGCTGTACGCCGCGGCGATCGCGTAAGCTCCCTCAGGAGTGAAGCTGGACCAGAGCATCATCAGCTTTCCGCCGGGCAGGCGATGCAGGAACGGGCCGTCGGTCACCCCGCTGGGACCTGTCCATGGTCCATCGGACGCCCGGAACAGGATGACCGGCTCCCCCGCGGCTTTCTTCAGGTCTGCGGACAGGGGCAGGGCACAGACCTGCCCGTCCCCCACCTGCAGCCACTCGTGACAGAAGACCATCCAGGGCATGCCTTTCCGGTCGGTGTAAAGGGTGCCGTCCAGGCAATGCCAGCCCTCCGGTGTCACCGGCTCCTCCCCTGCGGGCAAAAACGGTCCCAGAGGACTGTCTGACACCAGCAGCCGGCAGCGCCGGTAATTCCCTGGCGCACGGAAGGAACTGATCAGGTAATATTTTCCTTTCCAGACATGGCATTCCGGTGCCCACATATCCAGGCAGTCCCCAAGGATCCCCTTTTCAAAGCATACCCGCGGCCGCGACCAGTGGACCAGGTCCCGGCTTTCCAGCACATAGAAATACCCCGGGCCTGCCGGCACCTCCGGAAATAGCCGTTGATCCGTAAACTGAACATAAGTATAATATCGCCCGCTCGCCCGGTCTGCCAGGATAAAGGGATCGCTGATATGCACGTCCCTCACATGCCAGGGATATTTTTCAAGGTCTTCCATGTCATCCGCGCACAAGAACATATATTTCTCCTGTCTGACAGCCCATCGCTGTCCTCGCAAAAATGTTTATTTGTGCTGCTTCGGAAGAGGAAGCAAAGCCATCTGGCTGTCCGGCAGGCCGATCAGGGTACCCAATTGCCGCACGGCGATCCGGGCGTCCCAGTAATAAGCCGCCACCGAAGGCCTGGTGTCGTAGCAGTAATTTCCGACGATATCCACCTTCCATCCGTGTTCCATGGCATACATGACCGAAACGGCATTGTAGATCGCCTGGCCCCACCGCTGGTGATAGGATGAAGTGACAAGGGTCATGCTCCCGATGCCCTGTGCCTCCAGGATCGCAAGGGTATTGAGGGCGTTGGACACAGTATCCTTAGCCCGGGTATCGGTAAAGATACGGGCGGGATCCACCCCGCAGCGGTCCACAAGGTAATTGCGCATCCTCCCCGCCTCCGTGTTGCCCCTGGGGTTGTTTTTCCCGGTGGCACCGCCGGACAAAACCAGAACGGACGCCGGAAAGGCCTCTGCCAGAGCAGCCGCGGCCTCACACCTTCCCTTGAGCTCCGGCGTCATGTTCCCGTCCTTCAGTTCATATCCCAGGACCACGATAGCATGGGGCTCGCTGATCGGAAGCTGGGCAGGATCGTCCTTGCCATGCAGATAAAGCTTATAATCCGGGTCCAGGTATACTCGTTTCCAGTGTTCCGCGATGGCAAAGGCGAGTTCATCACCCAGTTCCTCCGCGTCCGCGTCAATGCGCCTCAAGTCGCCGCCGTTTTCATAAATATCCACCAGATCGAACAGGAAGGACCCGAAGGTGACCGCCGATGGATAATCAAAATCCTCCGACCGGGCAGACGCAAATATACATACCAGCACAGCAAGGAGGGCAAGGGCCTTTTTATTCATCCGATGCATCTTCTTTCCGGAAAAAGAGCCCGATCTGCATAAATCGGTCTCTTAAAATGATCAGCTGCAGAGGAGATCAGGAAAAACCGCCGTCCGGTCCTTCATGCTCCGCGGCAAATGCAATCACAAGGTCAGCCGCGGTGCCGTCCGTCACATAGCTCCCGTGATCTGCTCTTTCCACGGTCACAAGCTGTCCCAGGGGCAGGCCTTTCGCGATCCGCCGTGTCTCCTCCGGAATGACCAAGTCCCGTTCCCCCGCCATGACCAGTGTCGGGATCCGTATACTCCGAAGCCGGGCCGGATCGATGCGGGGCTCGTTCAGCATCAGGGCGGCAAGAGGGTCAGGCGTGATCCGGACCCTGTCTTCCAGCTCGGCGATCAGCCCCCGGTCCAAGCCCTCCGGGCTCAGGTTGGCTCCGCTCACCGCCAGGAGCCCCAGCGTTCCGGGATGGGACAGTTCAAGGAGCAGACCGATGATCCCCCCATCACTGTGGCCGTACAGAAGGGGTTTTCTTAGCCCGAGGCTGCGGATGAACCGGTAAATATCCTCCGCCATATCCGCATAATGGTATTCCGTCACCGGCGTGCTTTCCCCATGTCCCCTGGAATCCGGAGCATACACGCGAAAGCCCGCGGAAATAAGACGCGGGATCACATGGTCAAACAAACGATGATCCTCCCCGTTCCCGTGAATGAGCACCGCATCTTTTCCGCCATCGCCCGCCAGCACATAGCGCAGCCTGACGCCGTTCACATCGATCCATTCTTCGCGCATTCCGAATCACTTCCTGTTCGGTAGGAGGGACAGCCTCTCATGATGTCCGGCAACCGGTAAAACCGAATACTCTCCCCTCATACGGTCATGGATAAAGATCAAGCCGTCCCGCTTCAGGCACGGCCCCTGGCAGTATTCTTACAAAAAAACCGGGAAACGCTCCGGCGGTCTCTTCCGCGCGGGCTATTCCCCCGGTTTATGCTCTGCCTATGGTATTATTCGATATCCAGGATGTCGACGAACCCCGTAACGTCGAACACTTCCTGCACGATCTCGTTCACGTTGATCACCTTCATGCCGCCCTTGGGCGTCATGGCCTTATGCGCTGCCAACAGCACACGGAGCCCCGCGGAGGAGATGTAAGCCAGGTTTGCAAAATCCAGGATCAGCGATTCCGCTCCGGGCATGGACTTGTTCAGTTCTTCCTCCAGCATCGGCGCGGTCGTGGTGTCCAGACGGCCCTCCACGGCGATTTCCAGGCTTGTCCCGTTTTGTTTTTTATTGATGGTCATGTTTTTTTCCTCCAATGTGAAATGTCTTTCTGTATGGTTTATGTTCGCGCGGTTTTTCAGGCGATCTTCATGATGATGGTCATTTCCGCGGTGTTCCCGCGGATGAACACACGGATATCGTCCGCCACATGGGATACCACCGACTTCTCAAGTTCGTCCCAGGCTTTCGCGGCGTCCCCGTCGGTCTCCTCCCTGCGGGCATACAGTTCCTCCCGGTAGTTTTCCATGGACCACATCATGCTGTCGTACATTTCCGGCGGCGCATCAGCCATCACCTCGGCCCGGAGAAGCAGGGGCACCTCCCCGTCAGGTTCAAAAAAGGCGCGGATCTTCCCCATCAGGGTCCTTGTAGCTTCATTCACGCCGCTGCGGGAAGCGGCAAGCAGCTGTTCCTTTTTGTGTTCATCCATCGGCGTATGCATCCTGAGATGCATTTCGAATACGCCGTCCTTATCCTCCAGCCAGAATTCCGCCCTTCTTTCGCCTGTGATGGCGCGCATCATGCCCAGGGTCTCCTCAGCGAGCAGGCGGAGCCGCAGGGCATTCCTTTCCGACAGTTCCTTGTATACCGCCGTTTTGTCTACCAGCCGCAGGACTTCCTCTGCCTGCCTGCCCGTTACAGTGATCACGTCTGTTTTCATTTTGTCCTCTTACTCAATATTCAGGATATCGACGAATCCGGTCACATCAAAGACCTCGCTCACGATATCGTTTACGTTCTTTACGGTCATCCGTCCCTGCATCGTCTTGTGAGCGGACAGAAGCACCCTGAGGCCCGCCGAAGAGATATACTCCAGCTTGGCAAAATCCAGCGTCAGGTCGGTCACGCCGCCAAGGCTTTCCTTCAGTTCCTTTTCCAGCTCGGGGGCCGTGTTTGTATCCAGCCTGCCCTCCAGGGCGATCTCAAGGGCGGTGCCTTCTGAATGTTTGGTGATCTTCATTTTCATATCCTCCATTTTTCTGTTTGGAAAGCTGAATCCGATAAAGAAAGGCTCTCATGTTGTGCAGATCAAGCAGTATCCGGTATCAGATCTGCCCGGTCGCCCCGGTCAGATCTTTTTTTTGATGGTCAGCACGTTTTTCCCGTCCTCATACCGGTATTCCAGGCTGTCCATCGTTTTTTTTACCAGGAAAATCCCCAGGCCGCCGATAGCCCTTTCCTGAGCCGGCGCGCTGATATCGGGGTCGATCCGTACAAGGGGATCGAACGGAACGCCTCTGTCTGAAAAAATGACGGAAACCGTCCGCGTTTCTTCGTCAAAGTCAAAACCGACCGTCGCCTCGCCGGTGCCCGGAACGTAAGCGTAATGGGAAATATTGCCGAAAAGTTCGTCGATGGCCACGTCTATCTGCATCTGCGCCTTCATCGAACAGTCCAGCGCCTCCAGCTGTTCATCGATGAACGCGGTCACCCGGGGGATGTTTTCGATCTTCGCTTCCAGTGTCATCTCCTTCACGATTTATCACCTCCCTGGCGCTTATTTCCTTTATATTCCAAGCACAGCATAGTCAGGTCGTCAAACTGCTCCGCATCTCTGACAAAATCGTTCACAGCCCTTTTGACGCTTGCCAGGGTCTCCTCAGGCGCGGCTTCCGGGGTCTCATTCAGTGCCGCCACCACACGGTCGATCCCGAACATCTCGTTTTTCGCGTTGGTGGCTTCCGGCAGGCCGTCGGTGTATGTGAACAGCCTGGCGCCTGGCTTGAGAAGGATCTCGTATTCCCGGTATTTCATTCCCTCCATACCGCCTATGACGAACCCGTGCACATCCTTGATCGGGGTATAGGGCTCTCCCGGCTGCTTCAGGATGGGATATTCATGCCCGGCATTGGCGGCGGTCAGTTTGCCAGTGGAAAGCTCCAGGATACCCAGCCACACGGTAACGAACATCCCCGCTTCATTATTTGAGCAGATAGCATCGTTGGTTTTCATCAGGATGTCCGCGGCAGAATGCCCGAGCATGGCGCAGCTTTGCAGGATGATCTTGGAGGCCATCATAAACAGAGCGGCGGGAACGCCCTTGCCGGAAACGTCGGCGGCCACCATGCACAGATGGTCGTCGTCGATCAGGAAATAATCGTAAAAATCACCGCCGACCTCCTTGGCGGGATCCATGCTTGCATAAATGTCAAAGTCCGGCCGGTCAGGGAACGCGGGAAAAATGTGGGGGATCATGGCGGTCTGGATGCGGGTGGCCATGCCCAGCTCGGTGCTGACGCGTTCGTTTTCGGCGGTCACGGTCCTGACCTGCTCCATGTAATCCACCGTTTTCTGGGAAATGTCGGCAAAGGAACGGGCCAGTTCTTCCACCTCGTCCCCGGTGCGGAAGGCGTCCTCCATCCGGAACACCGGGTCGTCTACGTCCAGCTGGGAAATGCGCCTGGTAATGGAGTTGATGGGTTTAACGATCCTTTTGCCCAGGATCAGAGCCCCGCCCAACACCACCAGGGTAATGCCGATCAGCAGTATACGGGAAGAGGCCCTCGCCTTGCCCGTCCGGTCGATGTATTCCGCGTTGGTCTCTTCCTCTATGGCGCGATAATTGTCCCTTAGGAGCGCACCGGACTGACCGGCCACCTCCAGGCTGCACACCGAGATCAGCGTCCAGCCTACGGTCTCCATCGGGGCGCCGATGATATAATACTCTCCGTCCTCCAGGCGGACAGTCTTCATATCGGTGACATCCTGCATCGCGTCCTCGATCACAGCCGCCAGCTCCGTGTTGTCCGAAAGCCTCAGGTCCGTGGCTTCGCCGGAGGACTTAACTCCGAAATACCCTTCGGACCGGGGCGAAAACACCACGTGCCCATATTGGTTGATCACGCAAAGGAACGTCCCATCCTCGTCCGACGCCTGCACCGCATCCCGCATGGAGGTCAGGAACAGGTCAGACCCCACCACGGCGATCAATTCGCCGTCCAGATATACCGGCATCGCGCCTACGATCCCGATGTCGCCGGTAAAGGCGTCCACTTCGACGTCGGTAAAGATCAGGCCTCCCGCTTCCACCGCCTGGATATACCAGGGGCGGGTCCGGGGATCATAAGGCACCGGAGCTCCCGAAGCATCGAACTTTGACACGGTGCGGTCGTCCGTCACCAGGAAAACACCGTCGGGCAGGGCGATAAAGCAGGAGTTGGTCTCCGCCGACACACCGAACAGCGATACCATCAGGTCCGACATATTGGCGGCGATGCCCACGCGCCTTTCAAGCTCCGGGTCACTCAGGTCCACGCCCTCCGCAAGGATCAATTGTGTGAGCACTTCGCCGTTTCTTTGCGGATCGGGGCCTTGATACGGCGCCGAAGGCACCAGATCCGCGTTGGCAAATAGCTTCCCGGCATAATCCCCCAGCATCTGCACACGGACTCCCAAGCTGTGGAACATCTGGTCCGCCAGGACAGCCTGAAGCTCCGTGGTCCGGGACATGGTCTTTTCCACCACCGAATCCATGATACCGTTCGTGGTATCCTCTATGGCTGCCTGCTGGCGCGCGCTGGTTTCCCCGGCCAGATTGATCAGTATATTTTCCTGGTACTGGGAGATGATCAGAAACGCGGCGGACATAAGGAGCACTGTGACCAGGATCAGGTTGAACACCTTGGACTGGATCCCGCCGATGACCATGTGTTTAAAACGTTTCATATCCTGCACCTTTCGTGATCATCCTGTGCGGGCCCCGGGCGGGAAAACCGTGTTTCCAGGGAAAAACGTTCCCCGAAGCCCCGATCCTGCCTTTCATTATATCATGCTTCGCGGCGTAAAAACAGATGCTTTTCCCCGATAATAAAAAAAAGTTGCATGTTTCACTGTTCTTTTCCCGTTTGCGCCCGCTGTCTTCGTCTCCTTTTTTTTGATCATCATTCGGTATCTTTGAAGCGATCCCCTTCTCCCCCGATGATGATACCCGGCCGCGGCAAATACGCGTTCCGCCGCGTGCCGCCTGCGGATTGACAGGTACGGTGAAAAGCAATACAATTATTTTATCATGGCAGCGTGACGCAGCGCGGCCTTTCCGGAGGCGTCCCATGGCAGAATTTTCACACGATACGAAAAACGGCGGACTGTTCAACGAAGAAGGCCTTGTGCTCTCCTCCGATTACAGCCGCGTAATGGAAACGCGGGTCATTCCTTTTCTTGCAAGTCACCGCACCGACCTGAGAGTAAACCGCGGCGGCGTCAGCCTTTTCACCTCCCGGTTCGTCCCGGAAGGGACGCCCCGCGGTACGGTAATGATCGTCCATGGCTTTACCGAAAACATCGAAAAGTACGCCGAGATCATCCACTCTCTTCTGAAGAACGGCTGGTGCATCCTGGCCTACGACCAGCGGGGACACGGCAGATCCGGACGCAAGAGCGGCATACAGGACCTGTCGCTCACCCACGTGGACCGTTTTGAGGACTATGTTGAGGATATGAAGGCCGTCGTCACCGAGGTCCTCGTACCGATGCCCGGGCCGAAAGTGCTGTTATGCCATTCCATGGGCGGCGCGGTTTCCGCCATGTACCTGGAAAACGAACACAGCCCCTTTGAACGGGCGGTGTTCTTATCGCCGATGATCGCGCCAAACCTGGGCGGCGCGCCCGCGTCCCTGGTGAAAGCGGTATGTCGGGTGCCCATCACCCTGGGCCTTGGACAGCGCCGAGCTTTCATATCCCGGCCCTATGCCGGTCCTGAAGATTTCGACACCTCCTGCGCCACGGGACGGGAACGTTTCAACTGGTATGAGACTCTTCGCGGGGCCACCGCGGAATTTACGAACAACGGTCCCTCCTACCGCTGGGCCCTGGAGGCCATTAACGTGACCAAGAAACTGCTGGGTCCCGGTATGCCGGAAAAGATATCCATCCCTGTTCGGGTCTTCGGCGCCGAAAACGATTCCAGCGTCATCCCCTCCGCCCAGGAAGCGTTCGTTTCGCATCTGAAAAACGGCTCCCTGGAACGGGTCCCCGGATCAAAGCACGAGATCTACCGTTCGCCCGACAGCGTCCTTTTCCCCTGGTGGCGGCGAGTCCTTTCCTTCCTTGCCGGCGAAACCGCCTGAATCAAATGGATACTGCGACCGCCACAGCACCCGCCGCCCGATCGGAGGACGGACCCATGCCGGATCATTCTTTCGACAATACCTTCCTGAACGCCTACACCTTCGGCTTCTGCGAAAAACGCGGATTCACCCTGGGAAGCGCCTGGAGGCATTCCCTTGACCTGATGGCCGAAACCACCCGCTGCAACGCGGTCATCCTGCCGGTCTGCGCCTGGCAGGAGCATTGCTATTCAACGGACATCGTCTCCTCCGGCCCCGACGTAATGGACGCTGAGGACGTTCGCCGCGTTTCATCCCGCGCCCGTGAACTGGGCCTTAAAGTGATCCTGAAGGCCATGGTGAACTGCCGGGACGGGTACTGGCGGGCATATATCCGCTTTTTCGACGAATCGGTCCCTGTGGAACCGGGATGGGGAGACTGGTTCCCCCATTGGACGGACCATGTGTGTGCCGTCGCCGAGATGGCCCGGGACAACGCCGCGGATCTTTTCTGCGTCGGATGCGAAATGGTGGGCACGGACCACAGGGCGGATGAATGGCGCCGTCTTTGCCGCCAGGTACGGGATATCTACCCCGGGCCCATCACCTACAACTGCGACAAATACCAGGAGGACCGCGTCACATGGTGGGACGCGGTGGATGTGATCTCCTCCTCCGGCTACTATCCCATCGGCTGCATCGGCGAAAACCTCCTCCGCATCCGGAAAACGGCGGAACAAGCCGGTAAACCCTTTATGTTCATGGAATGCGGCTGCCCTTCAAGGAGAAACAGCGATACCCGGCCCAATGACTGGCGATACGGCGAAGGGACCGATCCGGAGACCCAAGCAAGGTGGTACGCGGCTTTCCTTCGCGCGCTCAGGGAATACCCCTTCGTCCGCGGCGTCGGCTGGTGGGACTGGTCCGCCACCCGGCTCTATCCCGAATATGCGGGAACGGACAATAACGGCTACTGCACCTTCGGGAAACCCGCCAATGCGCTGCTGGCCCGTTTCGGGGATGAAATACGCAGTTCAGTCACGGATAAGATCCGCAAAAATTAACAAGAGGAAAACCAAATGAAGAAATATGCCCTGCCCCTTGTCATGCTGACCGTATTCGAGGCCATAGCGATCACATTATGGCTGACGAAGGAAAACATTTTTTACCTTTTCAACTTCAGCTACATCGGCTGTTCCATTGCCTTGGGCATGGTGCTGTATATCAGGAAATATCCCCATGCCCGGCGCGTCGTCCAGCTGCTTGTGGGATTGTATATGCTGGTCTATCTCGGTCTTGTCAGCAATGAAAATATGCAGATCGAGGGGTTCTGGTATTACCTGTTCACAGGTGTCTTTGAGGCCGCGACGATCCATTACGCGGTGGCAAAGATCTTTGGACCTCTCCTGTTCGGGCGCGGCTGGTGCGGTTATGCCTGCTGGACGGCGATGGTCCTGGATCTGTTCCCCTGGAAAGTACCCGCCGCACCGCGAAAGAAGCTGGGATGGATCCGGTATGTCACTTTTGCCCTGTCGCTGATCTTCGTCGCGGCGCTGTTCCTCACGCACACCGGAAACCTCGAAAGGATCATGTTCTGGGCTTTTGTCATCGGCAACTTCCTGTATTACACCGTCGGGATCGGACTTGCGTACGCGTTCAAGGACAACCGCGCGTTCTGCAAATATATCTGCCCCATCACGGTGTTTTTGAAGCCCATGAGCTATTTTGCCCTTCTCAGGGTCAAATGCGATAAGCAGAAATGCGTATCCTGTGGAAAATGCAAACGGGTATGCCCGATGAACGTGGACGTCACGGATAATTCAAGAAAGCGGAAAAACGGCACCGAGTGCATCCTTTGCATGGAATGCGTCAGGAACTGCCCCAAAAAAGCGCTGTGACCGCTGCCTTGCCGCCGCCTGAAGAATAAAGCCTGTTTTCAGGCCACGCTTCTTCACGGACTTTTATAGGGACCGATCAAGAGGCTTCCGTATGCGTGAAAAAGGAAAAAATACGGATAGTCAACGGCGCGGTGTTCCCGGTTTGTTATGATCCGGACGCGTGCCTTGCGCCGCGGAATGACCCGCGTCATCAGAGCGCGTCGGCGCCCGCCGCAGAAAACAGGATCGGCGGTACATTCCGGCCACTTTGATCGCGCCTCCAAGGATCTATGAAAGGGGGAATTGCGCCATGGCCCTCGTTTTCCCGATGGCTCTGGTGGTGATATCCAATATTTTCTACCGGATCTGCACCAGATCCGTGTCGAAAGAGATCGATCCCTACGCCTCGCTGATCGTAACATATCTGGTTGGCGCAGCGGCAAGCGCAGTGCTTTACTTTACCCTCGGATCCGGCGGAAACCTGATCAGGGAATATGGAAAACTGAACTGGGCTTCCTTTGTCCTCGGCATCGTGATCGTCGGCCTGGAAGCGGGATGGATCAGCGCCTATAAAGCAGGATGGCAGGTGAGCACCGGATTCATCGTGCAGAGCGCGTTCCTGGCGGCGGCGCTCCTGCTGGTCGGTTTTTTTCTTTATCACGAAACGATCACCTGGAACAAACTGGCCGGGGTAGCCCTCTGCCTGATCGGTCTTGTGTTTATCAATATCAAATAAGGCGGAACGCTGGCAGGAGACGCACATGGGCACAGAAAAGCTGATCGAAACAAAGCGTCTGGTCATCCGGAAATTCCGTGATGACGACGCTCAAGCGTTATATGAGAACCACCTGGACGGAGAGGTGAAAAAATGGTTCCCCAACGAATGCTACGCCGATCCCGGGGAAGCGCTGGACGCCGTCCGCTTCTATGCCGAATGCGTGGACAGAGGGGAACTGCCCTTCGTGCTTGCCGCGGAGCTGAAAGAAACGGGACAGCTGATCGGCGACGCAGGGGTCAGCCGGGTGGAAGGCAGGCCTCTTGAGACCGAGGTCGGATACTGTATCGGCCGGGAGTATCGCCGCAGGGGTTACGCCTCGGAGCTTCTTGACGCGATCTCCGCTTACACGGCCTCCCGTTTTGGGACCATTGCGGTCTATGGCCGCGTGATCTGCGGAAACGAAGCGTCCGTAAAGGTGCTGGAAAAGAACGCCTACCGGTTCATCGTCAAAGAGTTCGGCGCGGAAGACGATCCGTACGGAAACGGGATGCTGGTGTTCAGGAAAGAATTCAAAACGAAGAGATAGATCATTTGTCAAGCCTTTTTCCACTGGTTCGGCGGCATGCGGGAAATAGGATCTTTTCTGTTTGTGTCAGGCAGGGGAAGAAAACATTTTCTGCCTGATTAGCTGCTTGATGCGTTCTTCAAGAATAGTGCTGCTTTTCGCGCTGAATTGCAGGAAGACGGGATATGTCCCGTTGCCAATGATGAGAACAAGTGTCGGCTTTTTTGCTTTCTTCGATTCTTTGATAACCAAGCTATCATTCTTGTTGGTCAATGTGCCTCCTTTCTGTACTCATGGTGCATAGATTTGATTGAAGGAATCTGGCAAAGTGGCAGAAGTTTTTTCTTGGACTTTGGCTCGACAGTCCGGGATTCTACATTGAGGCACATCAGCACCGGTTGATTTACATAAGGTTGACTATTTCACGAGGGAAATCTGCATGTTAAGAAAGACTTATGTTTCTATTGGTATAGCAACAGCTCTTACGGTTATTCATCCTGGCACAGTTGCAAGCTGTGTGTTCGCAATAATTGGAGGAGCTGTTGGCGGGTGGCTTCCTGATATTGATTTGAATACCAAAAAGAAAATCAATAAGCCCGATGACGATGATTATACCGATTATACCCGCGATGGAGTGTATTATGACCCGGAGATTTATGGAGAAGTTGGAAATGATCATCCAGGTTTTTTTCATGACAATGAGCTAACTCAAAGTGCAATTCAGCTGGTAATCATTATCAGCTTAGCGCTTCTTGCAGACAGCTATTTCAAGCATGGAATCATTGAGTATTTTGCTAACAATTTCGGGCTTAGAACAATCATCGGTTTGATCGCTTTTGTTGGCCTGATCATCGTGGGAGTCCATACAAGTCATCGAACCTTTACTCACTCAATTGTCGGATGTACTTTGTTCAGTGTGGCAATTTGGCTTTTTGCTGAGCCTCTGGGTATTGCATTCGTTTGTGGATTTCTAGCGCACATCATCATCGATATTCTTAACAAGAAACCCGGCAATCAATATTTTTGGCCAATTAAGCCACGCATCTACCTGAATATGTTTCCATCGAATGGAAAATGCAACAACGTTCTTGGAAATGCAGGCGTCATTCTAATAGCGTCCTCATTCCATCTCGCGATAGACAGCAGAAAGGGAATGATCCATGATCAGAATTGCACTTGTGGATGATGAAGCCCAGCATCGAGCCGCGCTGGAAAAGCATCTGGCAGCTTATTTCCGTGGGAGGGAGGAG
>JAFWWK010000070.1 GCA_017523615.1 Clostridia bacterium
AGAGGATCTCCTGCGCGGAAAAATCCCTGAGGGTCAGAAAGCTTCTTCCTTTCAGGTCCATGGGTGTTACCTCCTATGAAAGCGCGCCGGGTCGGCGGCGGAAGTGTTCGGGCAAGGCATAAGCGCGGCTGAATGGATCAGATGTCGGCGAAGGCGTCTTTCAGGATACCGACGGCTTTTTTGAGCAGGTCCATGGGGATGTTCAGGGGCGGCAGCAGGCGCACCCTGTCCTTGGCGGTGAGGCACAGCACGCCTTTTTCACGGCAGGCGGCGAGCACGTCGGCGCTCTTCCTTTGGCCTTTGATGCCGATCATCAGGCCCAGGCCGGAAACGCTTTCCACGCCTTTGGCGTCCGTGAGCTCGCCGAAGATGTATTCGGAGCGCTCCTGGACCCCGGCAAGAAGATCCCCGTCCAGCCGGGAAAGGATACTCAGCGCCCCGGCGCAGGCCACCGGGTTCCCGCCGAAGGTGGAGCCGTGATCGCCCCTTCCCAGCACATGGCAGCATTTTTCGCCCATCATGCAGGCACCCAGGGGCAGTCCGCCCGCCAGACCCTTGGCGGTGGTGACGACGTCCGGGACGATGCCGAACTGCATATAGGCGTACAGCGTGCCGGTGCGTCCGTTGCCGGTCTGCACCTCGTCGGCCATGAGCAAAAGGTCTTCCCGGTCGCAGATCTCCCTGAGGCCGCGGACAAAAGCGGGATCCAGCGGCATCACGCCGCCCTCGCCCTGCACCGGCTCAAAAAGGATGCCGGCGCATTTGTATTCGGCGACCAGCTTTTCGACGCCGGCCAGGTCCCCGGGATCGGCGTAAAGGAAGCCCGGGGTCAGGGGCGTGAAGGACTTGTGGAACACGTCCTGGCCGGTGGCGGCCAGGGTGGTCAGTGTCCGCCCGTGAAAGGAATTTTTCAGGGTGATGATGTGAAAGTATTCCGGCCCCCGTTTGTCCTGGGCGTACTTGCGAGCCACCTTAATGGCGCATTCGTTGGCCTCGGCGCCGGAATTGCCGAAGAACACCTTCTTCATCCCCGTGCGGGAGCAGAGCATCTCCGCCAGGCGCGCGCAGGGGGCGGTATAATACAGGTTGGAGGCGTGCTGGAGGGTGTGCAGCTGCTTTGTGACGGCTTCGGTCCAGGCTTCGTCGGAATACCCGAAGGTGTTGACGGCGATGCCGGTGCTCAGGTCGATGTATTCCCTGCCGTTTTCGTCCCGGCAAAGCGCTCCGGAGCCCGAAACGAGGGCGATGGGGAACCGGGCGTAGGTATCGGCGACATATTCCCTGTCCAGGGCCATGATCCCGTTTTCTGACATAACGCTTTCTCCTGTCCGAGTAATGAGGTTAAGGGTCGCTGGCATGAAGCTGCGTTACGGCTCCACCATGGTGCCCGCGCCTTCGTTGGTCAGAAGCTCCTGCAAAAGCGCGTGGGGGATGGTGCCGTCCATGATTATGACCTTTTTTACGCCCAGGTCGATGGCGCGGATGCAGCAGTCCACCTTGGGGATCATGCCGCCGGAGATGATGCCGGAATCGTACAGGCTTCGGGCGTCCCTGACGGAGATCTGCGGTCTCAGGGTAGAGGGATCGTCCTTGTCCCGCAGGATGCCGGCGATGTCGGTCATCATGATCAGCCTCTTGGCCCCCAGTGCCCCGGCGATGTAGGCGGCGGCGGTGTCGCCGTTGACGTTGTATACATTGCCCTGCCGGTCGCAGCCCAGGGTGGAGACCACCGGGATGTAGCCCTTTTCCAGCAGGTCCAGGATCGGCTGGGTGTTGACCCGGGTCACCGTGCCCACAAAGCCCAGGCGCTCGTCCTTGGGCCGCGCCTCGATCAGCCGCCCGTCCATGCCGGATATGCCCATGGCCCGGCCGCCCTTGGTCTGCAGAAGGTTCACCAGGGTCTTGTTGATGCGGCCTGCCAGGACCATCTGGACGATGTCCACGGTCTCCTTGTCGGTGACCCTCAGGCCGTCCACAAACTCGCTTTTCTTGCCCAGGCGCTGCATGGTCTCGGTGATTTCGGGGCCGCCGCCGTGGACCAGAACCACCTTGACGCCGATGAGCTGCAGAAGGACCATGTCCTCCAT
>JAFWWK010000071.1 GCA_017523615.1 Clostridia bacterium
AAATACGCCTTCTACACCCGCCCGATGGACGATTTCATCGAGACCGGCTCGGGCGGAGGCATCGGCTTCGGGCTGTGCGCGGACATCACCCGCGCCGTGATCGACGAGGAAAAAATGACCTCCCTCCGGCGCTACCACACCGTGACGGAGGCCAAGAACGGGGCGGGCTGCGTGCCCTTCAAAACGGGCCGCGGCTGGATCCACATCGCCCACGGCGTCAGGAACACCGCCGCCGGCCTCAGGTATGTGATCTACGCCTTCGCGACAGCTTTGGACGACCCCTCCCGGGTGATCGCCGAGCCCGGCGGCTACCTGATGGCTCCCCTGGGGAGCGAGCGGGTCGGAGACGTGAGCAATGTGCTGTTTACCAACGGCTGCTGCGTGGCCCCGGACGGCAGGGTGTTCATCTATTACGCCTCCTCCGACACCCGCATGCACGTGGCCGTCAGCGACCTTGAGCGCCTGGAGGACTATGTTTTCAACACGCCTTCCGATCCCCTGCGCAGCGCGGACTGCGTGCGGCAGAGGGACGGTTTCATCACGGAGAACCTGAAATACCTGAAAAACCTTCAATAAAAAAAGATCCGCGGGGCCGGCTGCTGCCCCGCGGATCTTTTCCGCCGGGACTGTCCGGGGTTGTTTTCAGGTTTTCCTCCGGTCCGCGGCGGCGGAGACGAATGAGCAGCGCCTTGCTTTTTGTCCGTGGTGAGGGTATAATATAAATATAAACGGATCCGGCATACCGGGACTTGACAGAAAAGGGGAAAAGCCATGCGCAAGACAAAGATCGTTTGCACCATCGGCCCGGCCAGCAGGAACGAAGCGACCATCAGGAAAATGATCGAGGCCGGCATGAACGTGGCCAGGCTCAATTTTTCCCACGGGACCCATGAATACCACAAGGAGACCATCGACCTCATCAAGGCCGTGCGGAAGGATATGGGCGTACCGCTGGCCATCATGCTGGACACCAAAGGCCCCGAGATCCGCCTGAAGAACTTCAGGGACCATACAGTGGAGCTGAAGGACGGGCAGCTCTTTACCCTGACGGTGAAGGACGTGGAGGGCGACGAAACGAGGGCATCCGTCACCTATGCGGGCCTTCCCCGCTGCCTGAAAAAGGGCAACATGATCCTGATCAACGACGGCAAGATCTCCCTCCGGGTGGAAAGCGCCGACGAGGAGGAGATACGGTGCACCGTGCTCCACGGCGGCCCGGTCAGCGACCATAAGGGCGTCAACGTGCCGGACGTGCACGTGGATATGCCCCACATGAGCGAACAGGACAAGAAGGACCTGTATTTCGGCGTGCAGGAGGGCGTGGACTATGTGGCGGCCTCCTTCATCCGCTGTGCCAAGGACGTGACGGACATCCGCAAGTTCCTCAATTATCACGGCGGGCACGACATCCGCATCATCAGCAAGATCGAAAACCGCGAGGGCATCGACAATTTTGACGAGATCCTCGAGAAATCCGACGGGATCATGGTGGCCCGGGGCGATATGGGCGTGGAGGTGGAGTACAACCGGCTGCCGGGCATCCAGAAACGCCTGATCTCCAGGTGCTACCTGGCGGGCAAGATGGTCATCACCGCCACTCAGATGCTGGATTCCATGATGTCCAACCCGATGCCCACCCGCGCCGAGATCACCGACGTGGCCAACGCGGTCTTCGACGGCACCAGCGCGGTGATGCTGTCGGGCGAGAGCGCCGCCGGCCAGTTCCCGGTGGAATCGGTGGCGACCATGGCCAACATCGCCGCCCAGGCCGAAAAGGATGCGTCCGAGATCTACGGCCAGCGCATCCACAATTACGACATTCCCGACAAGGACATAACCAACGCGGTGTGCGACGCGGCCTGCAGGGCGGCCAACGACGTCAGGGCCCGGGTCATCATCTCGGTGACAAAATCCGGCGGCACGGCCCGGAACCTTTCCAAGTTCCGCCCCTCCCAGCCGATCATCGCGGCCACGCCCGAGGAAAAGACCTTCAACCAGCTTTCCCTCTCCTGGGGCGTGTATCCGGTCAAATCCCTGTACCAGCAGGATTACGACCACCTTCTGACCCATGCGGTCGACTGCGCCCGCCAGATCGACATGATCGACCCGGGGGACACCGTCATCATCATCGCCGGCATCCCCCTGGGACAGACCGGCTCGACCAACGTGATCAAGGTGGAAACGGTGTGACGCGTTTTTTTCACCCTGTGTCTTTTCTGTCCGTTCGGTACTGGTCAAACGGAGATATTTCGGTTATAATAAGGTATACCCAATCATCGAAAGGGGAGGACAACCAGCCATGATACAAGTCATTCACGGCAAAAAAGGCTCCGGCAAGACAAAAAAGATCCTGGATATGGCCAACGCGGCAGTGGATCAGTACAAAGGCGACATCATTTTTGTGGACGACGACAACCGCTACATGTTTGACCTGAAGCACGAGGTGCGCTTCGTGAACGCG
>JAFWWK010000072.1 GCA_017523615.1 Clostridia bacterium
GGGCTGGTCAGATCGTTGATGGCCACGATCTCATAACCGGGGGCATTGAACATCTGACGGAAGGCAAGACGGCCGATGCGGCCAAAACCGTTGATAGCAACCTTTACAGCCATGGGAAAGACCTCCTTCAAAATCATGTCATGGAATGTGTCCGAAGGGATAATGACCCTCCTCACGGGTATTATATACGGAAAAGCGTGCTTTGACAAGGGGGAATGCGGCCAAAGCGGGCGATTTTCTCCCTTGCCGGGCAAAAAACGTCCCGCCGGACGGAGCCATGCCGCCTGAAGGCCGGCGGCACAGAAAAAGCCGCCGCGGAGCGGTTCCGTGGCGGCCTGAGGGAAAATATCAACCGTTATTTTTTCCGGTGGCGATGAACTGGGACACGGCGTTGAAGATCAGGGCGACACCGACACCGCGCACGATCAGGTCGGTGGCGTTGTGGCTGAACAGGCAGACGATCCCGAAAATCAGGGTGGCGGCGCCGATGACCGCGGAAATGATCCACTGTTTGGAATCCTCGTACCTGGACGCCAGGGCGCCGCTCAGGGTGATGTAGCCGAAGATGATCAGAAGGATGCCGGCGACGACGTTTATCATGGTGATGACAAACCCGGGGCTCACAAGAAGGAAAAGCCCGACAAGGGCGAGGACCGCGCCGATGAATACCGGTTCCTTATCCCCAAGACGTCCGCCGCGGTACCAGGAGAACACATACCATGCGCCGAGGAACATAAGTACGGCGCCGGCAATGCAGACCGCAACGTTCAGGGTCGCATTCGGCCAGAAAAGCATGAGGACGCCGAGGCCCGCGAGCATGACGAAAGTGGCGATGCGGTTGCCTCCGGTCATTTCGGATACAAAAGTGAGGTTGAATTTACGGTTGCTCTGACTCATCTGTATTCCCTTCTTTCTGTTTTTTTATTCTTTGACATTTGCGTAAGTATGCTTTGTTCCGGACGGGAAGGCCAAGCATTCCCATCCGCAAGAATATTATATCACCGATGGAAAGAGGCGCAACGGGTCAAAGCGCAAAAACCGCGCATTTCCGTCTCAAACGACGCGGCGCGCGTCCGTAATACAGTGTTTTCCGATCCCAGGGGCCGGAAGACTCCGCTTTGAAAAACAGGTCGATAAAGGAGAGGCTGTCAGTCAAAGGCCGCGCCTTCGGTGGACCAGGTCTCTTCGGCGTACCAGTAGGGAGAGTCGGAACGGTTTTCGAAGGAAAAGGTGTGGCCCATGGTCCGCGGCAGTGTATCCCCGTCCCCGAGGGTGAGGGTATCCTCGGAGATCTGACGGGTGAAGGAGCGGAGCTCGCTGGCGCTGGGGAGGTCACGGGTGTGCAGGGCGCGCAGGTCGCCGCGAAGGGCCTCGAAAGACGGATAGCGGTCCTCGGGACGGTAAGCTGTGGATTTTTCCAGGATCCGCCACAGGGGCTCGCTCAGACCGGCCCGGTCCGCGCTCTCGTCCTCGGAACGGCACGGACGGGCCGCGTCGCATTTGAAGGGCATCGAACCCGCAAAGAGCCGGTAGAGCAGAACGCCGGTCGAGTAGATCTCGCTCTGCTGGGAAAAACAGTGCCGAGTATAGACTTCGGGGGCCATATAGCCGGGGGAGCCCACAGCCGTATGGAGTCTTCCAAGATGGTTTGAACGGGCGGAATGGCTGAAATCGCCCACCTTCCACACGCCGTCCAGGCCGTGGAAGACATTGCTCTGCTTGATATCCAGGTGGGCGATCCCCTTGCGGCGGCAGTCGATCATCGCCTCGCATACCGATACGCCGACGGCAAGACGGTCCCATGCGGTCAGCGTAGGGTCGTCGGCCGAAAGCACCTGGGCGCTTTCCTCCAGGAGCCAGGCGGTCATGATGCCGCGGGGCGAGGATTCCAGGCGGAAATCGTACCCCTCCAGCACCCGGGAAGAGCCGGACAGGCGCTGGAGAAAGGCGTATTCACGGATGGCACTGTTGGTCAGCCGGGGAGTTGTGCACATCGTGACCTTCAGCGCGGCCTTCTTCCCGACCGGGTTTTCCACAAGGTACACCTTGCTGGAGCGGCCCCGGCCGATGAGGTGCAGGACGGTAAGATCGCGGTAATATTCCGGAAGGAACAGGGTATCATCATCTGCGTTTCGGGTGGGCTGGTTCATCGGGTTTCCTCCGGTACTGACAGTTTTTTCTTAGTCAAATCGGCCCGGCGGGGCCGGGCGCGTGATATGCACATAGTGAAAATATTCTATCAAATTATAAAGGAAAAGGCAAGATAAAAAATAATACTTGCCATTCATAGGTGAATCTGATAAAATAATTTTGATTATGTTGTATTTGCGCCATTCGCCGCATCCGTGAAACCGAATGGGTCAGCAACTCATTTTTTGCCGCAAGGGGGCTGAATTATGGCAGACTATCAAACCACATCCATCAGGAATATCGCGTTGGTTGGACATGGCAGCGAGGGCAAGACCACTCTGACAGAGGCGATGCTCTTCGCTGCCGGACACATTGATCGCCAGGGCCGTGTGGACGACGGCAACACCGTCTCCGACTACGACCCCGAAGAGATCAAACGCAAGATCTCCATCGGCACCGCGCTCGCGCCCGTTGAATGGAACAAGACCAAGATCAACGTGGTGGATGTTCCCGGATACTTCGATTTCATCGGTGAAATGATCGGCGCCATGCGCGTGGTCAAAACGGCCTGCATCGTCGTCGGCGCCGTTTCCGGCCTGACCGTCGGCGCTGAAAAAGCCTGGGACGCCGCCAAGGCCAATAACGTGGCCCGCATGTTCATCGTGAACCGTATGGACACTGAAAACGCGAACTTCGAAAAAGTGGTCGAGCAGCTTCGCGGTAAATTCGGCACCTCCGTTGCCCCCCTGCTCCTGCCCATCGGCGCCGGCGCGTCCTTCAAGGGCGTGGTGAACGTCCTGGAGAACAAGGCCTATGAAGGCACCGGCAAGGGACTGAAGGAAGTTCCCGTGCCCGCCAATATGTCCGCTGATATCAACACCGCCCTTGAGGAACTGACCGAAGCCGCCGCCTCCGCGGATGACGAGCTGATGCTCAAGTACCTGGAGGAGGGCGAACTGACCCACGAGGAGATCCTGCAGGGCTTCAGGGCCGGCATGAGCAACGGCACCATCGTTCCCGTAGCTGCGGTCTCCGCCGTCACCGGTGTGGGCATCGCCAAGCTCCTGGACACCCTGGTCAAATATCTGCCCTCTCCCGAAGGCGCCGTCATGAAGACCGAAAACGGCGAGGAGATCAAGTGTGATTCCGCCGAGCCCTTCAGCGCCTTTGTGTTCAAGACCGTGGCCGACCCCTTCGTGGGCAAACTGTCCCTGGTGCGCGTATGCTCCGGCAAGCTGACCGCCGCCACCGCGCTGTATAACGCCAACGCCGAAAAGGCCGAGAAGGCCGGCGGCATCTTCGTCATGCGCGGCAAAAAGCAGGTCGCTGCCGGCACTCTGTTTGCCGGGGACCTGGGCGCCCTGAGCAAGCTGCAGTTCACATCCTCCGGCGATACCCTGTGCGAAAGCAGCCACGTGATCAAGTACGCTCCCATCGCTTATCCCGAAGCCTGCATTTCCAAGGCCATCTACGCCGCCAAGCAGGGTGAAGAAGATAAGGTCTTCTCCGGCCTGAACCGCCTGCAGGAAGAAGATCCTTCCATCAAGGTGGAGAAGAACGCCGAGACCACCGAGACCCTGGTCTCCGGTCAGGGCGAACTGCACCTGGACGTCATCAAGAGCAAGCTGGCCACCAAGTTCGGCGCGCAGGCCAACCTGTCCGATCCCAAGATCCCCTACCGTGAGACCATCCGCAAGACGGTCTCCTGCCAGGGCCGCCACAAGAAGCAGTCCGGCGGTCACGGCCAGTTCGGCGACGTGTGGATCGAATTCTCGCCCATCGGCGACACCAACGTCCAGTTCGAATTTGAAGACGCGGTCGTCGGCGGCGCGGTCCCCCGCAACTTCATCCCCTCCGTTGAGAAGGGCCTGAGGGAAAATATCGTCAAGGGCGTCCTGGCCGGCTATCCGATGGTGGGCCTGCATGCCAAGCTGTATGACGGCAGTTCCCATCCGGTCGACTCCTCCGAAATGGCCTTCAAGACGGCTGCCCGCATCGCCTACAAGAAGGGCTGCGCCGATGCCAGCCCCGTGCTGCTTGAACCCATCATGCATGTGGAAGTGTTCGTACCCGACGAGTACATGGGCGACATCATGGGCGACATGAACAAGCGCCGCGGCCGCATCATGGGTATGGACCAGGTGAACGGTCTCCAGCGCGTCACCGCCGAAGCCCCCCAGGCCGAAATGTTCAAGTATGCGACGGACCTCCGCTCCATGACCCAGGCCAGGGGCAGCTTTACCATGAGGTTTGAGCGCTACGAGGAAGTCCCCTCCGACGTTGCCAAGAAGATCATCGAAAACGCCCACGTCGAGGACGACGAAGAAGAATAATGTTCCCGCCTGCTCCTCGAATGGGGAAGCGAAGGGAATGCCGGCATCCAGTAAAAAGGATGCCGGTTTTTTATATGTGCCGGGAGGCGGGCAGGGCTTTCTTTATAGATCGGGAAAATCACATGCGTGGATAGATATGCCCCATGACGTCCGAAAAAAAAACTCCGCCGTGGGAGGACCCAGGGCGGAGACTGCCGGGGGAAGGGACATTTCGGGTAACCGGGAATGTCCCCTCCGGCGGGATCATTCTGCTTTTTCGATGGCGAAGACGGCCTTTTCGCCGTTGATGTCCCATTCCTTGCCTTCGCAGGCATCGAGACGGTCAAAGCGGACGGCCAGCACGCTGGCGGATATCATTCCGCGGAAGGCATCCAGCGCTGCGGCAAGATTATCCGAACAGGCATAGGCAACGGCAATGCGGTCGGTCACGTCCAGGCCGGTTTCCTTGCGCATGGTCTGCAGTTTGCTGACCACCTCGCGGGCAAAGCCCTCGCGGACCAGGTCGTCGGTCAGGGCGGTATCCAGGGCTACGGTCATTTCGCCGGCGCTCTGGGTGGCCAGGCCTTCCTTCTGGATGGGTTCGGTGAGTACGTCGCCGCGCTCCAGCTCAACCCGGGTGCCGTCCAGATCCAGAATCAGGTTTTCGCCCCGTTCGAAGGCGGCCACAACGTCGCTGCCGTTCTGGTGAAGCAGCGCTTCACGGATCTTGCCCAGCAGCTTTCCGAACTTGGGGCCGAGGGTCTTCATCTGGGGTTTGAGCTTGTAATCGGTCAGGGCGGAAGCGTCGCGGACGAACTCCACCTTTTTGACGTTCAGCTCGTCCTCGGCCAGAGCGGCATATTCCTCGCCGAAGGACGCGCCCTTCAGGAACATGGCGCGCAGCGGCTGGCGGACCTTCAGGTTGGCCAGGTTCCGGCAGGCGCGGCCCAGCTGGACGGCCTCGATCAGGGCCTCCATCTGGCGCTCCATATCCGGATCGATGAGGCTTTCGTCCCAGGCGGGGAAGTCGGTCAGGTGCACAGATTCGGGCTTATCCGGCTGCACAGAGCATACCAGGTTCTGGTAAATACTCTCTGCCATAAAGGGCACGAAAGGCGCGATCAGCCCGCACAGGGTCTCCAGCACGTTGTAGAGGGTGGCGAAAGCGGCTTCCTTGTCGCCGGCCATGCCCTTGCCCCAGAAACGTTCGCGGCCGCGGCGCACATACCAGTTGCTCAGGTCGTCCACAAAGGAGGTCAGGGCCCGGGCGGCTTCGGGGATCGCGTAGGCAGTCAGGCTTTCGTCCACCGTGCGGATGGTGGAGTGCAGGCGGCTGAGGATCCAGCGGTCCATCAGGGTCAAAGAAGCATTGGCGAGGGGATGCGCTTTGGGGTCAAAGCCGTCGATATCGGCATACAGGATAAAGAAAGCGTAGGTGTTCCACAGGGTGCCCATGAACTTGCCGGCGGCTTCGCTGACAGCTTCGTCATAGAAGCGGCTGGGCAGCCAGGGCGCGGAGGCGGAATAGAAATACCAGCGGACGGCGTCGGCGCCGTGCTTGTCCAGCACCTCCCATGGGTCGACCACATTGCCCAGGTGCTTGGACATTTTGCGCCCGTCCTTATCCTGCACGTGCCCCAGGACAACGCAGCTTTCGAAGGGGGACTTGCCGAACAGCAGGGTGGATTCGGCAAGCAGAGTGTAGAACCATCCGCGGGTCTGGTCGATGGCTTCGGAGATGAAGTCCGCGGGGAAGCGTTTTTCGAATTCTTCCTTGTTTTCAAAGGGATAATGCCACTGAGCAAAGGGCATGGCGCCGGAATCGTACCAGCAGTCGATGACCTCCTTCACCCGGTGCATGTCGCCTCCGCATTCCGGGCAGCGGATGACCACGCTGTCGATGTAGGGACGGTGCAGCTCCGGCAGGTCATATTCGCCAACAGCCATGTCCCGGAGCTCCTGCCGGGAGCCGATCACATGGATGTGGCCCTTTTCGCAGCGCCAGACCGGCAGCGGGGTGCCCCAGTAACGCTCGCGGCTCAGGCCCCAATCCACCACGTTTTCGACGAAGTTGCCCATCCGGCCTTCCTTGATATTGTCCGGATACCAGTTGACGGAACGGTTGTTGCTGACCAGGCTGTCCCTGACCTTTGTCATCTCGATGAACCAGGTGGGGCGGGCGTAGTACAGAAGAGGTGTGTCACAGCGCCAGCAGTAGGGGTATTCGTGTTCAAACAGCATTTTTTTGAGGAGCAGTCCGCGGCTGCGCAGCTCCTTCATAATGTCGTCATCGCAATCCTTTACAAAGCGGCCTTCCCAGGGCGTGGGAGCCATGAAACAGCCCTGGGCATCCACCAACTGCACAAGGGGGATGCCGTTCTTGCGGCAGATGCGGTTATCGTCCTCACCGAAGGCGGGGGCCTGGTGGACCACGCCGGTGCCGTCGGTCAGGGTGACATAATCGTCGGTGATGACGTACCAGGCCTTTTCCCTGTCCACGTCGATATAGGGATACAGGGGCTCATACCGCAGTCCCTTGAGTTCGCTGCCCTTGACCACCTTGGTGATGCTGATCTCCGCGCGGTCCTTTTCGTCGGTAAAGACGCTTTCGATCAGTTCCTTGGCCATGATCATGGTGTCGCCATGGAAGGTGAAGTAAGCGTATTCGTATTTTTCGTTGACGCACAGCGCCATGTTGCTGGGCAGGGTCCAGGGGGTGGTGGTCCAGGCGACGATATAGGTGTTTTCTTCACCAAGGACCTTAAAACGGACAAAGGCGGAATATTCCTTTACGGCCTTGTACCCCTGAGCCACCTCGTGGCTGGACAGGGCGGTGCCGCAGCGGGGACAGTAGGGCACCACCTTGTGGCCTTCGTACAAAAGCCCTTTTTTCCAGATCTCTTTCAGGCTCCACCACTCGGATTCGATGTAGTCGTCATGATAGGTGACATAGGGGTTTTTCATGTCCATCCAGTAGCCGACGCGCTCGCTCATGTCCTCCCATTCGTGGAGGTACTTCCAGACGCTCTTCTTGCATTCCTGGATAAAGGGCTCGATGCCGTATTTTTCGATCTGGGGCTTGCCGTCCAGGCCCA
>JAFWWK010000073.1 GCA_017523615.1 Clostridia bacterium
CCTGCTGATCTCATCAAAGGGCGGCCTCGCCGTGGCGATCAGGCCCTGCATTTGCGATTATTTCGACCGCATCGGCCACGTCCCCGGCGCGCCGGAATACCGCGGGGAATACATGACCCAGTACTCCTGGGCCGAAATGACAAACGCCGCCCTGGAGATGGAACGGCAAAAAATGGCGTAAAAAAACCGCTCCGGGATCGGAGCGGAAATGGCACGTAACGGATCGGTCCGTCATCGGAACAGAAAAACTTACGAAAGGGCCGCTGCCTTCCGGGCGGCGCGTGTTTCGACGCGCTGGAAAAGCCACGGGAAGATAAAGCTGATCCAAGCCATCTGGATAAAGCAGGACGTCATGATCCCGACCGCGCCGGGGATCCATCCCTTGATCAGGGGAACCAGGATCAGGCTGACCGCGTAATAACCCAGCAGTCCCGCCGACAGGCGGGTCATTTTTGTTATCAGGGGAACGTCGGTGGAAAAGGTGACGAACCGCCTCTCCAGCACCCATCCCACCAAGAAGGCTGTGCCCCATCCGACCCCCTTATAGGCGTCGGCCGCCATCTTCGCGCCTTCCACCAGCACCTTTCCGTCCGCGTCATAGTCCACGGGATACGGCTTGAAGGCCGCGTACAGGGCAAGGAGAACGAACAGCGCAATGCCAACGCAGGCCACGGGGATATCCCTTTGCGGGCGGGCTTCCACCCACCGCATCAGCCGGGATACGAGCCACATTACCAGCATTCCCGCCGCGGCGCCGACGAGCACGTCCTGGGGCGTGTGCACGCCCAGGAAATTGCGGCTGAAGGCCACAAGGACGACAACAGCTCCCAGTACGGCGCGAAGGCCCCGGGGCATGTCCCCCCGGACCGCAGCCCCTCCGTATACCGACGCGGCGTTCATCGAATGTCCGCTGGGGAACGAATAGCCCGTCGCGGTATTGATGGAATTCCCGTACGGCACGACGCGCACATCCCGGATCCAGGGCCGGTAAACGCAGAACGTCAGTTTCAGCACACCGTTGACCAGCCGGTTCCCGCTCCAGCCCAGCAGCAGATAAGCGCCGAGATTCCTGCTGACGCACCAGTAAACGGCCGCCATGATGACCATCACCGTATTCAGTTCGCCGAGGAACGTCATTTTTGACATGAACTCCGCCAGATGGGAGCCTGTGCCGTTCCTGAAATCCTGCAGCGCCAGCAGGATGCCGATATCCATGTGTTCACCCCTCCTCAAATTGAAATGATCGATTAAACCTCTGCAGTGGATCCCCTTCCCGCTTCAGGCATGCCATTGGTCACTTCTTATCCCTGTTTTCCAGCGCCGTGACCAGCGGCGGCACGATCTTCAGCTTCCGGGTCGTGGCCGGCCTGAAAATGACGTATTCGCTTCCGTCATATTCCTGAAAGCTTTCACGGACAAGTTCTTCCGCTCCGTCCCCAACCCAGGAGAGCCATGTACTGTCGCTGTCCGATACCATGCAGAACAGATAATCCAGATCACCCTGCGGGCAGATCTCCCGCATATACCGTTTCATTTCGGCGGATACTTCCGCGATCGTCTCAGGCGACGCGAACACGGACCCGATCCCGAAGCGGTACGGCCCGGCTTCGTATTCCTTGTATTTGGAATAGAATATCTCCCCCGTCGTCATGCCGTCGTAGGTGGTTTTGGCGTCTTTCATCCCTTCGTACAGTGCGTCGGCATCCTCAATGCCGGCAATGGGGAGCAGCGCCTCATATGCTTCCCTGTCCGCTGCCGTCACGTTGTAAGTCATGTTCCTGGTATCGGAAAGGATCCCCATCAGCATCGCCCTGGCCGCGCGCGGGGTCATTTCTGTCCCGCATCCCCGATAGCACATAAAGACCAGGGATGCCGCGGCGCCGACCGGCATGGAAAAGACCGGGATCAGTTCCGTGCTTTTGATGTCCCCCACCCCGTGATGATCCAGGATGCCCACGACGCGCGCCAGGTCCATATGATCGATCGCGTGCGCATACACGCAGTGATCCACCAGGATAAACTGCTTTCCCTCGGCGTCGTCCAGGATCAGGGGCGGTTCCAGTTCAAGGGCCTTGAGCGCGTACGCCGATTCGTTGTCGATCCTTTCCGAAGCCGCCGGAACAGCCTGAATGCCGATGGCATTCAAAAGCTCCGCTAAAGCGATGGCTGACCCGATCGAATCCGGATCGGGGCTTTTATGCCCGATCACATAAACGGCCGCGCCGCCATAGTCGATCTTCTGAAAGAGCTGAATATATCTGGCTCCGTCAGCCGCCGCCGGGGACAGGATCATTCCCGCCAGCAGGGCAAGCAGTTCCCTGCGCTTTCTTTTCATCGCGTATCGTTCCTCCGGTCTGCCCTATCAATGGGGACGGTCCCCGCCTTTTTCCCGCCAGGACCTCCCCCATGGCTCGAACCGTGCCCGCCGCGTACTGCCTCAGCCCGCTATGCCTGTGGATCCTGCTCTTCGCGGAACAGCTGCATCGTTGTTTCCCAGTGTGTAACATGGTTGGCGATCAGGAATCCCAATTCCCAATCGGTCTCGGTTTCCGCACTCCACACCGGCCTGCCGGGACGCAGATCCCGGCTGCGCGGCCACTGCGGGGGGATCTCCTCTCCGGTGATCAGATCAACATATCCCCACAGTCCGCCCTCTCGCGCATTGCCATACGCATCGATCCAGTCCCACTTGCAGGGGGTGATCACGCGTCCCTCCGAATCGACAGCGCCATACCGGTCCAGGCAGCGTACCCGCGCAAAGAAAACAGCGTTTTCGATCCTCGCGGTGCGGTCTCCGGAATAATCCATGGAAGGCGATCCCTCTCGAATGAAGCCCGTCTTCATCGGCTCACAATCGTCAAACCGGGCGGGGAATACGACGGTATGATGGATCGGGTGCAGGATCCCGAAGTGATCTCCCTCTCTGAAGATGCCGATACCCTCGTAATTGGTATAATCCGGCGGATCGCCGTCCTTGATGTAGCAGTCTGTAAACCGTTCCCATAGAACGCCGTCCTCCTGGCCATCCTCAAACTCTTCCCTGCGGCGCAGGATATCACGCGTCTCCATCAGCGCAAACCCAAGCAGGTTGCGGCCGCGCCACTCGGAGGGGTCTTCCGTCCTGGGATCGTCGATGCCCAGCCCGACGCCCCAGATGCCATCATTGGTGCACGCCTCCACCAGGACGCTGTCGCCGGTACTGTCCAGATACGACCACAGCTTCGGGTTCTGCCCGAATTTTGCAATGCTGCCCTTTAACACGATCCCGTACTTGGCACGATCCCATACCTTGGGATCAAAGCCCTGTATCTTACGCCCAAGCACCCCGCAATCGGCAGTGCTGTCCGATGCCATGATCCCGGCATAAGCGCGCCTGTCGCTGAACAGGGCCGCTTTCTGTGCCATCATATACTGTTCCGCGGTATGGTATCGGACGCCTTCCACTTCAAAAATGCAGTCATACCACTGGCTGAGGCAGGCCTTGTCGACCTTCCCGGAGCCTGGGATATGTCCCCAGAAAGAGATGAACGACGGCCTGCTGCCGATGCCGATCCATTCTGACAGGTCTTCCCGGCTGTATTTCATATGGATATCCCTTCTGGAATTCATCTCATTTTCGCGGCTCTTTGCGGCACGGAAACCCCGCGGCATGGAACGCCGCTCGGATCGTTAGGCGCCGCCGTGTTTTTTCGGCGTGGATCCCAGGTTCTGGGGATGTTAAAACCTTCCGCCGTGGCTCGAGCCGTGTCCGCCCCCGCCGCCAAAGTGTCCGCCCCCGCCGTGGCCCGAGTGGCCCGAGGAGGAACTCGATGATGTCTGGATCCTGCGCCGGGTCTGGGAGGTGTACAGGTACAGGTCCTGCCGCCCTGTGATCCGGGCCTGGGAGATGTAATTGCCGGCGTCTTCCTTCTTCCTGGCGGTACGCATGGAATGCCGGACGCACAAAAGGACGATCGCCGTGATCGCCGCGGAAACGATCCCTATGATCGGCAGGTTTTCAACGAGCCGGGTCTTCGGATCCGCAGGCTGCCGGGCGGTATGACCGCCGCCATAGATCGTGGGCGGCTCCGGTTCCCACCCCGAGGGATCGGACGACTGATCCCAGTACCTGTCCAGATAATTCACCAGTTTTTTCAGGTACGCGCTGAAGGCGTCATAATACCTGCCGGACCTGAGGTACGTTTTCGCCGCGTCCTCACACGCGTCCAGCCGGGCGGTGGTCATGGCCCGCTCCCCCCGTCCGGTGGTCACGCTGACGTACCAGCGGTCGCTGAGCCGGACGGAAAAAATGATGCCGTCCTCCCCCGAATGCCGGGCGTCGTAATAATCCGCCGCGTACTGCCTCAGCCCGTAATAGCCGGCGTCGGAATCGCTCTGGGTGTAGCCCGGAGTCCTGTTCACCAGGCGGATCATCACAGTCAGGCCGTATTTGTCCCCGATCTCCCGGCAGGTCCCCTCGAGCGCCTCGATCTCCCGGGACGTCAAGTTCCCCGTTTCGTCGGTCACAAGTCCCGTCCGGGACGGGGCCGCGATGGATGAAGCGGCGGGAAGGTCAGATAAACGATCCCTGAAAACCGGATCCTCCGCGAACGCGTTCATCAAGGGCAGCGCCAAAGCTAGGATCAGAAGGGGTATCAGCAAAACCTTTTTCATCACAGGGTCCCTCCCTGCATAAGAAAATAGAGGACCGCCGCCGCGGCAAGGCCGATCCCAAGGAACAGCCCGGCGCCCAGCAGTGTGGTGCGCAGCGGGTCCATCGGAAGGTTCCCGACGATCTTCCCCGTCTGCCCGTTCATCGCGAAGGTATAGTTTTTCCCCTTCCAGGTATTGTTCAGGATCCAGACCGGCATCAGCACGTTCCTGGAGCGGCTTTTCCGGATGTTCACCCGGGTGCTTTTGGGCGTCACGGTTTCGTAGCCGAACACGTCCGACCGGCAGAAGCCGGCGGCGCTTGAGCGGATGCGCTCCGCGGCCCTGTGCTGGCAGGTCTCCGCGCCCTGGTCGTAGCGCTCGGCCTGGAATCCAGCGATGTATCCGGGATCGAACCCGGCCGCATCCCCGGCCTGAAAGGGCTCCACCGATTCCATCAGGGTATCGTCGAGCTTGGTGGAGGAATTGACCGGCAGGGAACGGAAGCCCACGTCGCCGCTCCGCCGGACCAGGTAATGCTTGGTATAGGTGACCATGTACTGCCCTTCCCGCCGGGTGTTGGAGCGGGTGCACTGGTAGGTGCAGTCCGCGTCGGCATCGCAGTCAAACAGCCAGAAGGGCACGTAGATCCCGGTGATCTTGTCCATCACCGCGTGGCTGAGGAAATGCCTGGAGACCAGTTTTTTCTTCCTGCAAAGCTGCCGGTAGGCCTCCACCGCCTCCTCCCGGGTCTTTTTGAAGGGAATGATGGCCTCCGGGCGGTATTTTCCCTCCAGCACCTGGGGCATGACGGCGTCGTTGCCGCAATAAGGGCAGCGCTGGGCGGCGGCGGTGTCGCTGACCACCATCTGCGCGCCGCAGCCCGGGCAGGAAAATGCCCGGAGGTTCGATGTGTCGCCGTCCACCGTTCCCTCAGCGGGACGGTCCCAGCGGAAGTCGTCCACGGTGTTGTTCTGAATATCGTTTTCAGCGAAGCCCTGCAGCGTCTCCAATGGGAAGGAGTTGCCGCACTGGTCGCATTTCATCCCGCCCGCCTGGCCGTCCCATGCCAGATCGCTCCCGCAGCACGGGCAGCGGTATACCCTTGCTTCCATCATTGCCGATTCACCCCCGTCTTCCCTCGGGACGGCGAATGCCGTCCCCTGCCTTGTCCCAGGTACGAAACACTTTTTTTACTTTCTGGCGATGACCCTCGCAAAGAACCCGCCGCTCTGGAAAAGCGGGGCGAGGGTGCTTTCGGAAACATAGTTCGTCACAACGTCCCTGGGCACCACCGTGGCCACGATGGGCACCATCAGGAACAGCACGTATACGATGATCACTCCCCGGCACAGTCCGAAGACCCCGCCGGCGGCCCCGTCCGCCATGCGAAGGGGTGGAAACTTGAACACATGCTTGATCAGGCTGCATACCAGCCCCAGCACCACGCTTGCGGCCACGAATACCGCCACATAGCTTCCCACGTTCACCGCCGCGTTCACCAGGGTGCTTTTTACGTAATCGTTCACCGTCACGGCGCCTTCGCCCGCCAGCGTCCGGCCCGCCAGGTTTTTTTCCAGCGTGTCGGCCAGCACCTTCGGCAGGCCTACCGCGTCAAGCACCCGACGGATACCGTAGCTGTCCAGCGCCGCGGCGTTGGTCTGGGCCAGGTCCACATCGCCCACCCGGGCCACAGCGTCGGTATAGGTGGAAAGGGTGGTCGTGACAGCGGAATTGTTCCTGATCAAAGAGGATACCGAGGGGCCGAATATGAAGGCCGCCCAGACGGCCAGAAGAAAGCTGGCCACCGACAAAACCGTCTGCAGGAAGCCGTGGTAGATGCCGTAGACCACGCTGATGCCAACGATCACCAGGATCGCGATATCCACACCGTTCAACTTTTCACCCCTTTTCCTGGTCAGAGGATCGCGTTTGGCAAAGGGCGATCCCTCATGATGTTCAAATGCCGGTGAAGGCAGGGAAAGCCCCCTTCCGGCGTCATGGACCGCGGGCAGCGGACGGATGCCTCACATATCCGTGTTCCGACCTCCTCAGAGGCCCCGCCGGATGGCGGCGTCATCCTGATCTCATTTTAAAACAGCCAATGCTGTTTTAATAGCGCCGAAGGCGCGTATGAGATCGCATGGGCGTCATGCGGCGCATTGCGCTGCATGGAGCGTGCAAAGCACGCGGCATCTCAAATCGGCTGGACCAATTTGAGATGAGTATCAGTCGTCGCTCATGCGCAGCACCGCCATGAACGCCTCGCCGGGCAGCTCCACCGTGCCGAACTGGCGCATGCGCTTTTTGCCTTCCTTCTGTTTTTCAAGCAGCTTTTTCTTGCGGGTGATGTCGCCGCCGTA
>JAFWWK010000008.1 GCA_017523615.1 Clostridia bacterium
CTGCCAGTAAGAAGCTCAAACCGAGCTTCTTTTTTTGTTTTCTATCGTTCTTTCCGCTGGATATGCATTTGCATGGGAAGCTCCCAGGCAATCATCGCAGTCCATCCAAGTACACACGCAAGCCCGACACCGGCTATACCCATCACAGGTGTAAGAAGCAATGTTGCGATGACACGAACGGAGATCTGCGTCAGAGTCGCCAGCAGGGTGATTTTCATTTTTCCTATCCCTCGGAAATACCCCTGAAGGCCGTTGGTGACACAGGGCAGCGCATAACAAAAACCGATCAGATTGAAATATCGGACGCCGTCCGTGATAATGGCTTCATCCTTTGAAAACAGGGACATGAGGGGAAACCGCAACAGCAGTACCACGGCGCACATTGCCGCGCCGACAGCGATCTCCATACTCATTCCGTTCCGAAATCCCTGCTGGATACGGGTTTTGTTCTGCGCGCCTTTATTCTGTGCGGTGAATGATGTAATGCCGGTGGAAATGCTTCGTCCCGGCAGCAGACCGATATCCTCGATCTTCCTTACCGCGCTGAATGCCGCAGCAGCGGACACACCCAGGGCGTTCACACTGCTTTGTATAATAAGGTTCCCTATGGGTTGGGTACACTGCTGCAGCGCTGTCATTCCGCCGTACGACAGCGTTTTCCCCGCAAGTGCACGATTGATGCGAAGCGTACGCCAGTCGACGCGAAGCATGGGCACTTTCCTGTTCACATAACGAATGCACAGTATCGCGCTGCAGCCCTGGGCTAGCACGGTTGCCAACGCCGCCCCAAGCACACTTAAATGAAAAGCCACGACCAGCACCAGGTCCAGGGTAATATTGATCATGCAGGAGATCACGAGAAACCTTATCGGTGTTTTCGAATCCCCGATGCTGCGCAGCGCCGCGGAATATATATTATACAGGCACATAAAAGGCATACCGGCAAATATGACTCTCAGATATACCGTTGCTTCATCGATCATTTCCGGGCGGACGCGCATCAGTCTAAATATGGTCCCTGTCAAAGGAATGCCGGCTGCCATGACCGCCAGGGCGAACAGCAGGCCGATCAGCAGCATGGTGTTCATTTCCTCTTTCATTTTATCCTTTTTGCCCGCACCGTAGAAATTCCCCATTAGCACGGAGGCTCCGATACATAAACCTGAAACGCCCAGGATCAGCAGGTTCATCACCTGATCACAGGTGCCGACCGCTGCTAGGGCAGTGCTGCCGGCAAACCGTCCGATTACGATGGTATCCACCATGTTATAAGACAGTTGAAAAAGATTGCCCAGGATCAGCGGAACTGAAAAATGGATCAGCTGACTCAGGATATTGCCTTTGGTCATATCAGTGCTCAAATGCGAACACCTCTTTCATATTCAGACTGAGCCGGGTTCTATGAAGCGAATCGACAGAATGATCACAGCGATCCATGTCCAGTATATCACATATTCAAAGCGAAGAATCCTGTCGCATCACGTGGCAGGATTCTTTTTTCGGCTTTTTTCGGTTTTCAACGCTTGACGTTTCTTATAACGCATTTATTCCCGATCGGGAAAAATGATTTGGATCGGTTTTACAGCTTAGCCCTTAACGCTTCCGGCGGTCAGGCCCTTGATGAATGTTTTTGGGGCGAACAGGTAAATTATAATGATCGGAACGACAGCCATTACGGCGCCGGGCATCAGTACGTCATATGCGTTGCCGTAAGGCGTGATGGTGGTACCCATGCCTATGGGAATGGTGTGCATCTTCTCGGTCTGCAGGTGATCATCGGCCAGAGGAGGTTGTTCCAGCTGTTCATGCAGCTAAGGATGGTCATCGCACCGAAAGCGGGGATCATGATGGGAAGCATGATACGCCTGAAGATACCGAAATCAGAGCATCCGTCGATCCGCCCGGCTTCCATCAATTCCTTTGGGATGCCCAGGCTGTACTGTCGGAAGAAAAAGATCATAAAAGGAGGCACCAGGTACGGGGTAATGACCCCCAAATATGTATTCATCATTTTTGCCCTGATCATCATCTGGTACATGGGCAAAAGAAGGATCTCAAAGGGCAGCATCATGACGATCAGCACAAGGGTGAAGATCAGATTCCTGCCTTTGAAATTATACATCGCCAACCCATAGCCCACCAGTGAACTGAAAGCAAGGCCGATGACTGTCTGCAGGACCATGATGATGGCGCTTGACTTGTACCAGTGCCAATAAACGCCGTCACGGTAGGTATTGAGGGCTGTATAATTTTGAAATGATGAAATGCCCGGATCAAACTTCAACGTCAAACCGTAGCGCATCATCTCCGTACCGGGTTTCAAAGAGCTCATAAACATGAACGCGATGGGGATCATGGCAAAAACGGCGAACAGGATCATAAGCACAGTCGCCAGGACGCTGAGGGCCGTTCGTTTCTTTCCGTCAATTCTGTTCGACGCCATGTCAATCATCCTTCCTGAAAAAGCCCATCAGGACCAGCTGTATCAGGTTGACTGCGACCACAAGACCCAGGAGTACCAGGCCCACAGCTGATGCAAGCCCCAGATTGTTTTTCTTGAAGCCCACCATATACATATAACCGACGATCGTCCAGCCTACGCCGCCGGCATTGTTCTGCTGCCAGAGAGCCACGGATTCGGTAAACATGCTGAAGCCGCCCAGCACGGTGATGGTGATGACATAGATCAGCACCGGCCGTATGCCGGGCAGGGTCACATGGATAAATTTTTGCCAGGCATTGGCCCCGTCGATCTGGGCCGCTTCATAATGGTCCGTCGGGATCGCCTGCAGGCCGGACAGGTAATATACGATGTTGACGCCGTTCCAGCGCCATAGGGTCAGCAGGATCAAAACGAAATTTCCCGGACCCGCGTAGCTTAGCCACTTCACCGGCTGCAGGCCGAAAAAGGTCAGCGCGCGGTTAACAGTGGCTGTCTCCAGGGTACCGAAAGCCAGGCGGAAAACGATACCCGCGACAATGATAGAGGTCAGGGAGGGGATAAAGAACAGGGACTTAAAGAAATTGCTTGCCTTGGCCAGGCCGGAGTGCAGCACACATGCGACCAAAAGCGGGATGATGGTCAGGACGATCACATCCCAGACAGCGTATCGTCCGGAGGTCTGCAGGGCCATGTTGAAGTCACGGGAATTAAGCTTCATGTAATTTTTCAGGCCAATAAACTCATGATGATTGGGACCATCGATCTGCTGGAAACTCATGATGATCGTCATGATCAGCGGATACAGGTATACCAGCAGGAAAAAAATGATAAAAGGCGCGACAAACAGATAGGGGACGCCCTTGGGCCCGGTCAGATAGTTTTTTAATCGCCTGATCATTTTCTCAGTCTCCAATCCGAATCAATCAAAGTCTGAATCTCAATGTGTTTTTTACTTAAGAAGCCGGAGGAGCTTTCACCCCTCCGGCCGCTTATCCAAGGTAGGTCAGTCGATCTGGCTGCGGAGTTCTTCGGCGCAGTCGTGAGCGATCTGCTCGGGATCCTCACGCAGCTCGACCAGGCGATAAGCCATCTGGGTCTTGACAATATCGGTCGCGGTGGGGAAGTACTCGGTCAGGCAGGTGTCAGGGATGTCGTCCAGCACTCCGGAAAGGACGGCGAAGATGTCCTGATCGTAATACTCGAAGAACTTGTTGGGTTCCTTCATTTCCTCAGAACCGTAAACGTCCATCAGGATCGGGTCAAAACCACAGATCTTCCAGGTGGTCACGCATCCGTCGAAGGTAAGGCACGCATAGGCCAGGAATTCCTTGGCGACCTCCGCGTTGGGGCTGGAAGCCACGACCGCGGTGCCGGTTCCGCCCATCTGGGCGGATTTGTGACCGCCGTCAGGCCACAGGGGCATGGGAGCGATCTTCATCTGACCGGCAAGGTCCGGCATATAGTTGGTAAATCTGTCAAGATACCAGAAGGGCATACAGACCGCGGCGCAGTTGCCTCCGTTCATCCAGCCCCAGTACTCTTCGGTATGGGTCCAGCCGCCGGGGCAGGGGATCGCGGATCCGTCATCCAGCATGGATTTCATGAAAGCGAGGGTATTGACAACCAACGGTTCATCCATCCTTACCTGATTGTCGGGGGTGAGCCAGTCTCCGCCATGCTGGTTTACCATGGGATATACGCTCCAGCAGTCGGCAGACTCCCAAACGATCATGGGCTTGCCAGTCTTTTCAAGAACGGTCTTTCCAGCCTCATGGAAATCATCCCAGGTCTTGATCGCGGTATAGTCGATACCGGCGGCTTCCAGAATAGCGGTGTTGTAGAACATTACCGTAGCACCGATATGATGGTCGATGCCATAGTAATTGCCGTCCTTGGCATAGTTGTTCAGGCGGCTCATGACCAGATGGTCCGCAATGGGCACCACATATTCGTTCATGGGAGCCAGTCCAATGTCGCCTTTCAGGTAATTGGCGAACATATTGATCTCGATATCCACCAGATCCGGTGCGCCTTCGCCGCTCTGAAGAGCGATGGTCAGCTTGTTGTGCATGTCCTCATAAGGGAACACCTGGAAGTCGATCTCCAGTTTGGGCTTGGCGGAGTCGGCATTCCATTTGTCCAGCATCACCTGATAGAGCTCGGTATGCAGTTCCTGGAATGTCCACAACGTCAGTTTGATGGGAGCGTCATCCGCCAGGGCGGTGCAGACGCTCAGCATCAGAATCACAGACAGCAGTACAGACAGCAGCTTCTTCATGGTGATTCCTCCTTTTTATTTGTCTCACGCTTGTTGCCGGGTTATCGATAACCCGGTCCGTTATGATTATGTTATCGTTATCCCGACGGTTTATCAAGTGTAATTTGGGTGTTTTTTTGACGTTCAGTACATTATTGCAGACAATTATTTGCAAACTGTCTGTTCTATATGCTATAATCATTCAGGACAGCCACAGGAGGATCTATCATGAACGGTTCCCGCATCACCTTAAAAGACGTGGCGGAAGCCTGCGGTTATACTGTCAACACGGTATCCCGTGCCCTTCGGGACGACCCGCGCCTGCCGCCGGCTACACGGGCAAAACTCAGACAAACCGCTTTTGAGATGGGCTACATCCGCAATTCCCTCGCTTCCACCCTGCGATCGGGCAAAAGCGGCAACGTTGCGGTGATCGTCAACGATATACATAACCTGCATTTTTGCAACATGCTCAGCAAGATCGACGTCGAGCTGCGACGGGCCGGATACAATATGATGGTCCTGTGCATGCAGCTGAACGAATCGCTGGCCGAGCAGATGATCCATTCGGCCATTTCACAGTCGGTCGACGGGATCCTCTTTTTCCCGTACCATGACAATCCCAGCCATATCGAATATATGGAAAACCACGGCATTCCGTTTGTGCTTCTGGACCGCTGGATCCAGGGTAAGGTGACCGATAACGCCCGCTGTGACGACCTACAGGGCGGATACCTGGCGGGGGATCATCTGGCCCGGCTGGGGCACCGTCGGTATCTTTTCCTTTCAGGGGTGAATCAATCCAGTTCCCAGCTTGACCGTCTTGAAGGCTTCCGTCGCGCCATGCGGGATCACGCCGTTCCGGATAAAGGGATCCGTGTCGTCCCCGGAGAAATCGTTGAGGAAGCGCTTGCGGAACGCCATGTGGGGGATTTGCTGTTTCCCATGGATTATACCGCTATTATTTCTTTCAGGGACGAAGTCTCCTATCCGGTGATGCTGGCATTGGAAGAGCAGCTCATCGCCATTCCCCGGGATATATCGATTGTCAGTTTCGACCATCTGCGCGGAGAGATCCCTTACCTTCCGAAGCTGACCAGCATTTACGCGGATGGCGAAAGCGTCGCGGTCCACGGAGTACGCCTTTTGCTGAAACGCATCGCCGACCGGTCCCTGCCGCCCCAGGTGACGGTCCTTCCCGTCAGGCTTTACGATGAGGGCACCACAGCCCCGCCGGTGAATGCTTAACAAACAGGACGGAGACCCTATTATGAACGATCTCCATCATATCGAAGAAGCATGGAGGACTGCAGGCGCATAGGCTGTATCGCGGCCTGTGCGCTGTTCAGTTGGAAAAACGAAAGTACGCCGAAATTGGATCTGGCGAGGTAAAACATGAAGGCTGAATCTTTTTTTGTCATCGAAAATGGGGTTCTGAAAAAATACTGCGGCCCGGACGGTGACGTAAGCATTCCTGAGGGCGTAACAAAGATCGGGGACTACGCCTTCTGCTATCATGAAAAGCTGACGGATATATCGATCCCCGGAAGTGTGTCTGATATCAGTGAAAAGGCGTTCTGCGGATGCACGATACTGAAAAACGTGATTATCCCGGAGGGTGTCGAGCGGATCGGCAAAGGCGCTTTCATGGAATGCCGGAGATTGGAAAGCGTAACCATTCCATCCAGCGCTTCAGAGATCGCAGACGAAGCCTTCCGGGAATGTATTGCTTTAACGGAGATCACGTTCCCAGAGGGCGTGGCCCGTGTCGGCAAAGGCGCTTTCAGCCGGTGTGAAGCGCTGGAAACAATCACTTTCCCATCCACTGTGACGAGCCTCGGCGAGGAACTGTTTTACGGTTGTCATAACCTGTGTCGTGTCATCATCTCCGCTGAAAACCGCAGCTTCAAAAGCGTCGACGGCGTGATATTCAGCCAAGACGGACATACCCTTAACTCCTGTGCCGGTAAAACAGGGGCATATGTCATTCCGCCCGGAGTGACGCAGATAGGGGACAAAGCGTTTTCCGGCTGCCGGGAACTGACCCATATAACGATTCCCGACGGGGTTACGGAAATCGGCAACGGAGCTTTTTCTTTCTGCGTAACGCTTAATGACATCGCGATCCCGGGCAGTGTGAAACGAATCGGAAAAATAGCATTCGGGCATTGCGATTCGCTGACACGCTTAACGTTGGAGAATGGGATCGAGGAGATCGATGACGAAGCATTTCGGGGCTGTTCGAACCTTTCTGTCATTGACTTCCCTGCCAGTCTGGAATATATCGGGGACAGTGCCTTCTGCGAATGCCGGGCTTTGAAGCGTGTCGATATCCCGGAGCGGATAACGAGGATCCCCCGCCGGGCATTTCGTGATTGCTCTGGGCTTATGGACGCAACACTTCCGGAAACCCTGACAGAACTGGGGGATGAGGCTTTCTGCGGATGCCGTAGCCTGCGGAGTATAAAAATCCCGCCTTTTGTATCGCGTATCGGCAGGAAGACATTTGCCTTTTGTTTGCGCCTATACGATGTCAGCCTACCGGTGGGGTTGAAGGCCGTCGACGCCGGGGCATTTATGCATTGCGGTACCCTGACAACAGTTTCGCTTCCGGACAGCCTGGTTTGTATCGGCGAAGAAACGTTCCTTGAATGCGAAAGCCTGAACGAGCTTATGATCCCGAAAGGCGTGAAACATATCGGCAGCAGGGCGTTTGGCTGCTGCACGGGCCTGCGGCGTGTGACCCTGCCGGATAGCACGGACAGCTTCGGCGCTTTTTCAGGCTGCTTCCGATTGGAGGAATACACGGTTTACCCCTCATCCAAACGGTATAAAACTGTTTCAGGCGTCGTTTTCAGCCTGGATGGGAAAAAGCTGATCGCCTACCCTCCGGGACGGGAGTGCGCACGGTATGATATCCCTGAAACCGTCACGGAAGTGTGCGGCGGAGCTTTCACCAATGCTCCAGCAAAGCTGGTTTTCGCTCACCGGAACGTCAAGTCCTTTTCACCGTTCGCGGCGGAAGGAACAAACAAACACGATCCATTTGTCGCCTGTGAGGACGCGGCCCTTTTGCCTGTACCCGGAAAGCCGGTATTTCCGGGCCCCCTGAACTGCCTTCCCGCCAGGCAAAGAAGGCGCGTAATGGATGGTTTCCTGTTTGCGGTGGAAACGGGTATGCCGGAAATGGAAGCGTGGAAAGAAAGCTATATCGAATATATACGGCAGGAAGCCGCGGGATTTGAAAAAAAGGCCTGGCGGAATGAAACGCTCCTGCATCTGATGATGGAACACGGTCTGTTAAAGCTCGAAACAGCAAAAAAAATGCAAACAAAATTCATTTCCGAAGGGCGCGCCAAACTGGCTGAAGCCCTGTCGGAATACCTTGATCAGCATAAATAGGGGTGAAAAAAGCACGCCGGCTTTTTCCGGTATGTATCCAAAGAACCGGTCGTATATTAAATTATGAAAAAGTGAGGATCCGCGCTCCGCCTTACTTCAAGCCGTCGGATCCGTGTTCTTCCCGTCCTTTTTGTCGCAGCCGCAAAGCCACAGCGCTTCCTCTTCTGTCAGTTCGAGGTCCAGCGCGCCGACATTATCCAGGATATGCTCCCTGCTGGAAGGCGCCACGATGGGGAAAAGGGACATGGGCTGCCGAAGGAGCCAGGCCAGGCAGACTTGGGATACAGTGGCGTTTTTTTCCGCAGCCAGTATTTCCGCCCTCCGAAGCCGTTCACGGTTTTGGGGTGCGTCGTATTCCATAATACTGCCTTTGCCTATGCATTCCTCGATTGGACGGCCGCTATCCGTATGGAATTTACCGGAGAGGTAACCCCGGCCGAGAGATGAATAACAGAAAACAGGGATCTGCTTTGCCTGCAGCCATTTTCTATACGCCTCCCGCTGCTCCCCTGAAAGTGATACGCTGCCGCCCCAGGGATCGCGGATATACTCCGCCAGGGAGTAAGCCGGACTGACTGCGGTGAAGCCATCCATTCCATGCTTCTCCGCGTAGTCATTGGCCTGGCAGACTCTGTCCAGCGTCCAGTTGGAGCCGCCGAAACGAAGGATCTTGCCTTCTTCTTTCAATCGGTTCAGTTCATCAACGATCCCATCCACGGGGATCGACGGATCGTCCCTGTGGAGGATGTACAGGTCCAGATGGTCCGTCCGCAGGCGTCGAAGGGATTCTTCGGCCTGTTCCCGGACGGTTTTGCCGCAGAAAATGTCGTTGCTTCCCTTCTGGCCCGGGTTGCAGCCTTTATCCAGTATCACCGCTTCCTGCCTGTGCTTCCGGGAAGCCAGCCAGACGCCTAAAGTATCCTCGCCAAAGCCGTAGCTGTGGGCCGTATCAAAGGTGCGGAAACCCGCGTCCCAAGCCCTATCATAGCTTTTGAAGGCTTCGGCGCGGGTGGACTCCCTTGTGGCTGTCCAGGGTGTGCCATAGGTGAGCGCGGAAAGGGGAGAGGGGATCCCTTCCAGAAAACTGTATTTCATCGCCTGAACCTCCGTTTTTTTATTCCGTTTGAAGAATCACCGTTTCACCGTGGCCGGACAATATGGAACCGTACCGCATTGCCGAAAACAGATCGCCTGCTGACCTTTTTCACAATCGGCCTCCTCGACCGATCACAGTATAGGCCATCCCATTTTCCAGATGCTCCGATTTGTAAAGGCAGACCTCCCGCACCGTCATATCCGCGGAGGGTACTTCGACCGCAGACAAACGTACACTGTCCGGCACAAAGGGTTTCCTCGCCAGGGTGATATGCGGAAAAAACGGCTGCCTGTCATACGGGACCCCTGCAAGGTCCAGTTTTTTTCTTACTTCTTCCGCCAGGGTATCCAATTCCCGCGAGGGCCTGACGCCCGCCCAAAGGACCTTTGCCCCCGGAAAGATCCCAGGCCCGGCCAAGGAGATCCGGAATGGGACCGGAATTGAAGGCAGATACTCTGTCACGTCTTCCGGCCAGGCACCGATAAAAGCCAGGGTCATATGCAGGTTGGAAGGATCGAGCCAGCGGCCGGTCACGCCCTTAGCGCGGAGACGGTCCTGCAAAAGGGATAAGGCGTCACGAAAATCGGATGATGGCTCCAACGCAGCAAACAGACGCGGCATTGTTCACCTCCCGGATTCGCGAAAAACTTTCATTCCCTATTTTACTTTTATATTCCATGGGACGCAATCAGCGGATGTCATTCTGCTTCCGCAGCCAGTGCAAACACAGAAAAAGTACAGGAAAAATACGAACATTTCCGAGCGAAAGGCATCCGCATATGGTATTCTTTCCTTGGCCGAACGGACAAACCCCAAAGGCCCAAAACAAGCTGAATGCGAAAAAGATCACATTCGGAAAGGCGGCATGATCGTAATGCTGACAATGGAAAAGGCAATGGAGCTGAACCGTGAAACGGTGACCGAGGAACACCTGATCATCCACGAAAAAAACGTATGCTATGCGATGGGGGCCATGGCCAGGCATTTCGGGGAGGATGAAGAACACTGGAAGGCTATCGGGATGCTTCACGATTATGATTATGAAAAATACCCCGACGAACATCTTAAGCATACAGCGGAACCGCTCCGATCTGCCGGGGTGGATGAAGAAGATATCCGGGCGATCCTCAGCCATGGATACGGTATCTGCACCGAAGTGGAACCCCTGACGAACATGGAAAAAAGCCTGTTTACCGTGGACGAGCTGACCGGTATCATTCAAGCCGCAGCCAGGATGCGGCCCAATGGCATCACAGACCTGGAGGTCAAAAGCCTGATCAAGAAGTTCAAGGACAAAAGATTCGCCGCGAAATGCAGCCGGGATACCATTCTGAAAGGCTGCGAAATGCTGGGAATGGACCTGAGCGAGGTGGCCGGGATCTGCATCGCGGGAATGAAAGAACACGCGGAGGAGCTTGGGCTTGCCGGCGGCGGAGCATAAAGACCCCTTTCCCGGTTTTTCTCGTAAAATATCAAGAATGGGTTAAGGAGAGATCACCATGGAATTCAAAGAAGTTATTAAAACCCGGTATTCATGCAAGAAATTTTCAGGGCGTCAGGTTGAGGACGAAAAGCTGAACGCTGTTCTGGAGGCCGGGAGGCTGGCTCCCACCGCCAAGAACCTTCAGGAGCAGCGGATCTACGTGCTTCGATCACCCGAGCTGCTGGCTAAAGTCGACGCTGTTACCCCCTGCCGATACAACGCGCCTGCGGTGCTGGCGGTGGCGTTCGACAAAACCCAGGTATTCACTTATCCGGGCGGAAAACGTGATTCTGGTGTTGAAGATGCCACCATCGTCGCCACACATATGATCCTGGCCGCGGCCGACGCGGGGCTTGACAGCTGCTGGATCAATTTCTTTGATCCGGACCAACTGGCAAGATCACTTGACTTGCCGGAAAACGAAGAAGTGCTGATGCTTATGGATATCGGATACGCCGCAGAAGGCGCGGGACCGCTTCCGAACCATTCAAGCAGGAAACCTCTGAATGAAACGGTTTCTTATCTGTAATAAAGCCCGCGGATCCTATCCGCAGCCGGAGAGAACTTACTGATCATGTTGAGAATAGTATTAAAGGGGCTGCTGCGCAACACAGCAGTCCCTTTCGGCGTTGATATCATAGTATTCTGTCATATACTGTCGGTATAGCGGCTCGCACCCAGCCCGGCTGCAGCACCGTCGGCAGCGGCAGTGACAAGCTGACGCACCGCCTTGGTGCGGCAGTCACCCGCCACAAAAACACCTTCCCTGTCAGTCCGGCAATCTTCGCCCGCCCTGATGTAACCTTCCTCGTCCATTGCCACGAAGCCCCGGAATATATCGGTCCGAGGTACCTGTCCGATGGCTGTGAACAGCCCGTCCACAGGCAGGAACTGTTCTTCCCGGGTTTTGACGTTCTTCAGCGTGATCCCGCACAGCATACCATTCTCAGCCCTCAATTCCTTGATTGTGCAGGACATCATAAATGCCGCGTTAGGCTTTTCCCTGAAGCGGGATACAAGCGCATCTTCAGCACGGAAAGAATCCCTGCGGTGGATCAGCGTCACTTTTTTGCATATCCCGGAAAGAAACAGGGCATCTGTCAGGGCAGTGTTACCGCCACCGACAACAGCGACCTCCCGGCCGGAGCAAAAAGCTCCGTCGCACACCGCGCAATAAGAAACACCGCACCCGATAAGATCGTCCTCATTTTCAAGTCCCATTTTCCGGTGCTCCGTTCCGGAAGCGATGACCAGAGCTTTGCCTGTGACCAGACCTGAATCACACCTGACGGTAAACGACCCGCCGGCGCCTTCAACAGAAAGCGCTTCCGTGTATTCGATGGCGACCCCCAGGCTTTCCGCCTGTGCTGTCAGGGCGGAAGCATAATCCGTCCCGGAAACAGATGGGATCCCAGGGTAATTCTCCACCCTGGGAGAAAAGACGATCTGTCCGCCGGTGCTTTCCTTTTCGATCAGGATTACGCTTTTCCCGGAACGACGGGCGTAAACCGCCGCCGTCAACCCGGCGGTACCGCCGCCGACCACGATGATATCTGTCATAGCTCAGCCCACATAAGTCGAGATGTACCTGCGTACGGCACCAAGGCCGACGATCTTTTCGGCAGCGCTATCCGGACCGACGACCAGCGTCGGAGCCTGTCGGATGCCCAGCTCGGAAGCCAAGGATTCGTTCTCTTCAGCCAACAGCTTGGTGAAGGGGATCCCCGCCTCCTGCAAGAGCTTTTCCGCCTGACGGCAGTTGGGGCAGGTCCTTGTAGCAAATAGACGAAGTGTTTCGCAGGTACCGGCATTTTCAGGGACGGGCTGACGCTGTACAGCGGCCTGCGGCTCCGCTTCTTTTTCCTGGATGGGACCGGTATGGGTCAGGTGAGAATGACCGATATCATAGACCTTACGGTCCTTGAATTCCTGCGCCTTGCCGTCGTTCCAGTTCTGCACCGGACGGTAATAGCCGGTGATCCGGCTGTAGACCTCCGTCTTGCTGCCGCAGACAGGGCAGGTATACTGTTCTCCGGTCAGGTAGCCATGATTCCTGCAGACAGAATAGGTGGGGGACATGGTGTAATAGGGCAGCTTGTAGTTTTCCGCGATCTTCCGTACCAGATTGGCCGCCGCTCTCCAGTCAGGCATTTTTTCACCGAGGAAAGCGTGGAAGACAGTACCGGAGGTATACAGCGTCTGAAGCTCGTCCTGAATATCAAGGGCGGAAAAAATATCCTCGGTATAGCCCACCGGCAAATGACTGGAATTGGTGTAGTACGGCGTGCCGTTCATGTTGGCGGTGATGATATCCGGGAACTTTTCCTTGTCATGCTTGGCGAAGCGATAGGATGTGGACTCGGCGGGCGTAGCCTCGAGATTATAGAGATCACCGTACTTCTCCTGGTAATCGCTGAGGCGGTCCCTCATATGCAGGAGAACATCCCTTGCAAACTGCTGCGCTTCAGGATGGGTCAGGTCCTTCCCGAGCCATTTGGCATTCAGCGCGGCCTCGTTCATACCCACAAGGCCGATGGTGGAAAAGTGATTCTTAAAGGAGCCAAGGTAACGCTTTGTATATGGATACAGGCCAGCTTCAAGAAGCTTCTCTATGACAGTGCGTTTGGTTTTGAGGGAACGGGCCGCGATGTCCATCAGCTTGTCAAGGCGTTTGTAAAAATCCTTTTCGTCCTGCGCCAGGTACGCCAGCCGGGGCATATTGATCGTCACAACGCCGATGGAACCCGTGGATTCGCCGGAACCGAAAAAGCCGCCGGATTTTTTACGAAGTTCACGAAGGTCCAGGCGAAGTCTGCAGCACATGGAGCGGACGTCGCTTGGCTCCATATCGGAATTGATATAGTTGGAGAAATAGGGCGTGCCGTATTTTGCGGTCATTTCGAAAAGGAGCTTGTTGTTTTCAGTCTCGGACCAATCAAAATCACGGGTGATGGAATAGGTGGGGATGGGGTACTGGAATCCGCGGCCGTTGGCGTCCCCACCGATCATGATCTCGATGAACGCCTTGTTCACCATATCCATTTCTTTCTGGCAGTCCCCGTAGGTGAAGTCCATTTCCTTGCCGCCAACGATAGCCGGAAGGGAGGCCAGATCCCTGGGAACGACCCAGTCAAGGGTGATATTGGAGA
>JAFWWK010000009.1 GCA_017523615.1 Clostridia bacterium
CACGTTGCGCAAAAACGGCAGCCTCTTGCAGTGCAGCGCTTCTCCGGCCTTGCGGTCCTTCATTTCGGGACAAAGTTCAGAAACGATGGCGCGGTAATCGCTGTCCCTGTAGCCGTCGATCATGACCAGGGTATGGGTATCGGACTGGCGCAGCAGGTATTCCGCCTCGTGGATCTTGTAGGCGGTGTTCATGGTGACCAGCACGGCGCCTATCTTGGTGGCGGCCCAGAAGGTCAAAAACCACTGGGGCACGTTGGTGGCCCAGATGGTCACCTTGGAGCCGGCCTTCACCCCCAGGGACACCAGGGCGCGGGCAAATTCGTCCACGTCGTCCCGGAACTGACTGTAGGTGCGGGTGTAATCCAGGGTGGTGAAGCGGATGGCCTGCTGGTCCGGGAAATGCTCCACCATGGTGTCCAGCACCTGGGAAAAGGTCTTTTCGATCAGTTCGCCCTTCTTCCAGACGTACCGGCCCCTGTGGCGGTTGCTCCAGTACAGGTGGTGATGACCCCGCTTTGTGTTGGCAAAGGCCCTCATGGTGTTTTCGTAATGGGTCAGGATGATATCGATATCGTCCAGTTCCCTGCTCCATTCCGGATCCCATACCAGGGAAACATAACCATCGTAGTTCACCGACCTGAGGGCGTTGAACAGGTCCGTAAGCGGCAGCGCGCCTTCCCCGATCAGTTCGGGGACCAGGCTGCCGTCCTGTTCACGCCCGTCGTGAATATGGACGTGGCGGACGTAAGCGCCGAGGTTCGTAATGCTCTTTTCGGCGTCCTCCCCGGCGGAAAAGACCGTCTCCTCCATCTTCCACAGGGCGGCCAGGCGTTCGTCGTCGGCAAACCGGTTCAGAAGGTCCCTCAGCTTCTGGGTGTCCGCATAGCGGAAGGCCGTCTCCACCAGCACCGTGACCTTACGGGAAGCCGTCCTTTCCAGAAGCTCGGAAAGGATCCCGGCGTTCTCATCGTCGTCCTCGCAGCTGGAATGCACACTGACGCAGGGGATGCCCAGGTTGACCGCCGTCTCGACGCATTCGTCGAATTCCCGCGCAAAATCGGGATTGTGCCAGTCCATGGCGGTGCCGATGCAGGGTACCTCCAGCCCTAGGCCCAGCAGGGTCCGCCGGACGCCGGCGGAACGTTCCGGATTGGTGGGGCTGTTTTTCCCCGAAAAAAGCCGTCCCCGGATATCGACCATCTCAATGCCCTGAAGACGGGCGTTCACCGCCGCGCCGCAGAGCTCCTCCCATGCCATACCTTTCCAGTTCTGTATTGAGAATGAAAGCTTCACTTGACTGTCCTCCCGGATCAGGTTTCTGTGTGTATTATTCAGAAGGCCGCTGGATCGGATATCTCATTTCGCAGCAGCCGGGACAAAAGATCAGTTCAGTTCGTAGACGATCTTGTTCAGCGCGCTGACGTAGGCGCGGATGGAAGCGCCGATGATATCTGTGGAAATGCCGTTGCCCGAATACACCCTTCCGCCCGAACGCAGCTTCACCAGGGCGCTGCCCATGGCGTCGCGGCCCTCCGTCACGGTCTGGATCTGGAAATCGTCCAGTTCGTAATGGTGGCCGATGATCTGCTCGATGGCCTGGAAGGCCGCGTCGATGGGGCCGTCGCCGATGGCGACGCCGCGGACCTGGGCCCCGTCCTTCTCCAGGAGGATGTTGGCCGTGGCCGTAATGACGTTGCCGCTGTTGATGACATAGCTCAGCACCTTATAGGTGGGCGGCACCTGCATCGCCGCGCTGGCGATGATGACGTCCAATTCCCTGGCTCCCACGAAATGCTTCTTTTCGGCCACCCTGCGGAAAGCCTCGAATACCCTGGCGCCATCCTCCTCGCTGAGCTCGTACCCCAGCTGACGGGCCACCCGGGAAACGTCGGCGGCGGTATCGTTGATATCAAGGCAGATGCCGGAGGTCTCATCCTGCGCCAGGGCGCCGATATGCCCTGTCTCCTCCGCCGGAGCCAGGAGCCTGCCGATCTGCGAAACGGCCCTGCTGATCTCCGTATCCCTCAGGCCGCAGGATATCCCGATGTCCATTCCCTTCGCCCGGATGAACCTGGCCGCTTCCTCCAGCGCGGGATACCCGCACTTGACGGCTGTGCACTTGATGCCCGTCGCTCCCTCGCGCACCGCGGCGGCCGCGCAGGAAAGGGCCATGGAAATTTCGTCACTGATCTGGACGCAGAATTCCAGTCCCTCCAGCTCCGGGACCTGAGAGCGGATACCGGCGATAAAGGCGCCGAATTCGTCGGGCAGCATAACGCCCGCCGTATCGCACACCGTTACCCGGTCCGCCCCGGCCTTGACGGCCGTCCTGATCATTTCGCACAGGAAATCCTTTTCTGCCCTGGTGGCGTCCACCAGGGATATCTCCACATGCTCGCAGTGGAACCGGGCGCGCCCCACCATTTCAGCGGCCCCGGCAAGCATAGCCGGCGCTTTTTTGTGGCAGGAATATTCCATCAGTACCGTCGACACCGGCACCAGCAGGTTAAGCGACGGCTCCTTCGCGTTCCGGATGCTGTCCCATGTCTCTTCGATATTGCCCGCGGACACCTCCACCGCCGCCGAGACCCTGGCCGAGACCATCGACGCCACGGTGCGGTTGGTCAGCTGCTCCGCCTTGCTGCCGGTAATGGGCGCAAGCTCGATGGCGTCCACCTTCAGGCGGTCCAGGATCCTGGCGATCTCCAGCTTGTCCTTGAAGGTCATTTCCCTGCTGCCCGTGTTTGCCGTCTGCCGCAGCGTCATATCGATTACCTGAAGCTTTTTCATGTTCCCTCACATTCCGGAGCCTCAGCTCCCAAGTTTTTCTTTTCTGTCCCCCGGCCACAATAAAGCCCGGAGGCTCACGGTAAGATGAACCTCCGGGACGATCAGATCGCGGTACCACCCGGATTGCCGCAAAAGCGGCCGCTCTGCAGCGCTCGCCATGAAGCGCCCGACCTTGGTCACGGGGTCGACCGGATCTCCATACGCAGCGGGCGTTTGGCCCGCCTTCCGGAGATCTGCTCTGGCAGGAGACTGCGGTATGGGACTCGCACCGGTTCGCATCGACCACCGGCTCTCTTCAGCGGTTGCCCGCCCGCATGGTGCCGTCACAGCATTGGATATGCAATTAAAAAGAATTTACCCGAACGGGTGGATTTTGTCAAGCGTTTTTTTGTTCCTGCGCTGTTTTTTCACTCCCCGATTTTCGTTTCCGCGCCGCCGCTTTTAAGGATAAACTGGCATGAAAAAGGAGCGTCCCTGCGGACGCTCCCGAAATCCCGACTCGGAGATCTCCGTCAGCGCATGCCCTTGTCGTAGGGGATGCCCTCCGCCTTGGGGGCGTGGCTGTTTTTGCTGGTCAGGGCCAGCACCACCAGGGATACGATATAGGGCAGCATATTGTACACGGATCCGGGCAGATTCAGGTTCACAAGGAACGGGAAGGCGTTGTAGGTGTTGCTGAGGGACCGGAACAGGCCGAAGAGCAGCGCCACGGCCGCGATGCGCAGCGGCTTCCACTGGCCGAAGATCATGACCGCCAGGGACAAAAAGCCGAATCCCGCAACGCCGACCTCGAATTTCCACTGGGATACGCCGCCCAGGATGTACATAAGTCCTCCCAGGCCGCCCAGGAAACCGGAGATCAGGACGCCGGCATAGCGCATCTTGAACACGTCGATGCCCACGCTGGCCGCCGCCTGGGGATGCTCGCCGCAGGCCTGCAGCCTGAGGCCGAACCTGGTGCGGTACAGTACCAAGTAGCTGATCACAAGCAAAGCCACCGCCACCAGCATCAGGTAGCTGATCTCCAGGCCCAGGAAGTTCACCATGAAGTATTTCTTTGCCTGCACGTACACGATTTCAGAGGATGTGTTGTTGGGGTCGGCCGCCATGTTCAGGGCCTTGACGATGACCGTGGCGCCGGCGGTCCCCAGCAGGTTCATCGCCGTGCCGACCAGGGTCTGGTCAGCCTTGAAGTTGATGGCCGCCACCGCCAACAGGAGGGAATACAGCATCCCGAACAGGACCGCCATCAGCATGCAGCAGACGACCATCACAAATGGAGGCAGGTTTGTCAGGTACCGCATCCCGAGGGCGCCTCCCAGGGCGCCGAAGACCATGACACCTTCCAGGCCCAGGTTAATGACGCCGCTGTGCTCCGAAAAGCATCCGCCCAGCGCCACCAGCATCAGCACCGACGCGAAGAAGATCGTATATGAAATGAGAGTCGTCATGCTTTTTTGCCTCCCTTCTTGCTACGGCCGGCCCTGTCGCCGGACTTCCGGGTCATGATTCCGCGGAAGAACAGCACAAAGGCGCACAGGTAAATGATGAAGGAGGAAATGAAGTCAGAGATCTGAGAGAAGTAACCGAGCGTAGTCACCTGCGCGCCGCCCTCGGTGATGTGCTGGATAAAGTAGGAGGAAAAGATGGCGCCGATGGGGTTCAGGCCTCCTAGGAAAGCCGCGGCGATGCCGTTGAATCCCATGGCCGGCACCGAGGACTGGGTGCATTCCCACTGCATGGAGTCCGTCAGGAACAGCATCGCCGCTCCGAGGGCCGCCAGCGCGCCCGCGATGGCCGTGGTCAGGATGATGTTGAACTTTTCCCTCATGCCGCAGTACATGGCCGCGTTCTTGTTGAGGCCCGTGGCCTTCAGCTCGTAGCCCAGGCGGGTCTTGCTCAGCAGCACCCACACCGCCACGGCGATGATGACTGCCAGCGGAATGGCGATCGTCACAGTTTTTTCGTTGCCGAACAAACTGTTCAGTCCCAGGGAGGGGATCAGCGCGGAGGCGTTCTTGCTGGCCACCGTAAAGGTATCCTTGCCGGTGGGGTTCTTTACCTTGGTCAGGATGGTGTTGATCAGGTACAGCCCGATCCAGTTGAGCATGATGCCGGAGATGACCTCGTTCACGTTCCGGTAGGCTTTCAGGATGCCGGGGATAGAGCCCCAGAGCGCTCCGAACACCACCGCCGCCAACAGGCAGACCCACCAGGGCAGGCCAAAGCCCAGGGCGCAGTACAGGGAAGCGCCCGCGCCGATGACATACTGCCCGGCCACGCCGATATTGAACAGGCCCACCTTATAGGCAAACAGCACGCTCAGGGAGCACATCAGCAGAGGGACTGTCTTGACCAGGGTCTGCCCGAAATACTTCGGCTGCCTTTTTGCGTTATAGTTCCAGAAATTTTTCAGTACCTTGGTTATGCCTTCAACAGCGTTTTCCGGCTTAATGATCAAAAGCACGATAAAGCCGATCAGGAGGCCCAATATGATGCAGATCAGCGAAGCGGTGATGGTCTGGACCCAGGGAATGGAGAAAAAGGACGTTTTTTTGTTTTCCTTACCCTGCATAATCACATCTCCTTTCTCTTGGCGCCCGCCATGTACAGGCCCAGTTCTTCCACCGTCGTCGTCTTCGGGTCAAATTCGCCGACGATCTCGCCCTCGTACATGACCAGGATCCGGTCGCTGACGTCCATCACCTCGTCCAGTTCCAGGGAGACGAGCAATACAGCCTTGCCGGCGTCCCTTTGGGCCACGATCTGCTTATGGATATACTCGATGGCGCCAACGTCAAGGCCGCGGGTGGGCTGGACGGCGATCAAAAGCTCCGGTCCCCGGTCGATCTCCCGGGCAACGATGGCCTTCTGCTGGTTGCCGCCGGACATGGAGCGTGCCGTTGTGATGGGGCCCTGACCGGACCGGACGTCATACTGCTTGATCAGCTTTTCCGAATACTCCCGGATGGCTTTGCGCTGCAAAAAGCCGTGTTTTGTGAACCGCGGCTCGAAATAATTCTGCAGGATGATATTGTCCTCCAGGCTGTAATCCAGCACCAGGCCGTGCTTATGCCGGTCCTCGGGGATGTGGCTCATGCCTCCGACGGATTTCTGCCGGATGGTGGACTTGGATATGTCCTTCCCATTCAGGGTAATGGTGCCGCCGGCGAGAGGTTCCAGGCCGGAGAGTCCGTAGACGAACTCCGTCTGGCCGTTGCCGTCGATGCCGGCGATGCAGACGATCTCCCCGGCGCGGACGTCCAGGGAAACGTTGTTGACCGCCATTTTTTTATGGGCCCTGCTGGCGACGCTCATGTTCCTGACGGACAGGACCGTGTCACCGGGGTGGCAGGGCTGCTTTTCCACATGGAAGTTCACGTTGCGGCCCACCATCATGGCGGAAAGGGATTCCGCGGTGGAGTCCTTGGTGTCCACGGTGCCGATATACTTTCCCTTGCGCAGCACCGAGCAGCGGTCCGAAACCTCCAGGATCTCGTTGAGCTTGTGGCTGATGAACAGGATGGATTTGCCTTCGGCCGCCAGGTTCTTCATGATGGCCATCAGCTCTTCGATCTCCTGGGGCGTCAAAACGGCGGTGGGTTCGTCGAAGATCAGGATCTCGTTGTCACGGTACAGCATCTTCAGGATCTCGGTCCTCTGCTGCATGCCGACGGTGATGTCCTCGATCTTCGCGTCCGGGTCCACCTGGAGGCCGTATTTTTCGCTAAGCGCCATCACCTTTTTGCGGGCCTCGCTCTTTTCCAGGAAGGGGCCCTTGGTGGTCTCGACGCCAAGGATGATGTTGTCGAGCACCGTAAAGCACTCAACCAGCTTGAAATGCTGGTGGACCATGCCGATGCCTAGGTCGTTGGCCACGTTGGGGCTGGTGATATGGACCACCTTGCCATCCTTGCGGATCTCGCCCTCCTCGGCCTGATACAGGCCGAACAGGACGCTCATCAGCGTGGATTTGCCCGCGCCGTTCTCCCCCAGCAGCGCGTGGATCTCGCCCTTGCGCAGCTGCAGCGTGACATCGTCATTGGCGATGATGCCGGGAAAGCGCTTGGTGATATGAAGC
>JAFWWK010000074.1 GCA_017523615.1 Clostridia bacterium
CGCCAGCCGAAGGGGGTCATGCCGAAAACGGAGATGCACAGGCTCATGAGGATCTTGCCCAGGGGCGGATGGGTCCATTCGTAGATGCGCAGCCGGTGGTTCAGTTCATACCCCGTCCTGGCGTGGTAGATCTCGTCGAAATAGGCGGAATTGAACCAGTCCGGTTCGCCCGTGAGGGTATCCTGCTCGTCAACGAGGTTTTCCGCCCCCAAGGACGCGGTGACCGGGAGCACATTGCCGTTTTCGTCCCGCAGCACGACCTCGAACAGCGTCAGCAGATAGTCAGCCCCAAGGGAATACTCCCCGGGAGCGGCCTTGGAGGTGATGCGAAGATAACGCCCGGTGAAATAATCGGTCATCGGCGGGAAAACGTACCGCCATTTGAAGCAGTCCCCTTCCGTGGCCGTGGTCTCGGAGAGGGAATCATAGTTTTCGCCGTCGGAGGAGACCTCCAGGGTGTAGGGGATGCCGGTGTAGTGGATGCCCTGGTACACCAGGGGGAGGAAGCTTTTTTCGCTTCCCAGGTCCAGGACCGCCTGTTCACCGGGCTTCATGACGCACGCGTTCTGCGGGGCCGCGAGGCTGCCCAGGTTGGTAAAAGCCAGCACGCAGTACACCGCCGTGCACGCGGCGATGATGACCGCGTCCTTCCTGTCCGTCCGGCGGGCGGATCCGTCCCGCACAAGGCGCGCGGCGGCGGCGTCCATAAAGCTGAAGCGCGCCTGCGGGGCCGCCGTTCTTTGGGCTGCGGCGTCAGGCCAAGGCAGGGGCTCCTTTTCCGGGACGCATTTGAAGCACATCAGAAGGCTGCATCCCAGGGCGGCGAGGATGTTGGACAGCGCGGAAAGGGCCTCGGCAAAGGACATGTCGCTTTCGATGCCGAAGGCCGGGGCGTTCAGGTGGCCCGCCGCGCCGCCGATGCGGATGTTGCGGTCCAGCACGCATCCCGCGTTCAGGAAGCAGGCCGCCGAGACCAGGGCGAAGGCCCAAAGCACGCGCTTGTCCCTTTCCTCCAGGTACGCAAGCATCGTCAGCATGGCGGCGGGGAAAAGGTACCTCTCGTGCATCATGGTGGCCGAGGAGAACATCAGGCACAGGAAGGCGGCGCCGCACAGCGGCAGGTGGGAGGAACGCCCGCCCTTCAGGTACATGGCCGCCGTAAGCAGCACGCACAGGACGATGACGCGGAGCCCGAAGGCGCGCCAGCTGAGGCCGCGGATAAGCGTTTCCGCGAGCAGCAAAAGGAAAAGGGCGCCGCAGGCGCAGCAGGTGATCCGCAGCTCTTTTTTCGGCCGGCGCATGTAAAGGCACGAGGCGGCCGGCGGCAGGAGCACCGTCAAAAGGCAGGCGGCGGCCGTCGGAAGATGAGCGGGATCGTCGACCCCGGACCAGTTGAAACCGAAGAGATAATACCAGTTGCAGCCGTTGACCGTGGCCTGGCCATAGCTGTTCATGGTGTCGGCGTAGCGCTGGATGAGCCAGGACAGGCCGCCCTGCCGGATGCTGAAGGGCAGCACGACGCACAGCATCGCGGCCGCCATGATCCCAAGGCCGCCCGCGGTCCTGCCCAGCATGGTCATGGCCTCCCGGTGATCCTTCCGCCTGTGGAGATGGATGATCTCAAGCGCCATGGCGGCCAGGCCGAGGGGGCCGAACATCAGGCTCTGGGGTTTGACCAGCACCGCCAGGCCGTACACCGGCAGGGCGCCGAGCCAGTTGCCGCTGACGCCCAGGAGCACCACGATCATCAGAAGGAACGTCATCACGCTGTCGCCCTGGCCCCAGGCGGCGCCGCACAAAAGCGTCACCGGGTTGAAGGCATACAGCGCGCACAGGATCAGCGAACCGGTCTGGCCTGCGCCCTTGCGCCTGGCGGCATAATAAACGAGCGCCGCGGTAAAAAGATCACAGAATATGGAAGGCAGCTTCACCAGCAGCGCGCCGGTGCCGCCGAAGAAATGCCCGATCCACCCCAGCACCCACAGGATCATGACATAGCCGGGGGGATAATCGCACCAGGTGCTGCCGTAGAATTCCGTGGGCCCGACGGCGTAGACCCGGTCGGCCCAGAGGCGGAAATCGTTCACGTCCACGTCGTATCCCCTGACAGTAAGGGCGATGACCAGGCGAACAGCGAGCCCCAGCAGGATGATCCCGGCCAGGATGAAGGGCGCATATGGCTTTCGGGCGCCCGTATCCCTGCGGATATAGCGGGCGGAGAAGCATACCGCGGCGATGAAGAACATGGCGGCCAGGATCAGGACAAACTGGGCGGTGCCGGCGGCGGTGTTTTCCGTGCCGTCGGGGGCGGGTTGTGACTCGCTGTACAGGTTCCAGACACTGTACCCGCTGTCGGCTGCGTCCACCCGGCGGACCGATACGTTATCGAACCAGGCCTCGCCGATGCTTTCGCCGCTGTACCCGCCCAGGCGGATATACACCTTCATGCTGGTCTGGTCCGGCCCGGTGCGCCCGTAGAGCCGCACCTCACGCCACTCGTCCGACCGGAACACGCTTTCCGAAAAAACGTAGATGCCTTCCACCGATATATTGGCGCCCCGGGGCGTCTTGCCGTCTGAGGAAACGGTTTCGCTGCTGTCGGCGCGGATAAAGGCGGATAGGCAGTAGAGGGTATCCGGGGATACGCTTACGGTCTGCTCGAACCGAGCGTCGTTGGGGACGATGTTCCGGATATGGAAGGCGGCGCCGCCGTCCATTCCCTCGCCCTCGCGGACGGAAAACTCGGTGTAGGCGCTGCCGTCCAGGTAAGCGGAGGTGGACCAGCCGCTTTTCCCGTTTTCGGCATTCCCGTTTTCGATCAGCTCGTCGTAAGTCCCGCCGCCGCTTTTTTGGGGCATTGTGCACCAGACGATCGCCGCAGCGGCGACGAGCAGGGCCAGCGCGGCCGTGATGATTTTTCCGGTTCTTGTCATGGTCTGTCTCTCCAAAGCTTTGTTTTGCCGCCGAACGGACAAAAGGATATCAGCGGACGTCCTTTAAGTGCCTTGGGCCGTCGGAGGTGATCTCCAGGATATCGATACGGGCAAAAAGATCCGGGAAGCGGGCCATGTAGGCGTCGGCGCACCGCGAAAGGCGCCTCATCTTGTCGTCGGTGACGGCGGCGGCCCCGTCGCCCTGCCTGCCCTCGGGACGGTACTTGACCTCCACGAATACCACGGTGTCCCCGTCCCGCATGATCAGGTCCGCCTCGCCGCCGGCGGCGCGCCAGCGGCGTTCCAGAAGGCGCATGCCCTCTTTTTTAAGGATCCGTTCCGCCGTTTTTTCACCGCGCAGGCCCTTTTTATAGACGCTGTCCTCCCGCCGGGCATCCCGGCGCTTAAATAACGGGATCATGTTTTGTTTTCATCCCCCGGATGAGTAAAATGGGTGATAAAACTGCGCCGGTGGGCGGGGCAGGGCCCCAGGGCCTTCAGCGCGGCGATATGCTTCGCGGTGCCGTAACCCTTGTGGACCGCAAAGCCGTACCCCGGGTATTTCAGGTCCAGCTCCGCCATTTCCCGGTCGCGGGTGACCTTGGCCAGGATGGAAGCGGCCGCGATGGAATAGCTCAGGGCGTCGCCGTGGATGATGGGAAGCTCGCGCCCGGGGAGGCCCACGTTTTTGACCGCGTCTACCAGAAAGAGCCCCGCCGGGATCCCGTCGGCCGCGCGGCGCATGGCAAGCTTTGTGGCCTCGAGGATATTCAGGCGGTCGATCTCCTCCGGCGAGGCTTCGCCGATGCCCCAGTAGAGCGCGGTTTCGGTGATCTGCGCGTACAATTGCTCCCGGCGCTTTTCCGTCAGCTTTTTGCTGTCGTCCACATAGGGGATCAGGGGCTCCCGGGGCATCACGACGCACCCGACGGTGACGTTGCCGCACAATGGGCCCCTTCCGGCTTCGTCCACGCCGGCAAAGACCTCTCCGGCCTGCCACAGGGGCAGGTCATACGTTTCCGTCAGTTCCTTCAGACGGGATAGGGGATCCTTCTTCATTGCTTTCATCCGCCTTTCCGGTGTCGGCGCGGGGCGGCGCCTCCAGGGTGATGCGTCCCAGTTTGCCGCCGCGGTATTCGTCCAGGATCACGCGGCAGCACCTTTCCAGGTCCGGCACGCCGCCCTTCATCAGGAAGCCCCGTCCAACGCAGACGGCGTCCATCATCTCCTGGCCCCGCAGGGAGGGATCTTTCAGGTGAAAGCGCTCCGCCGCGGCTTTCGGCACGGCGGCGAGCAGGTCCTCCATCAGGTGAGTGGCGAGGGCGTAGGTGTCCACCACGTCGTCCTTGATGGCTGAGGTATAGCACAGGCGCCTTGCCGCGTCGGGATCGTCCAGGCGCGGCCACAGAAGGCCCGGCGTGTCCATCATTTCAAGGTAGGGGCCGACCTTCACCCACCGGGTGCTCCGGGTGACCCCCGGACGGTCGCCCACCTTGGCTACGCTCTGGCCGTTGAGGCGGTTGATCAGGGTGGATTTGCCGGCGTTGGGCACCCCGGCCACCATGACCCGCACCGTTTTGCGGATGCCGCGCTCCATGGCGCGGTCCACGCACTCCTTGGCTTCCCGCTCGATGGCCGTCAGGATCCTTTTGGCGTCGCGGTTCATTTCGGCATGGATGCAGGGAATGCCCATGCCGCGGTAATGTTCCACCCAGGCCCTGGTCATTTCCGGGTCCGCCAGATCGCTTTTGCCCAGGACCATCAGGCGCTTTTTGTGGGCGCACATCCTGCCCAGGTCGGGGTTGCGGCTGGAATGGGGGATGCGCGCGTCCAGCACCTCCACCACCACGTCGACCTTCTTTAATTGTTCCTGAAGCTCGCGCTTGGCTTTCGCCATGTGTCCGGGATACCAGTTGATCTCCATAAATACCTCTGGGAATGTTTTTATTGGGCAGAATTGTCTTGACAACCTAAATGGATGCGCATATAATCTTCACGTAGGATGTTTCTGGGATGTTCGCCAGCTGCTTGTTTTTACCCACATTTCAACAAATGGACTCCGGGTTAGTTGGTTTTATGTCATGCCCCCTCGCCTCACGGCTTGCCAGGGGACGGCAGATGGATCACGCAGGGGACCAGCCTGCTTAACATAGCGGGTGAAAAAACCGGCGGCAGCGGCATCCTGGGGCATCCGTTTTTTTGCGTTTTCCCGGCCGCACCCGCGGCTTTCTTTTTTTGCGTTTCTTCCGTAGGGTACGCAGCCTGCTTTTTTGCGTTTTTTCCGTAGTGTACGCAGCCTGCTTTTTTTTGGCGTTTTTCCGTAGGGTACGCAGCCTGTTTTTTTACGGCGCTTCCTTCATGGAACGGATCTCGCCCTCCGTGCAGGAGACGACCACTGTGCTCTGGTGGGTGTAGGTCACAAAACCGGCCGGGGTGCCGCTGGGCTTTTTAACGTACCTGCGTTCGGTCATGTCCACGCTGACGCGCTGTCCCCGCCCCTTGGAATAAAAGGCCGCCAGCTTCAGCGCCGCCTCCAGGGACGCTTTCGGAGCCTCGCCGGGGCCTTTGGCGAGGATCACGTGGCTGCCGGGCATGTCCTTGGCGTGCAGCCAAAGGTCGTCGCCCCGGGCGTCGTGGGTCAGGCGCTCGTTCTGCATGCTGTTTTTGCCCACCAGGATCACAAGCCCGTCGGGGGAAAGATAGCGGTGGGGGCGGGATACGGCGGGCCGGCGGCTTCCCTTGCGGACCGGCTGGGGCTTCAGGATGCCGTTGTCGGTCAGGTAAGCCCGCACCTCGCGGATCTCGTCCTCGGTCTCGCTTTTTCCCAGGTCCTCCAGGGCCTCCTCCAGGACGGAGATCTCCCGCAGGGTCTTTTCCCGCTGCTCCTTCGCCAGACTCATGGCGCTGCGGGCCTTGCGGTAGCGGCGGAAGTATTTCTGGGCGTTCTGGGCGGGGCTGAGGGCCACGTCCAGGGGGATGGTGACAAGGTCGTTGTCCTCGTCGTAATAGTTGCGTACCGTGACGGAATCGGCGCCTTTGGGGATCAGGTAGGCCTGGGCAGTGAGAAGCTCGCCCCAGACCCGCCATTCGTCCATTCGGGCGCTCTGGCTGACCTCTTCCTCCTGGAGGGCCAGCTTTTTTTCGCTGCGTTCCAGGGCCGAGCGGACGGTGTGCCGGAGGGAGGCGTTTTTCTGCTCCATCCTCAGCCTGAGGTCCCGCCCGGTGTAATAAGCGTCCATGGCTTTCCCGGTGTCGGGATACCGCTGCTGAAGTTCGTCGGGCAGGGACAGGAACGGGAAGGGAAGCACCTCCCTGCCCAGGCCGTCCTCATCCCGCATGACGCAGGGCGGCCCCAGGCTTGATAGCCGGTCCAGGAAGGAGCGGAGACGCGGTCCCAGGACCGCGGGATCCTCGTCCTCCGCCGTCGCACAGCTCCTTCCGGTGACCCGCAGGGCCACCTCCCTGGCCGTGGACGCGCCAAGGCCGCTGAGCACGCGGGAAAGGACCTTGTCCAGGCTGCCCTTTTCGGTTGAAAGGCGTGCGGAGATATTCTCCGCGGAGCAGGTAAGGGGGTCCAGTTTGTCCTGCGTCGGCGGCGGCACAAAGGGCAGCCCCGGCAGGGCCTGGCGGACCCGGCTCATGTCGAAGGAGACGTGGCGGGCGGCGTCGACGATGCGTCCGTCGGACACCAGCGTCAGGTTGGAATGACGGCCCATGATCTCAAGGTAAAGCTCCTTTTGCTTTACGTCGCCCATTTCATCCCGGCCCTCCAGGGTGATGACGCACACACGGTCACAGTTGGGCTGGCGGACGGAAAGGATCCTGGCGCCTCCGATATGTTTGCGCATCAGCATGCAGAACATCGGCGCGTCCGGCGGATTGACAAAGCTTTCCCCGGTCAGGTGGATCCGCGCGGTATCGGGCGAAGCGCTCATGAGAAGGCGGACCGTGCCCTGCAGGGTGCGTACCTGGAGGATGACCATGTCCTTTTCGGGCTGGGTCACCTTGTCCACGCGTCCCTGGGGGAGGATCGCCTGCAGCTCTGAGACAACGGCGGAAAGCATGATTCCGTCCATGGCCATAAGGGATCGGAGCCTCCTTGTAAAATTGGGTATAAAAATACCGCGATACGACGGACAGACTGTACCGCAGCACACGCGCCAAAATGCTTACTGCTGCTTCCTCTCGGACCTGACAGGGTTCACACCGGCACATCGCACGGGGCCCATCCGCCGCACCGCGGCACATACATTCTATAACAAAACCGTAAAAAACGCAATAGATAAACTGACAATTCCCGCATGAGGCGCCTGAAAACGACGGGGTTTGATTTCCGGAGCGGACTGTGCCATAATGGATAAAAACGATCGGAGGGAATAACGGATGCGGCATATACCCGACGCGGACGCGGTCCTTGGGGACCTGTCCTTTGAAAACGCCCTGAAGGAAGCGCTTTTGCCAAGGGAGGATTACGATTCGTCCAGGTGGCTGTTTGTGCCTCCCAGGTATACGGAGTACCGGTATATCCTGGGCACCCGGGGGGATAAGCCCCTGATCGCCGTCGGGATCAATCCTTCCACCGCCCGGCCGGACGCTCTGGACAGGACCCTGGAAAGCGTGCAGAGGATCGCCCTGAACAACGGCTTTGATTCCTTTGTGATGTTCAACGTCTGCGCCCAGCGGGCCACGGACCCCAACGATATGGCCCGGGAATTGAACGAGGAAATGCACAGGCAAAACATGAAGGCCTTTGATTATGTGCTTTCCCTTTCGTCCGCGCCGACGGTATGGGCGGCCTGGGGCGGGATCATCGAAAAGCGTCCGTATCTGTGGAACTGCCTCCGGGACATGATCGCCGTTGGGGAAAAGCGGGGGACGAGATGGGTGAAATGCGGCGCGGTCTCCGTCAAGGGGCATCCGCACCATCCGCTTTACCTGAAGAGCACCCTGCCGCTGGAGGACTTCGACGCGGCGTCATATGCGCGCCTTGCGTGACCTTTTCCCGCACTCGGCTTCCCGCGCCGCAGAAAAGCCCGGTGAAAACCGGGAACCAAAATGGTTTTTTTCCGCTGAAAACTGTTTCCATTTTGAGGCGTTCATGATACAATATCAGTCAGAAGCGATACTTCGGAAAAAAACATATGAAAAGGAGACGGGTTTCGATGGCAGAAAAAAACGAAGGCAAAAAACTGACAGCAGGCAAGATCAGCCTGATCCTGGCGGCGCTTTTAGTCATTGCCGTCATATTGTGCATCGTTGCTTTCACGAATCTTGGAAAAGCCCGGAAGGAACTGGCCGAGACCAAAACCAGCCTGAACGAGGCGTTGGTCAGGACCGAGAAATATGAGCAGATCGAGGCTGAGGCCGGCCAGGCGGCTGCGGCTGTCGCCGCTCTGAACGACAAGGTATCTGATCTTGAAAATAATTTGACCGAAAAGGAAGAAGCCCTGGCGGCCGCTCAGGCGTCCGTCGCGGGCCTGGAGGGGCAGGTCAGGGAAAAGGAGGAGGCCCTGGCCGGGGCGCAGAAGGCTGTGGAAGAGGCCGCCGCGAAGGCTGCCGGGCTTGAAAAAACGGTGGCCGAAAAGGAAGACGCACTCGCTGCCCTCCAACAGGAGATGGAAAAACAGAAGGCCGCGGCCGCGGAAATGGAAACTGAAGCCGTGGCTGCCGCCAATGCTTCCCTCGAAGCCCTGAAGGCCCAGGCCGACAAGCTGCAGGCAGACCTTGACGCGGTCACGAAGGAACTGGAGGAACTGAAAACCGCCGCGGCGAGCCAGAAAGCCGAGGACGACATGATCATTTCCGGGCTGCAGACCGCTGTGGATCAAAAAGAAAAGGACCTTGCCGCGGCGCTGGCGGATACGGAAGCCCTGAAAACCGCGGCCGCGGAGACCGCGGCCAAGCTTACCGAGGCAGAAGACGCTCTGGCCCTTGCCCGGGATGAACAAGCGGCGACCATGGAAAAGCTTGCCGAGGTGCGCACCCAGCTGAACGGCGTGATGGAGATCGTAAAGGGACTGTTCGGCGAGGAGGAGTTCGCCCCGGACGCCGCCGTGCCGGAGGAAGAGCCGCCCCTTGAGGATGCCGCGCCTGAAGAGGCGCCCGCTGGAGACGCCGCTCCTGCGGAAGCGCCTGCCGCCGAGGAAGCACCCGCTGAGAACGGCGCCGCCTGACGAAACGGACGCAAGGACTAAAAGTAAAAAAAAAGCGAAAAAAAGAAAAAAAACAGCGGGCTGCCGCGATCTTCGCGGCAGCCCGCTGTTTTTTCGGGAAGAAGTCACATTACAGCTTGACGGTCCAGCCGTAGGTGTCTTCCACCGTGCCCCACTGGATGCCGGTCAGCGTGTCATACAGCTTCTGGGTCACAGGGCCGATCTTGTTGCCGCAGACGATGAAGTCGCGGCCGTCCATGTTCAGTTCGCCGATGGGGCTGACCACGGCTGCGGTGCCGGTGCCCCAGGCTTCCTCCAGGGCGCCGCTTTCAGCGGCCTTGAAAAGCTCCTCAGCGCTGATCAGGCGTTCCTCGACCTCATAGCCCCAGTCGCGAAGCAGCTGGCAGCAGCTCTTGCGGGTGATGCCGGGCAGGACGGAACCGGTGAGCTTCGGGGTGACGATCTTGCCGGAGATCTTGAACATCACATTCATGCTGCCTACTTCTTCGATGTATTTGCGCTCTACGCCGTCCAGCCACAGGACCTGCGTGAAGCCCTTCTCCTCGGCCTTCTCGCCGGCGCGAAGTGAAGCGCCGTAGTTGCCGCCGCACTTGGCCTCACCGGTGCCGCCGCGGACCGCACGGACATCCTCCGTCTCGATGGCGATGCGAACGGGATTAATGCCCTCGGCATAATAGGCGCCTACCGGGCTCATGATCACGGCATAGGTGGCGTTGGATACCGAATGGACACCCAGGTGCGGATCGTTGCCGAACATGAAGGGACGGATGTACAGACTGGTGCCCATCTGGTGGGGGACCCAGTCCGCGTCCACCTTGACGATGGTCTTCAGGATCTCCAAGGCGCCTTCTTCATCCAGCACCGGAAGGCACATCCTGCGGGCGGAGTTGTTCATCCGGCGGATGTTCTCCATCGGGCGGAACAGCTGCACGCTGCCGTCGGCGAGGCGGTAGGCTTTCATGCCTTCGAAAATTTCGGCCCCGTAGTGGAACACGGTGGAGGCGGGATGGATGGGCAGGGGGCCGAAGGGTACGATGCGGGCGTTCTTCCAGCCCTCCGCCTTCGTCCAGTCCATCAGGAACATATGGTCGGTAAAAATACGGCCGAAGCCCAATTTGCTTTCGTCCTGGGGCTTTTCCTTGGGAGCGGTGGTCGGGTACATGCTGATCGGATATTTCATGGAAAGATCTCCTTTTTCTATGGTAACGGGACCCCGTTTGTTCTGGGGGGCCTGCGCAAGGATTATTATAACGATTTCCGGGGATTTCTTCAATACGCAAAATGCACCGGGATTGTTTCTTCGTTGCTTTTCCGTGCCTCCGCGGGTATAATAAGCCCTGAGGCCCGTGAAAACCGAGGCCCGCGAAAATCGAAAGGAAGTACGGCGCCGCCCCCGGAAGGCGGGGCCGGAAGACGAACGCAATGAAAGCTTTTGCCCTGGCTTTGGCGGTCTGCCTCCTGGCGGGCATGCCCTTTTCCGTCCCGGCGGAGGACACCCCGTTCCTGACGGCGCAGGCCGCCCAGGGGCATGATCCCGCCTCCCTGGGCCTGAAGGAGAAAGTGTATTCCGGGGGAGAGGCGCTGGAGGGATACGCGAGGGATATTTCGATCGCCGCGCCGGGCGACGGCGGCTATGTCATGCTGGAGGATACCGGCGTGTATACCTTCCGGGGGGACAACCTGCGCAGGAACGCGGCCTTCGGCACCTGTGAGGCCGTCGAGGGAAGCTTTGAACTGATGTGGAGATTTGATCTGGGGGGCCTGAGGACCGAGGAAAGCGGCACCCTTTACGGCGTGGGCTGGAACAGTCAGCCCGCGGTGGTGAAGTGGGCCAGGGAAGTCCGCCAGGCGATGCCCATTTACGACGAATACAGGGACACCCCCGCTTTGCGGGAGGTGATCTTCGGCGCCCACGACGGAAAGGTCTACTTCCTGGACCTTGTCAGCGGGAGCGCCACCCGGGATCCCATCGATATCGGGTATCCCCTGCGGGGTTCCGTCAGCGTTTATCCCGCAGCGCTGCCCATGATCGCCTTTGGACAGGCAGTGTCCAAAATGCCCGCGGGGACCGGAGAGATCGGCTTTTTCCTTTATGACCTGATCACCATGCGGCCCATGCTTTTTATCAACGGGCGCAGGAGCGCGGACCAGGTGCAGTATTCCTCCAACGGCGCCTTTGATTCCTGCGCGCTGTTCACAAGGGAACCGGACGCCCTTGTGGTCGCCGGTGAAAACGGCCTTTTGTATACGGCGGAACTGAACACCAAGCCGCATCTGGAGGGGGAAATATCGGTCTCTGTCGATCCCCGGACCGTGTACATGACCAGCCTGGCCACGGACGAGCGGGAAAACCGCACGGCCATCGAAGGCGCCGTGTCCATGTGGGGCAAATACGTTTTCCTTGGGGATGCCTGGGGGATAGTCAGGTGCGTCGACACCGATACCATGCGGACAGTGTGGACCTACGACAACGGGGACAACACCGACGCCGCCATGGCGCTGGACCCGACGGACGCGGGTGTGGACCTGTATACCGGCAACACCACCTATGCCCGCCTGAGCAAGACCAAAAAGGTTTCCATCCACCGCCTGAACGCACTGACGGGCGAAGAGATCTGGACGTATGAGATCGACTGCGTCAAAAACACATCCCTGGACGTGGCGGGCTGCAAGGCCAGCCCGGTCGTCGGGGAAAAAGGATTGTCCGATTATGTGTATTTCACCGTCAACCAGGTGCGCAAGGGCGGTGCCGTTCTTGTCTGCCTTCGGAAAGACGACGGCAGCGAGGTGTGGCGGAAGGAAACGGCGGAATCCGTTTCCAGCCCGGTGGCGGTTTACAGCGAGTTCGGGGACGGGAAGATCATCCAGTGCGATTCCAAAGGGAACATTTTTCTTCTGGACGGCCTGACCGGAGAGGTGCTGGGACATACGGCGGTGAACGGGGTCATCGAGGCCTCGCCGGTGGTGTACAGGGATTATTTTCTGATCGGCACATCGGATAAAAACGCCGCCATGTACTGCTTCAGGATACGGTAATAATTTTTACCGCTGCGGAGCATCTGCCGCAAATAAAAAAGGGACTGTGCGCAGTCCCTCTTTTTTATGGCGTGCCGTCAGGATTCCCCGCCGTCCATGGGGGTGATCCAGGTGGATTGTTCCAGCAGCATATCCCGGTGGCTGACTTCTGTGGGATATCCCTGTGCCTGCAGGAAAGAGCCGATGGCCTCCGCGATCGCAACGCTGCGGTGGACACCTCCGGAACAGCCGATCGCGATAACCAGCCGGTGCTTCCCTTCGTCCTTGTAATGCGGGATCAGGAAGCAGAGCAGGTCTTTCCACTTCTGCATGAAAGCTGCGGTGACCGGATGATCCATCACGAAGTTCCGCACGTCCGCGTCACGACCGGTATGCAGCCGGAGCTCTTCGATATAGAAGGGATTCGGCAGGAAACGCACGTCCACCACAAGATCCGCCTGGCGCGGCAGACCGCGTTTGAACCCGAAGCTCATCACGTCCACCCGGATCGGCACTTCCTTCTGGCCTTCTCCCAGCGTATCGTTCAGCGCCTTCTTCAGCGCCTGGGAATTCATGCCTGTGGTATCGATGATGTAGTTGGCGACTTCCCGCAGGGGCTGCAGCCGGTTCTTTTCTTCCGCGATCGCCTGGGTCAGATTCATTCCTTCCTGACACAGCGGATGATCCCGCCGGGTTTCCTTGTAGCGGTTCAGCAGGGTCTCATCACTGGCTTCCATAAAGATGACCTCGATGGAATGGCCGAGCCTCGCCAGTTCCCGGAGCAGGCTTGAAACGGCCTGCGCGTCAAAAAATTCTCCGCTGCGCACGTCGACTCCGATGGCCACGGCGGAATACCGCCCTGTCGCCGAGTCAAAAGCTTCTATCAGTCTTGGGATCATGATGGGAGGGATATTGTCTATGCAGAAGTTTCCTTTGTCCTCCAGGTAACGGACGCACGCTGTTTTTCCCGCGCCGCTCTGGCCGGTAACAATCAGATATTTCATTTCGTCGCCTCTTTGCCGGAATAATCGTGTGCCGGGATGAATGTTTGCGGACTCTGCCTGAGGCCGCAGCGGATCATGTACTCTCTGGACCGGAGAAGCGCGCGGGATTCCTTGACCTCCGCGACCACAGTGGAACCAAGGTCTTTTGCCATATTCAGGTATCTTGCCAGATCCAATTGCCCTTCGCCGAAGCCGAGATGATTCGCGTTTTCGCTGCAGTCATGAATATGGAAGTGGCGAAGACGGTCTTTGTGTTCAAGAATGAAGAGTTCATCCTTTCCCCCGGTCCGGAAACTGTGCCCGATATCAAAAGTCAGCCCGAAACGTTCCGATCCCAGCAGCAATTCGATCGCCTGCCTTTGGAAGGGATGGAAGCCGGACGTGTTTTCGATGCAAAACACGGTATCGCAGCCCTCGAGTTCCTTTTCCGCCAGGTCCCTGAAGGCGCGCACATGCCCCAGATAAATGTCTTCACAGAAAGCATATAGATAGGTCTTGACCCCATTGATCGAGGAATATGTGCCGGGCATCAGGTGCATGTTGAGCCGCGAAAGATCCAGTTCACGGGCAAGCCGCATCGCCCAGACGGCATTCTCAAGGCAGCCCTGCCGTATGTCCGGTGAAAATTCAAAAGGATTGACCTGGTCATGCAGATGAACGGTGAATTCAACGCCGTACCTTTGCTTCAGCAGGCGGATCGCGTTCGGTGTGATGCGGTCCGGCTGGAACCAGGGGAAGGTCATGTTCATTTCTACAAAATCGAAACCCTGTTCCGCGCAGAAACGGGTCAGGACCTCGGCGTCGGAAAATTCCATCAGGGTAGGAATGCCACAGATCATATCCGCCTTCCTCTCCGGCATGTTTACTTGCGGACTGTGAGACGTCCGATAGCGATATTCTGCCCGCTGCCGCGGTCAAACAGAAGGATGCCCGATCCGCTGACAGAGAAACGGACGGGCGCGTCCGTCTCATAATCGATCGCCCCGAACACCACGGAGGACAGGATGGTATTGCCCACCTTGATCTTTACGGTCGTTTCCATGCCCGCGGGCAGGGTAGAATACGCGAGCCCCTCGATATCTCCGGCGGGTGAGATCGGCAGGAATTCGGGCCGGATGCCCACGGATACGTTTTCGGAACCCAGATCGAAATCCTCGCAGGCCTGGAACAGCGCTTTCTGTCCGAGAAAATCGATCTCCGCGGCGGCTGGGGCGCACTTTTTTGCCCTGGCCTCGACAATGTTCATGGAGGGATTGCCCACAAAATCAGCCACGAACAAGTTGGCCGGGTGATTGTATACTTCCAGCGGAGGCGCATACTGCTGAAGCACGCCTTCGTTCATCATGCAGATCTTGGAAGAAAGCGTCATGGCTTCAAGCTGGTCATGGGTCACGTAGACGAAGGTGGAAGCCGTATCTTTATGCAGGCGCTTGAGCTCGGTACGCATTTCACCGCGCAGTTTGGCGTCCAGATTGGAGAGCGGCTCATCCATAAACAGCACGCGGGGCTTTGGCGCCAAAGTCCTTGCGATGGCGACCCGCTGCTGCTGTCCGCCGGAGAGCTCCGCCGGATACCGCTGCGCGAACTGCTCTATGCGCATGATCCTGAGCATTTCCGCCACGCGCGCGCTGATATCACTTTTTTTCCATTTCAGCGTTTCCAGGCCGAAGGCGATATTTTGGGTGACCGTCATGTGCGGCCAGAGCGCATAGTTCTGGAACAGGAAGCCGACCTCGCGCTTGGCAGGCGGGATATTGATGTTTTTTTCGCTGCTGAAGACGATCCTGTCGTCAAAACGGATCTCACCCTTGGTCGGCGTTTCCAGTCCCGCGATCATGCGCAGGGTCGTGGTTTTTCCGCAGCCGGATGAACCGAGAAGCGTGACGAAGGACCCGTCTTCGATCTCCAGGTTCAGGTCTTTGACGCCGACGAATTTGCCCCACTGCTTGGTAACGTTGGTCAATGTGATATTTGGCATGATCAGTTTCCTCCTACACCCTTGTCAATGGAAGCGCCTGTCAGCTTGTTGATCGTAAAATTGACAAGGAGAACGATGATTACGATGAGCAGGTTGATGCCGTTGGACATCTGTGTGACCGCTTTTTCGTCGAAGTACGAGAGCAGCGTGGTGATCAGCGTGCCGCTGGTGGTCAGAAGCACGAAAAGGGACAGCTCCCGCATACAGGAAATGAACGGCAGCAGATAACCGCTGATGAAGGACGACTTCTGGATCGGGAAGAGGACCCTGAGCATACGTTTCGGCCAGGACGCGCCGACGATGACGGCTGCTTCCTCTATCTCACCGGACAATTGCATCATGGAGTTGGTCCCGCTGCGGGATGCGAAGGGCAGGTACTTGATCGCGCCGACGATGACAAGCAGCGCTAGGGTGCCCCGCAGGAAGGTAAGCCGCGTGGATACGGCAAGGAAGATCGCGCCGAAGGCCATGGAAGGTACCAGGTAGGGGAAGAAGGCGAGGCCGGAAACCAGGCCCGCGAGCTTGGTGCCCCGCTTCCTCGCGACCGCGTAACCGATCAGGATGCCGCAGGTGCCCACCAGCAGGGAAACGATCAGCGACAGCTTGATGCTGCCCCACAGGGCCTGCCAGATCATGCTGTTGAACAGGATGCCGTGGCCTGCGTTCACCGCGAAGCCGCCGATATCTTCACGGCTCAGCCAGTATTTCAGCGTCAGGGTGGAATAATCCCCCTGCACTTCGCACATGGATTCAAGCGCGAAGGAGATGATCGGGAAAATGGCGATAAGGAAGAGCACGATCACTAGGACCGCCGCGACGATATTGTTGGCTTTGCCCAGTTTGATGTAAGAAACCTGGCCGGACTTGCCGGTGACGGTGGTGAAGGACTTCCGTTTGCCCGTGAACCACAGGTTGATGCCAAGCAGCATGACGCCGAACAGGATCAGCACGATGGTCATGACGAAGGCCTGGCCTTTGGTCGCCATCGTATTATACAGGGAGGAAAGCTGTGTGGACAGGACGAAGAAGTTGCCGGGCGAACCGACGAACACCGGCACCGCGTAGGATGCCATCGTGCTGGAAAACACCAGAAGGACCGTGGAAAACAGCGCCGGCATGACGATCGGGATGGTGATCTTGCGCAGGATGCGTCCGCGGCTTGCCTGCAGGATCGTGGCCGCTTCCTCGAGGTTTGCGTCCATGTTTCTGAGCGTTCCGCCGATAAGGATGTAGGCAAAAGGCGCGTAATGGATCCCCATGACCAGCGCACAGGGGAAAATGCCGTACACCACCCAGGGGGGCACGCATATCCCCGTCAGGCTCTCGAGCATGCCGACGACGCCGGTGCCGACCCTGGAATTGGCAAATACGTTCTTCCACACGAGCGCCAATGTCCAGGAAGGCATGATATAAGGGAAAATAAACACGGAAGAGAAGAATTTTTTGCAGTGAATGTCCGTGCGTGTGATCAGGAAAGCGAACGTCCCGCCTACCAGAATGGCAATCAACGATGCGTATGCTGACATCCTCAGGCTGTTCCACAACGGTTTCCAGAAGGTGGATTCATTGGTAAGCAGCGCCTGGAAGTTCAGAAATGTCAGGTCCCCCTCGCTCAGCTTCGTATGCATGAGCGTATTGTACCGCATGGCTTCCATCCTGCCGACCGTCACAGCGGAACGGATGACCGAGTAGATAGGGTACACCGTCAGTACAAGAAGGAGGACGGCAAAAAGCACGATCAGCACATTGGCCTGTACCGAGAAATAGCTTTTGACGGCATAGAGCAGGCTGCTGATGCGTTTTTGCCCTTTTTTGTCGCTCTTGTTCATAGCTTGCACCATCGTCTTTCGTCAGTCCCAAAGAAAACGAGGAGGGAGGCGCTTGGGAAAAGGCCTCTCCTCCGCGTCCGCTTCAAAAGTTACTTGCTGGCGCACCACTGCTGGATCTGGTCGAATGCCTCGAAGTACACGTTCTGCACGTGCTCCGCGTCCTCAAAGACCAGGCAATCCTGCCAGAAGCTCAGCGGCTGGTCGCCGTAGGATTTGGCGTTTTCGCTGATCCCGATCGTGCTGTTGACGGAATAGGTCCCCATCTGGCTGCCGAAGATGTTGTTGTAGCCTTCTTCGGAAAGCAGGTAGTTGATGTACAGGCAGGCGGCGTAGGGATACCTGGCGTTGGCCGCGATCATGCTGTAGATCGGGTACATCAGGCCGGCAAAGCCTTCGATTCCGTCGTTCGCGCAGACGGTGATGTTGCTGGCATCCACGGAGCGCAGCTTGGAGAATACAAACAGGCCGGAAGAGCCCGCGGCGCCGCTGGCGATATCCGAAGCGATGGTGCTGTCCTTGGACACGAAGGTGCAGTTCATCAGGAATTTGTAGATCCATTCATAGGAGATGTTTGCAAATGCTCCGGTATTTTCCCAGTCCTTGCCGTAGTAGCTTTTGTACGCTTCCGCCAGTTTGGCCTGCCACTTTTCGCTGGTAAGGCTGATCAGGAAGTTCATGCTGGACTTTTCATCCATCGGATTCTTGAACTCGGTGCCTTTGAACTCGGGATCCGTGAACTGCCATACGTTCTTAAACAGCCTGGCGTCCTTGGTGCCTCCGTCGTTATAGAAGAACAGGCGGTTCAGGTAAACGGCGACCAGCGGATTCTGGTCCGATTCGAGGATGCAGGATTTATATTCTTCGGGAATATAGTTCTCGAGCCAGCCGGAAGCGATGGCGAAATTGGTGAGCATGAAGCAGTCCTGCAGCAGGACCACGTCGGCGCCGTATACATTGTTGCCGACTTCCTGCTCCAGCATTTCATAGATCTGGCTGTCGTTCGGGTTCTGGGTGGCGATCTTGATGCCGGTCTTTGCCGTGAAGGTGTCTTCCTTGACACGGGAAGTGTTGCTGTAGATGTGCAGTTCATTGTCGCCGATCTCGGACTGCGCCTTGGCGAGCAGCTCGTCCCAGCTCATGGCAGCGGCTTCCGCGATCGCCTTCTGCACATCTGTTTCGGCGGAAGCGAACGTGGGGATCAGGAGGGACACGCAGAGGATCATCGCGGCAAGTAATGCTGTCTTTTTCATGGCTTTTCCTCCTCCAATGAAGTTGGTTATTGTGTTTAAACAGGAAGCCCTGTTTAAATTCGAAGTGATGCCGGCCCGGCGGGACCGCTGCTTTTGCGGATCACCAGCTCCGGCAGGGCCAGATAATGCTCCGGCGGCGCGTCCGCGCCGTCGGCGTGGCGGCGAAGGATATCGATCACCTTCTCCGCCATTTCCATCCTCGGCTGGGCAACCGTAGTCAGGCTCACCATGGGCAATCCGGCCGCGTTGATCCCGTCATATCCGATAACGGAGATCTGTCCGGGCACCTGTATCCCTGCTTCGGTCAGGGCCTGGATCACGCCCAGCGCCATCATGTCCTTCACGACAAAGACTGCCGTGATATCATCTCCGGATTCGATAAGGCGCCTGCCCTGGAGGTAACCGGAGCGTATGGCGTCCATGTCCGTGTCGCTGCTGAAAAATATGCGCGCCGGCTGCCCGATCTCCGACATCATACGGCGGTAAACGGTCAGCTTGCTTGAGCGGGAGCTTGATTTTTTGCTGTCGCAGACCATGGCGATACGCCGGTGCCCGCCTTCGATCAGGGCTCTGACGGCAGCTTCCGTGCCGGCTGCGCTGTCCGAACAGACATAATTGACGGAATCGTCCGAAACTTTTCCTCCGAGAAACACAACGGGCACACGGCCGCGCGTTCTCTCCCGGATCTCGGATATATCTTCGGAAACCGGGGAAATGACGATCCCCATGGCCATGGAATCGATCAGATTTTGAATGCACCATTTTTCCACGGCCCGGTCGTTGTTGGTATCATACAGGATCAGGTGAAGAGCATAGCGGCGCGCAACTTCATTCAGTGATTTGTACATTTCACCGTAGACCGATGAGACGTCCCGCAGGACAACGCCCACGGAGCTGGATGATTTACGGGCAAGACTGCGGGCGAGAATATTCGGTGTGTAGCCTAGTTCCGCGGCTTTGCCAAGCACAAGCTTCTTCGTTTCCGTCCCAATGTCCGGATAATCGTTCAGGGCTTTTGATACTGCCGACAGCGAGAGCCCCAACTCCTTCGCCAGCATCTGCATTGTGACCGGTTGCCGTGGCATATATATTCTCCTAAAGCGCTTTAGTGAAAGCTTGGTTTTAATATAGCATACCTTTCTTCAGAAAGCAACACTTTTTTATCCATTTGATTAATTCGTGGATTTTCTGTTCCCGCGGCATTTGCTTTCCCGTTTCGGTCCCGAAACCGCTGGCGTTTTACCGTCGGAGGGGACAAAAGGATCCGCGGGGATTCTGATGAGCGAACCAAGGGAAGCATAACGTCCGGCGGAGGAGAAAAAAGTGAGAAGGATTGACGGGACGGGGGGGCATCTGATAAAATCAGTTCAACTAATATTAGTATTCGGAGGGTTTGAATATGAAAAAGATTGCTTTCCTGCTTGCCTTTATACTGTGTCTCGGTGCCGCCGCCGGCTTTGCCGCCGAACTGAAGCCCGCGAACGTGGTCGGCACCTGGTATTCCAATACCGCCACCGGCAGCTATGGCGAGGTGGTGCTCCTTGATCCCGTGCAGCTGGACCTGAACCGCGACGGCAGCATGACCCTGACCTACAAGGACGAAACGATCCAGGGCACCTGGTCCCTTTCCGGTGATAAGGAATCCGTCCATGTCAAGGCCGAATCCGGCGATGTGTTATTCATCGAGCAGGACGAAGAGGGCGGTCTTTGGATCAATATCAAAATGTTCAAGGGCCAGTTTTCTTCCATCTACCTCAACTGCGCCCTCAGCCGCGAGGTGACCCCGTTCTCCTGCGGCGAGCCTGTGGCCGCGGAGGAAGAAGACGCTTTCTACGGCACCTGGAAAGCCGCATACAGGATCTATGACGAGATGCCCGGTGTTCTGGTGGTCCTGCCCGAAGATACCGCCGCGCTGACTGTGGAATTTGCCCAGGCTACCATGGAAGAGGCAGACCAGGATCCCGTGACTGTTATGACGAATTTTACCGACGGCAAGCTGGTTTCCCCCGATGGGGATTCCCTGACCCTGACCGACAAGGATATGATGATCGTCATTGACGCCAGGGATCTGCTGATCGAGGCCGTTTATGACACCTATGTCTTTGTCCGCGTCGCCGAGGAAGCCGCGGAATGACCCCTCAGCCTTGCCAACCCCCGCCCGCGAAAGCGGGTTTTTTTTGCGCCGCCAACGTGACATTTTCCCGATCCCCGTCCCCCGCGGCCCGGTACAGACAGGCGGAAACTGCCGTTTATCGGCGGCCGCAAGTTCGCCGAATCGGGATGAAGGGGTGAAACCTCTTCCGCGGGGTTTGGGGCCGCGCAGGCCCCATCTGCCTCGGCCCGGCACATCTTTTCGCACCTCCCGGTAAAAACAAAAAAACCCGCGCCATGGGACATCGGCGTCCCATGGCGCGGGGGATGGATCAAAAGACGCGGTATTTCCCGCAAAGCATCAGCAGCGCGAAGAAATACAGGCAGTTGTCGTAATAGCGCCTTTCCCCCTTCCGCATGGGCAGGGAGGCGAAGCGCTTCAGCCACATATCCGCCGTATCGCTTTCCCCGGCGATCACCGACGCGGCGCAGCAGGCGGTGATGGCGGTGGGATGCATGGCGGGCACGTCGGTGCGCGTCCCGTCCAGCAGCATGGCACGGTAGTTTTCCTCCGGCAGCTGCCCGGCCAGGGTGACCTGGATCCGTTTTGCCAGGGCCTCGTATCCCGGGCGGTGCCCGAACCACAGGGTGTCCAGGGCGATGTTGAGCATCACGCGGTAAGCGTCTGAATACCAGGGGGCCGTTTTCCCGAACATCAGTCTGGGCGTGCCGTCATATTCCGCGTATTCCGGGCTGAGTCCGGTGACGGGATGGGCGCTTTGGATGATGTAGCGTTCGCTGGCCTTGGAGGCTTCCAGCCAGAAAGCGCGGTCCCCCTCGTCGGCTTCCTCCGCGAACAGGCGGTAAAAGTGGGGCAGGTGATAGCTGGGGTCGGTGAAGTCCGCTTCCGGAACGAACCGGATCAGACGGGTCTCTGGGTCCCACATCGGCTGGCCGCCGGCGATCTCCTTCTGGTGAAGGCAGTGCCTGAGGATGGTCCGCGCCTCCTGAAGGTAGTCGAAATTTCCTCCTCGTCCCCAGCGCCGGTGAGCCAGGATCAGGGCCATGGCAAAATATTCTTCGCCGTCCGGGGCGGGTCCTTCCGCGTTATGCTTTCCGTCCGGGGATACGGACCAGGCAAAATAGCCTTGATAGATCCCCGCGCTTTGAAGCATATACCTTACGGAAAAGCGCCAGAGTTTGTCGAACAGATCCTGCCGGTCCATCTGGACGCACATCATCATGCCGTAGCTCATGCCCTCGGTGCGGGCATCGTGGTTTCCGGTGTCCTCAAGGAAGCCTGTGTCCGGGTCCTTGTCGCGCCAGAAGCGTTCCGAGGGATCAAAAAAGATGGTGTCGAAGGCGGCCTGCAGCCGCCGTTCGGCCTCAGCGTCCGAAAGCCCGGCCCGGGCAAGGTAATTTTCGTTCCGCATCATCAGTCTTCCTCCGTTTCCCGGTCCGGCGAGCCCTTCTGGTGGGTGTCCCAGAGAGAGTCGATATCCGGCCCCGCGGCGGCGGAGGTGGTGTAGATCAGCCGGAACTGTGTGGGGGTGCAGTTTTTATGCTGCCGGAAGACCCGGTTGAAGGTCGCCATACTGGAAAAGCCCGAGGCAAGGGCCACCTTCCGCACCGAACGGTTGGTGCGGATCAGCAGGTCCGTCGCCGCGTTCAGGCGCCGGATGGTCAGGTAATCGGAAAAGGACATGCCGGCGAAGCTTTTGAATACCCGGGAAAAATAGTACTTGGAGAACCCGGCGAAGTCCGCGATCTGCTCCAGGGAAATATCTTCCATGTAGTGCTCGTTGATGTAGGTGATGGCGCTGTTCATGATGGGCGATTCGATGTTGAAGCGGCTGTTTTCCCCGACGGGCGCCATGCGCTGCAGGTATTCCCGCCCTAAAAGGGCATAGACCTGCATCAAAAAGGAATAGCACTGCAGGTTCCACATCGGCTCCTGCCGGTAATAGCAGTCGATCACGTTGCGCAAAAGGACGGATACCTTTCTGCGGGTATCGGTGTTTTCCTTCAGGTAGATCGGTGAGCGCAGGAAGGATTCGATGCTCGGCATGTCCCTCAGGCACATGAGCGGGGTGGGTTCAAACAGGAACAGGTGCCTGGAGATATCCCCGGTCTCGGTCAGCGCGTGGGGATATCCCGAAGGGATGATCAGGATCTCTCCCGCCTTGACGTGATAGGTCCTTTCAGGCAGCTGATAGGCGGACACCCCGGAATCGGGCATGATGATCTCGACGGCCGAATGCATGTGGCTGTCGAAATGCGCTTCCACGTCCGACGCCCAGATCCTGATGGACGAATGCCCCACGTAGGTGATGTATTCCTGCCGGCCCTTCAGGATACGGAACCCGTCGGGAAAACGGCTTTGCGGATTAATCTCCTCCCGGATGTTTTCTTCCATTTCGGCTTTCCTCATTCTTATCCCAAGGGGATCAGCCCTTGACGCTGCCCAGGGCCATGCCGGTAACAAAGTACCGCTGCAGGAAGGGGTAAATGACCAGGATGGGCAGAGCGGTCACGACCGTCGTGGCGCACTGTACGGTTCTGGGAGATACGCTTTGCCGGGCCAGTTCGTTGGCGGCGTCCAGGCTGCCGTTGGCCAGGTTGGACTGCTGGCCGGCGGTATTGATCTTGCCCATCAGGTAATACTGCAGCGTATCCAGCTTGCGGTTGTTCGGGATGTAGAGCATGGTGTCAA
>JAFWWK010000075.1 GCA_017523615.1 Clostridia bacterium
CGATGAGATCGCCGCCGGGACCGCCCTGCTAAGGGAACTGAGGGACCTGATGGAAGGGGACGTACGCACCCCCTGCCCCGTCTCCGCCCTGACCGTCGGCCTCAAATGCGGCGGAAGCGACGGGCTTTCCGGCACCACTGCGAACCCTACCATCGGCGGCTTTTCCGACCTGCTGATCGCCCACGGCGGCTCCACCATCCTGACAGAGGTGCCCGAGATGTTCGGCGCCGAGACCATCCTGATGGATCGCTGCGAAAACGAAGAGGTCTTCAAGCGCACGGTGCGCCTGATCAATGATTTCAAGGCCTACTTCGAATCCTGCGGACAGCCCGTTTACGAAAACCCCTCCCCCGGTAACAAAGCCGGCGGCATCACCACCCTGGAGGACAAAGCCCTGGGCTGCACCCAGAAGAGCGGCTCTGCAAAGGTATCGGACGTGCTCTCCTACGGCGAGCGGGTCCGCACCCACGGTCTGAACCTCCTTTCCGCTCCCGGGAACGACCTGGTGGCCTCCACCGCCCTGGCTGCGGCCGGAGCGCAGCTGGTGCTGTTCTCCACCGGCCGCGGCACGCCTTTCGGCTGCCCGGTCCCCACGGTAAAGATCTCCAGCAACACCCCCCTGGCCCAGCGCAAGCAGAACTGGATCGATTTCAACGCGGGCACCCTTGTCGACGGCGGCACCCTCAGCGAAAAGGCCGAAGCGCTGTTCGACTTCGTCCTGGGCGTCGCAGGCGGCGACAAAACCCGCAACGAGATCAACGGCTTCCAGGGACTGGCCATCTTCAAGACCGGCGCGACCCTGTAAACCATATACAAAAAACAATCACACGACGGAGGTTGCTGGCATGAAAGCTTTTCTGGACAAGGATTTCCTTCTGAACACCGAAACCGCCCGCGTGCTTTACCATGAAGCCGCCGAGGACTGCCCCATCATCGACTACCACTGCCATATCAGCCCCAAAGAGATCTGGGAGAACATCCATTACGACACCATCACCCAGGTATGGCTGGGCGGCGACCATTACAAATGGCGTCTGATGCGCTGCGCCGGCGTGGACGAAAAATACATCACCGGCGACGCCAGCGACCACGATAAGTTCATGGCCTGGGCAAAAGTTCTGGGCAAAGCCATCGGAAACCCGCTGTATCACTGGAGCCACCTGGAACTCCGCCGCTTCTTCGGTTATGAGGGCATCCTGAACGAAACGACCGCCGAAGAGGTCTACAAGCTGTGCAACGAGCAGCTCCACCGCCCGGATTTCGGCGTCCGCGACCTGGTGACCCGCAGCAACGTGGAGACGATCTGCACCACCGACGATCCCATCGATTCCCTGGAATACCACGAGAAGCTGGCCGAGGACAGGTCCTTTGCCACCACCGTGCTCCCCGCCTGGCGCCCGGACAAGGCGATGAACATCGAAAAAACGACCTGGACCGATTATATCGCCAAACTGGCTGAGGTATCCGGCGTCGCTATCCGCACTTTTGCCGACCTGAAGGAAGCCCTGAGCGTGCGCATGGATTTCTTTGCCGACCATCGCTGCAGCCTGAGCGACCATGCCCTGGACTACGTCATGTACGCCCCCGCCACGGAACAAGAGGTCGAAAAGATCTTTGCCGACCGCCTCGCCGGGATCATTCCCGACGACGCCGCCCAGGCCAAATTCAAGACCGCGTTCATGCAGTTCGCTGCCGGCGAATACACCCGCCGCGGCTGGGTGATGCAATTACACTATGGCTGCCGCCGGGACAACAACCCCCCGATGTTCGACCGCCTCGGCCCGGATACCGGCTATGACTGCGTCAACAACACCGCCCCCAGTACCCAGACCGCCGCTTTCCTCGGCGCCCTCAAGAGCGCGGATATCCTGCCCAAGACCATCCTCTACAGCCTCAACACCAACGACAACGCTGCCATCGACACCATTTGCGGCTGCTTCCAGGATTCCTCCGCGGTCTGCAAGATCCAGCACGGCAGCGCCTGGTGGTTCAACGATCATTTTGACGGCATGATCGACCAGCTCCGTTCCTTCGCAAGCCTGGGTTACCTGGCCGGATTCGTCGGCATGCTCACCGACAGCCGCTCCTTCCTGAGCTACCCCCGCCACGAATACTTCCGCCGTATCCTCTGCCGCGTCCTCGGCGAATGGGTGGAGCAGGGCATGTATCCCGAGGACCTTGACACCCTGAAGGAGATCGTCCGGGACATCAGCTGCCGCAACGCCCGTAATTATTTCCGTTTCGCTTCCAACATCTGACGCTGCAAAAAGCCCGGCAGCCGCGCGGCTGCCGGGCTTTTCCACATGAACGAAAGGAGTCCTTCCATCATGGACGCGATGATCCTTCACGCTGCGGACGCTGTCAAAAAGGACCTTGGCGGCGGGACCGCCAGAGAAGTGCTTGCCCACACCGAACAAATGATGATCGTGCGGGTCTCATTCCTGCGCGATGCCGTCGGCAGCATCCATACCCATCCGCATTGCCAGTCCACTTATATCCTCAGCGGACGTTTCCGCTTCAACGTGGATGGCCGGGATGTCGAGGTCGGCCCCGGCGATACCCTTTCCTTCCCCTCCGGCATGCCCCACGGGACACTGTGCCTGGAGGAGGGGCAGCTGCTGGATATCTTCACTCCCCGGCGGGACGATTTCCTGTGATCCCCTCTGCGGGATAGATCCCCAGTTCCTTCATTTTTTCCACCACCGCCTGGAGGTCGCTCCAGGCGTCTTTCTTTTTTGCGGGATCCCTGAGTAGCGCGGCCGGATGATAGGTGGGCATGAACCAGAAGCCCTTGCGTTCCACCCATCGGCCCCTGTCCCGGGTGACCTGGGCATGGCCTCCGATCACCGCTCGGCACGCCGTCGCCCCAAGGAGCACCACCACCCGGGGATGGACCAGGAGAAACTGGCTCCTAAGATGGGGCATGCAGGCCTCCATCTCCTCCGGAAGGGGAGTCCTGTTTTGCGGAGGGCGGCATTTGACGACGTTGCAGATATACACCTGGCTGCGCGTAAGGCCCATGGCGGCGATCATCCGGGTAAGCAGCTGTCCCGCCTTGCCGACAAAAGCCTCCCCCCGGGCATCTTCATCCGCCCCGGGGCCCTCGCCGATGAACATCAGACCGGCATGGATATCCCCCTGGCCCGGGACCTTGTGGGTGATCCCCCCGCACAGGGAACAGTCCCGGCATTCCTCGATCCCCTGAAGGACCTCCTCCCAGGAAAGCAGCATCCCTTATCCCTCCCGCTTTTACCTGAAGCTGTCGATCAAAACCGAAAAAACCGACCGCATATCCTGTCTGAGCCACTTGACCAGGCTGAACAGCAGGGCCGACAAAAGCAGGATGATGGTCAGGGCCACCATGACCCCGATCAGGTTCCCGATGCCGGAGACCATTCGGTCGCGGTTCTGCCGTTCCACTTCCTCCATCTTGCGCATCAGATCTTTTTTGCTCTCATCCGAATACATTCTGATCCCTCCCGGTATGATCGCACAGAGACGAAAAATCGGATTGTCTCAGGGCTTCGTAGAGGATGACAGCGGCCGAAACCGCCAGATTCAGCGACCGAAAGCCCTCCTTCATCGGTATTCGAACGCATTTGTCCCAATGCTTCCGGATCAGTTCTTCGTCCAGTCCCCGGCTTTCACATCCGAAAACCAGGTATTCATCCCCGGTATACCTGACGCTGTCATATCTGGCCCGGGCCTTTTTCGTGGCCAAACGGAAGCTCTCGACACCCCGCTCGGAAAACAGCGTATCCAGGTCCGGGTAGACCTTCATATCCACCCCGCGCATATAGTCCATACCGGCGCGGCGAAGGTATTTGTCCTCCAGTGAAAAGCCCAGTTTCCCGCACAGGATCAGCTCCGTCCCCGTCGATGCGCAGGTTCTGGCGATGTTCCCCGTATTCTGTGGGATCTCAGGATCGACCAGCACGATGTGCATCACAGCCCCGACGCCTCCCGGGCCCTTTTCCCGTTCAGGATCATCGCTTCCCTGACCCCGAGCATCTGCAGGTCCCTGAGATGCTCCGCTACGGTCTCCTCCAGGCCCGGGATCTCACGCAGGTCCCTTCCCCAGATTTCCACGTCCGCCAGGGCCGCATATGCCAGGCTCTCTCCGCTCATGTCGCAGGAAAGCCGGGAAAAAGCATGCATCATATCCTCGTTCAGGTCCGCCCGGAAGGGGCCTTCCTCCCGAATGAGCTCATAATAATCCCCGTCTTTTTCCCCTTCCCGATCCTTCTCTTCCCCCGATGGCCTGTGCCTGCGTACACCGCTGAGGGTCATGATCAGCGACGCGAACCCGAAGGTGAGCCCCCACGGCAGGAAGCCGTTATCCTCATGGTACCGGGACATCATTTCCAGAGTATCGCCAACGGAGGAAAGGGCCATGGAAAACGAAGCGTTCATATCCAATCCGCCGCCCGCGTTTTCCAGGGCACCGCAGACTCCGCCGGCCGTCGTTTCCGCCGCGCTTTTTTCCGCATGGGAGGCGGGCATGATCTCATACAGCAGGATATTGCCAAGGAACAGGCGGATGTCGTCGTCCTTCATGCATTCCCTGGTGGTATTTTTCCCCATCAGGAACCCGGGCGCCGCGAAAGCCAGGAGCAAAGCGCCCCTGAAGATCTCGGCCAGTTTCCCCATATCCGTTCGGTCCCGTTCTTCGTATATCATCCGCAAGACCCCCGTTTCCAAACAGAGCGCCGGACAGACAAGCCCGGCCTCCTGTCATGCGCGGGCGGTGCCGGTATCCGCAAATACCCTTCCGCCGCATTGTTAAACAAATTCTTTATGATCCCTGACGATGACACGGAACTTCATCACGTCACCCGTCCGTTCCGCGATCCCAAGGAACGCCCCGTCCACCCGCACCAGGTACTGCCAGCCCGCCTCCGTGCCTCCAAACAGCCTGACCGGCAGGGCCACGCCGTTGACGGCCTGTTTTTTATACTCGGCCGGCACATCCAGGCAGGGAAAACCGGACAGGGGGTACTCGCAGGGCAGCAGGTGTTCCTCCAGCCGCTTTTCAGCGCCGCTCAGATGCATTTCTTCAAGCGTCACGGCATTTTCGATCCCGAAGGGACCCACGCGCGTCCTGAGCAGGAACCTCATATGCGCGGGACGGCCCAGCGCCTGCCCGATATCGTGGCATAGGGTGCGGATATACGTCCCGCCTCCGCAGGATACCCGGATCAGGAAACCGTTCCCGGTCCTTCGCAACAGGCGGATGGAATCGATGTGCGTCGGCCTCGGTCGTGTGACCACCGTCTTTCCCGCACGGGCCAGCTTATACAGGGGGACCCCGTCACGCTTCAGGGCTGAATACGCTGGCGGCTGCTGGAAGATATCACCGGTAAAGCGCGGAAGCACCCCGATGATTTCCTCTTCTCCGGGCACCCCACGTCCCTCAAGGATCAGGCTTCCCTGGGCGTCCTGGGTATCGGTGGCTCCGGTAAAGGCGATCTCGGCGATGTATTCCTTCCCGCTCCCGGAAAAATAATCCAGCAGCCTGGTCGCCCTGCCTGCCATGATGGGCAGCACGCCGGCAGCCTCCGGATCAAGGGTGCCTGCATGGCCGCACCTCTCTCCCGTCAGGTATTTGATCTCGTTCACCATCGCCCCGCTGGACATTCCCGGCGGCTTCAGGAGATTAAAAAAACCGTCCATATCCTGTGATCATTCCATTCCGTCCGTCATTTCCCGGACCTGCGCTTCCATGGCTTCCTCGGCCCTGCGAAGGATCTCCCGGGGATCGCCCCCGGTCCTGCATCCGGCGGCCAGGGCGTGTCCACCTCCGCCAAAGAGCGCCGCGATGTCGTTCACATGGCATGGCTCCACGGCGCGGAAGCTGATCCTGACGGCATCCGGCGCGCTGAGATCCGCGAAACAGGCCATCATGACGCCCGGGATGTTCAATGCGTAGTTGATGATGCCGTCGGAATGCTCTCTTCCCGCGCCTGAGGCAACATAATCCTCCGCTCCGATCACCATGGAGGTACAGCGCCCATCCGCAAAGAACCTCAGCGATGCAAGGCTCCTGCCCAGCAATTTCAGGTGCGGCGCTTCCTTTAAAAGATGGATCTCCCGGGCGCACCTGTTGATATCGATCCCGGCGGCAGCGATGCTCGAGGCGCAAAGGAACGTCTCCTCATCGGTGCATGAAAAACAGAACCTGCCGGTATCCGTGGAGATGGCACTGTAAAGGCATTCCGCGATCATATCGTCAGGCTCCATGTGATATTCGCCCATTAGGCGCCATATCATGCACCCGGCGCAGGATGCTTTGCCGTCCACTTCGTTGACACCGGCATAAAGCGGATTGGTAGCGTGATGGTCGATCTGCGCCGTCGCCGGGCAAAGACGGAACAGCCGCGCAGCCTCCCCCATCCTGCCTTCGTCGGCACAGTCCACAGCCACACCCAGGTCGAAACGCTCACCTTCAAGCTGTCCCGGCGGCAGGATCCTATCCGCTCCGGGGAGGAATCGAAGGTTTGCTGGGACCGGGTCCTGCAGGCAAAGAGAGACGGTTTTTCCTCTTTTTTTCAAAATCGCCCCGAGGGCCAGCATGCTGCCCACGCAGTCGCCATCCGGGGAGATATGTCCCAGGATCAGGACGCGGCCCGCGCTGTCCAGCGCCCTGAGGAGTTCCGGTTCACTTATCCCCTTCAGCTGTCTCATCTTCTGTCTCCGCCCCGACGTTTTTCAGTATTTCGCTGATGTGTACACCGTAAGCGATGTTGTCGTCCCGGTAGAACAAAAGCTCCGGGGTATAGCGCAGCTGCACCCTCGCGCCCAATTCGTGCCGGATAAATCCGGCTGCTTTTTTCAGGGCTTTGATCATTTCGTCCGCCTTTTCCGATTCCAGGACGCTGATATACACTTTGGCATATCTCAGGTCCCTGGTAACGTCGGCTCTGGTGACCGAATACGTCCCTGTGATCCGCGGATCGTTCATTTCCCTGATGATCTTGTCCAGCGCGTGCCGGACCTCCTCGGAGATCCTGTCCAAACGAAAACCTGCCATATGATTCCTTTCATCGGACGAAAACGTCCAAAGCTTTAATCAAAACAGCAAAGCGCATTCCGTCAAAGAAGGACGAAATGCGCTTTGCTGCCCGGGGCATCAGTCGTCGGTGACTTCCTCCATGATGAAGCACTCGATGATGTCGCCTTCCTTGATGTCGTTGTAATTCTCGAGGCCGATGCCGCACTCATAGCCCTGGTTTGCTTCCTTCACATCGTCCTTGAAGCGGCGCAGAGAGGAGAGCTTGCCCTCGAACACCACCACATTGTCCCGAAGCAAACGTACGGATGCGTTGCGCTGCATCTTGCCGTCGGTGACATAGCATCCGGCAATGGTGCCCACGCCGGTGATCCTGAAGGTGTTCCTGACCTCGGCGTGACCGAGAACCGTCTCCTTCAGAACCGGCTCCAGCATACCCTTCATGGCCTTTTCGATATCCTCGATGGCCTGGTAAATGATCCTGTAAAGCCGGATCTCCACTTCCTGCTTCTCCGCGGCGTCCCTGGCCTGGCTGTCGGGCCGGATATTGAAGCCTATGATGGTAGCGCCGAAGGTGGCGGCCAGATTCACGTCGTCCTGGGTGATTGCGCCAGCGGCGCTGTGCAGGATCTTGATCTTCACCTGATCGTTGCTCAGCTTTTCCATGGCCTGCTTGACGGCTTCCACGCTGCCCGTCACGTCGGCCTTGATGATCAGGTTCAGGGTCTGGGACTTGCCCTCGTTGATGTTGGCGAACAGGTTGTCCAGGCTTACCTTGCTGGTGGCGGTGCGGGAGGCCTTCAGCTTCTCGCGGCGTTCGTCCACCACCTGGCGGGTCAGCTTGTCGTCCTCCACAGCCATCATTTCGTCGCCGGCCACCGGCACCTCGTCAAAGCCGCTGATCTCAACAGGCATGCTGGGCCCGGCGCTGGTCACGCGCTCTCCCCTGTCGTTGGTCATCGCGCGGACGCGACCGCCAGCGAGGCCCGCGATAATGCTGTCGCCCACATGCAGCGTGCCGTTCTTGAGCAGCACGGTGGCAAGGGGACCCTTCGCCTTGTCGAGCTTCGCCTCGATGATGACGCCGGTGGCCATCCTGTCGGGATTGGCGCGCAGCTGCAGCATGTCCGCCTGCAGGAGGATCAGCTCCAGCAGTTCGTCCACGCCCTGGCCGGTCACGGCGCTGACGGGGGCCATGATGGTCTCGCCGCCCCATTCCTCGGCCACCAGGTCGTACTTCGTCAGTTCCTGCTTCACCTGGTCGGGATTGGCGCCGGGCTTGTCCATCTTGTTGATGGCGACTACGATGGGGACCCCGGCCGCCTTGGCATGGTTGATTGCTTCCACGGTCTGGGGCATCACGCCGTCGTCGGCGGCGACCACCAGCACCGCGATATCCGTGGCCTGGGCGCCGCGCATGCGCATGGCGGTAAAAGCTTCGTGGCCGGGCGTATCCAGGAAGGTAATGACCCTGCCGTCCAGTTCCACCGTATAAGCGCCGATGTGCTGGGTGATGCCGCCCGCTTCGCCGGCGGTGACGTGGGACTTGCGGATATAGTCGAGCAGGCTGGTTTTGCCGTGGTCGACGTGGCCCATGATGGTGATGACGGGAGGCCTGGGTTTCAGGTCCTCTTCCTTGTCCTCGACGATGGTCTCGGTCAGGGCGTCCTCCGCCGTCTTGTCCAGTTTCTTTTCCAGTGTAACGCCGAATTCGGAGCAGACCAGGGATGCGGTGTCGAAATCCAGTTCGCTGTTGATGTTGGAGATAATGCCCAGCATCAGGAGCTTTTTAAGGATCTCGCCGGCTGGTTTGCCGATGCGCTCGGTCAGATCCTTGACGGTGATGGTCTCGGCCGTCATGTAAGCGGTCTCGATCTTAATGGGCGCCATCATCTGCTGGGCAGAGGGCTTCTTCTTGCCCCTCTTTCCGCCGCGCACATTGTCGTCATCGTAATCGATAAAGGTTTCCCTTTCAAGCTGCTTGCGGTTTTTCCCGCCCCTTTCGGGGTCGTGCTGCCGGATGTAGTTTTTCTTGTTGGGGTCATAATTGCTGACGCGTTCTTTCTCCACAGGAGGCGCCAGATCGGGGCCCTTGCTCCTGGAGCCGTATCCCTGGCCGGGCCTGCCGGCGCCGGGGCGTCCGCCCGCGGGGCCCTGAGGCCGTCCGAAACCGCCTTGGCCGCCCTGTCCCTGGGCACGGTTGTACCCGCCGGGGCCGCCCTGACCGGGAGCACGGTTATACCCGCCGGGACCGCCCTGACCGGGAGCACGGTTGTATGCGCCTTGGCCGCCCTGTCCCGGGGCACGGTTGTACCCGCCCGGACCGCCCTGACCGGGAGCACGGTTGTATGCGCCGGGGCCACCCTGACCGGGAGCACGGTTGTATGCGCCGGGGCCGCCCTGACCGGGGGCACGGTTGTATGCGCCGGGGCCGCCCTGGCCGGGAGCACGGTTGTATGCGCCGGGGCCGCCCTGACCGGGAGCACGATTGTACGCGCCGGGGGTTCCCTGCGCAGGCGCACGGCCTGCTCCGCCCTGGGCAGGTGTACGTCCTGCTCCGCCCTGGGCGGGCGTACGGGCATAACCTCCGGGCGTTCCCTGGGCCGCGGGCCTCTGCGGGGCCTGAGGACGGGAAGACGGAGCGCGGGGAGCGTCCTGGACCGGCTGGGCTTTTGCTGCGGCCGGCTTGGCTTCCTGAGCCTGGGGAACTGAAGGCTCCTTCACCTCGTCCCCGGCCTTGCTTTCAGGCGCAGCCTCCGTCTTCGGCGCGGCAGGCTCTTTTGTTTCTGCCGCCACGGCTGCCGCAGCCGCCACGGGGGCTTCCGTCTTTTCGGCGGCGGGCTTCGGCGCGCTCTCGGCAGTCTGTTCCGCCTTTACATCCGCTTCTTCTTTTGCGGACTGCTGCGGTGCGCTTTCGTGCTCCGCGGGGGCCTCGTCCTCGTCAGGCATGGTCCAGGCCTTGGTCTGCTGGCTGGCCAGGATCTTCTGTTCCTCCAGCCGTTTCTGATTCTTTTCCTCTTCCTTCTGGCGCTTGAACACAGTCTCCTTTTCCTTCAGTCGGGAAAGGAGCGCGTCCAGTCCCTTGCGGACACGTCCCGCGTCTTCAAGAATCTCCGTGGACTTGAGGTTGATCTGTTTTGTGGCTTCCGCCAAATTTGGCTTGGTCATGCTCGACGCTGCCCCCCGCGCTACTGCGCTATTAGAATTAATGTACCGGCGCTGCCGGCGAAAATCAATGCCGGGTATCTTCTCCGGCCAGGCGTATAATGGAATCAGCCAGTCCGCCTCTGCGGACACTTACCGCCATCCAGTCGCCGCCCCCGCAGGAATCCCCTATCCATCCGGACGGAACGTTCACGCAGGGCACGCGGCGGAACGCGCAGGCGTCGCTCAGCTTTTTCCTGGTGTTCTCCGACGCGCCTTCATCGATCAGCACGACGGCAGCCCTGCCGTCGCGGATGTCGCGCAGCGCCAGGCTACTTCCCAGGGCCGTCTGTCCGGCCCTCACGGCCAGACCCAGGTATCCCTTCAGTTTTTCAGGCACGCTTTACTCTCCGCTTCTTTCCATGATCTCGTTCAAAGCCGCCCGGGCTTCCTCGGAAAGCGCGCATTCAAACGCCCTTTCGAACTGCTTCTGCTTCAGCGCCTTGGCGATGCACTCCCGGCTTGGGCACACATAGGCCCCACGTCCGGGCTTGCGACCCGTGGGATCAGCCGATACGGAACCGTCAGGCCCGTGGACCACCCTCATCAGGGCCTTCTTGGGCTTCATTTCCCTGCATCCCAGGCACATCCGCATCGGGATCTTTTTTTCCTTCATCGGGGGACCTCCGGATCATTCGATGGTGTCGTCGTCGATACCGCTGTCATAATCCTCCGCTTCGTCGGCGATGACGCTCCCGTTCCCCTGCTGGATACCCTGTGCGCTCAGGCCCATAAGCTCGTTGAACTGGGACTGGGACTTGATGTCGATCTTCCAGCCAGTCAACTTCGCGGCAAGGCGAGCGTTCTGCCCTTCCTTGCCGATGGCCAGGGACAGCTGGCTGTCCGGCACAACCACGCGGCAGATATGCTCTTCGTCCGAAACGTACACATTGATAACGTGGGCGGGATTAAGGGCGTTGGCGACAAATTCCGCCTCGTCCTCGGACCATTTGATGATGTCGATCTTTTCGTTTTTCAATTCACTGACGACCTTGTCCACCCGCATGCCCCTGGGCCCGACGCAGGCGCCGACGGGATCGATGCTCAGGTCCGTGGAGCAGACCGCCATCTTCGTCCTGCTGCCGGCTTCCCGGGCAATGGATTTGATTTGGACCTGGCCCTGCTGGATCTCCGGGACCTCCATCTCAAACAAGCGCTTCACAAGGCCCGGATGGATCCTGCTTACCGAAACCTGGGGCAGGCGGTAGGCGTCCTTGCCGTTGCGGTGCACCTGCAGGACATACACCTTGATATGATCCCCGGGGTGGTATTCCTCGCCGGGCATGAATTCGGCGCTTTCCATAACGCCCTGGGTGCGGCCCAGCTCCACATAAACGTTCCTGGCGTCCACGCGCTCCACGATCCCGGTCAGGATCTCGTTTTCCTTGTCGATGTATTCGTCGTAGATCTTGCCGTGTTCCGCGTCACGGAGCCGCTGGGTGATGACCTGCTTGGCCGTCTGCGCCGCCACACGACCGAAATCCTTCGGGGTCACGTCCACCTCGACGATGTCGCCCAGTTCATAGCCGCTCCGCATCCGGTTGGCGTCCTCCAGGCTGATCTGCTGCAGTTCGTCCGTTACGCTGTCGGTGACCGATTTGCGCGCATAGACCTGGATATCATGTCCCTTGGCGATCACGACGCTCAGGTTCATAGGCGTCGAGGAGCGTTTGATGTATTTTTTGTACGCGGCCTTGATCCCTTCCTCCACGGCTTCAAGGATCGTATCCACGGGGATATCCTTGGCCTTGGCCAGCATCTCAATCGCGTCATAGATCTCATTTTTCTGAGTCATTACGGTCAGCCTCCCATCCTGATCCGATATCCTGCGCATCATTCGCCGTCGATGATATCGGTAATTTCGATCCCGCTGTCCTCATCCAGCCCGCTCAGGTCGGGGATCAGCCTGACCTGAGCCACAGAAGCGGCGGGAAAAGACCTCTCCGCGTCCCCTTCACGGATGATGACCTCGGTTTTATCCATACCCACGAGACAGCCCTCGAAGGTTTTCGTGCCCTCAACGGCTTTGTAAAGCTTTACTTCAACCCGGTTGCCGATGTTCCTGAGGATATCCTCCTCCCTTTTCAGGGGCCGGTCGATCCCGGGCGAGGAGACTTCCATGAAATCGTAGTCCATGTCTTCCACCGCCGGCTGGAGAGCGCGGTGATATTTTTCGCAGTCATCCAGGGTGATGCCGCCGGGCTTGTCCACATAAGCCCTCAGATACAGCCCACCGGGTTCCTTTTCAAAGCCTGCGTCATACAGTTCATACCCCATCTGACGGGCAAGGCGTTCGCATATCCCCCACAGGCGTTCTCCCTGGCTAGATTTTTTTGCCATACCTTCTCCTTTGTTTCCCAATCATTGGCTGCCGGATCCCCGAAAATAGATAAAGAGCGGCCCTGCATCACGAAAAAGAAACACCTGTCCGGCTGAACGCCAGCCGAAACGGCTCCTTTCCGTGCAGTTCCACTCTTCGTTAAACCCTTCTTTCGTCGTGTTCAGGCGGCAGATACATTGAGA
>JAFWWK010000076.1 GCA_017523615.1 Clostridia bacterium
AGATGTATACCCTTGGCAGCGGTTTCATGCCCGCCCCCAATCATGCCGGCGGACTCAGGTACCACGGCATGAGCAGCATCCTGTCCCAATTGTATCACGATGGCTTTATGGAAGCCCGCAGCGTGGAGCAGACCAGCGTGTTCCGGGCGGCCGAGGAATTTGCCCGGGTCGAAGGCATCCTGCCCGCGCCGGAAAGCGCCCACGCTATCCGTGCGGCCATCGACGAGGCGTTAAAATGCAAGGAGACAGGCGAAGAAAAGACCATCCTCTTCGGCCTCACCGGCACCGGCTATTTCGATCTGGTTGCGTATGAAAAATTCCACGACGGCCTGATGACCGATTACATCCCGACGGACGAGGACCTCCAGAAGGGCTTCGACGGGATCCCGAAGGTGGACCTGTAAAAGTGTACCGCTGATATATCCGGGCTTGATGGCCCTTTCAGCCGCGCTTGATCGAGCGTGGCTCTTTTTGGGGCGATCCGCCCTGTGCAAAGGAAACCGTTGACTTAGAGTAAGCTGAAGGGTCTACCATAAAGGCAATACTTGAAATATCGGAACGGGGAGGACGGATCATGAGAAAGGTGAGATGGGGCGTTCTAGGTACGGCGGATATCGCATGGGGACAGACGATCCCCGGTATGCTTAAGGCGGAGCACTGCAAGCTTTATGCCATCGCGGGGCGAAAGACCGAAAAAACTGAAAAATTCAGGGACGCTTTCGGTTTCCAAAGAGCGTATACCGGATACGAAGCGCTGCTGGAGGATCCGGAAGTGGAGGCCGTTTACATCCCGCTGCCAAATGATCTCCACTGCGAGTGGACGGTAAAGGCCCTGAAGGCAAAAAAGCATGTCCTGTGCGAAAAGCCCCTGGCGGTAAACGAAAAGCAGGCGGAGGAGATGTTCCGCACGGCGGAGGAAAACGGTGTGAACCTGATGGAAGCCTTCGCTTATCTGCACAGTCCTTTTGTTCGTGCCGTCCGTGAGGAGATCGAAGGCGGCACCGTGGGGGAGATCCGCTATCTGGAATCAGCCTTCATCACGCCGAGGCGGGGGGATACGGACATCCGCCTCAGGAAGGAGACCTATGGCGGCGCCATGTACGATCTTGGCTGCTACTGCGTAAGTATGGCCTTGTGGATGATGGGCAGGGAGCCGGATGAGATCCGCGCATCGGCGCAGTTTTCGGATAAAAAGGTAGACCTGTTCACATCGGCCCTTCTCCTGTATGAGGACGGCGCGGTGGCGAACCTGGACTGCGGGATGCTTCTGCCCGGGGGACGGTTGGACCGGTTTCGCATCCACGGGACCCGGGGCACGATCGTATCCCCGGTGGAATTCAACCAGTGCGGAAAGATCCCCTATACGGTGATCAGGGACGGCACGGCAGTTACAAAGGAGGTCGAAGCGCCCAACAACTACGCCCTGGAAGCGGAGCAGATGAACCTTTGTGTCCTGAGGGGGGAAAAGCCCCATGTGCCGAAAGAATTCTCCCTCAGGGTCGCCCGGGTGACGGACAGGATCCTGAGGGAGATTGGGTACTGACTATTTTTCGGGTCGATCCGCGTTCCCGGTCAGTCTTCGCAGGAAGGGCTTGGGCTGACCGGATTCGTCGAACAGCAGAGGGTGCTGTTTGACGAACGGCATGCCCCGGCTGACGCCGAAATGATCCAGCCAGGTCCTGTCGTCCGAAACGCCCCAGGTGGTGACGCAGTCGATCACGCCGGCGTAGCTGCGGTAGATACCGAACAGGCGGACATAGATATCGCCGATCCGGGACAGCGTTCCTTCATCCGCCCGGGCCGCTTCCCGGATGTATTCCTCAAAACCGTCGTCGCCCGGTCTCAGCCGCACGGCCCCGGTGTTCAGGACGGCCATCATGGATATATCCAGCTCCGTTACATGGATCCTGAGGCCCATGGACGCGTAGATTTCGATGGAGCGTTTGATCTCGTCATAGTCCGGGGGAGCGAAATGGTGCTGCTGCATGCCGACACCGTCCACCCGGCAGCCTTTTTCCTTCAGATCGCGGATCAGAGAGACGATCCTCTCCCGCTTTTCCGGAACGCATTCGCTGTAATCGTTATAAAACAGCTGTGCGTCCGGGGCGTAGCGGTCCATGGAGCGGAAAGCCGCCTCAATAAAAGCGGGCCCGCACAGGCGAAAATAGTCGCTGTCCCGGTAGACCGGGTCTTCCCCCGGACCGGGCGCGCCGTCCCGCGTGGCTTCATTGACCACATCCCAGCAATAGACGTCGCCGCCATAGCGTTCGCATATGGCTTTGGTATGCCTGTCGATGCGCTCATAGATCATTTCCGGCGGGGCCGGCCTGTCCCCGTCCCTGTACATCCAGGCGGGCGTCTGGTTGTGCCATACCGGGGCGTGAGCGCGGATCTTTATGCCCATGCCGCGTGCGAAGGCAACGATCTCGTCGGCCTGTTCAAACCGGAAATGACCCTCCTCCGGCTCGATCCGGTCGTATTTCATCTCATTTTCGGCTGTCAGGCTGTTGAAGTGCTGCCTGATCAGGTCTCCGCGCTCCCGGAGGACCCGGGGAGATACCGCCGCGCCGATCCTGAAGAAAGGTTCGCAGGCCCTGGCAAGTGAAAAGTTATTGTCCATCATTTACCCTTTCCCCGGCATGGAAGCCGCGTTATAAAAAATATTGTTATACGGAGCGAGCGCCGGAAAAGAACAAACATGTTTTCCTTGCTCTTCTTTTACGGCGGATACGCATGGAGGAAAAATGAAACAGGGTCACGAGTTCCGGCGCGCCGACCTGATCTGTGCCGGCATGGCGCTGGTTGATTCCCTTATCCGGGGGTTTGATCCGGTGCCGGTTTCCGCGTCCGGCTATCGGGCGGGATCCGCTGCCCTGAATGTGGGCGGGGAAGCGGTCAACGCGGCGATGGCCGGCGCGAAGCTGGGGCTGAAGACGGGGATCGTCTGCGCCCTGGGCGAGGATGCGGCGGGCGATCTGGTGCGCGCCGCACTGAAAAAGGCCGGCGTAGACGATGCGCATATCGTGAAGGGACCGGCGACCCCGGTAACGACGCTGTTCATCCGTGAAGACGGTTCGCGAAGATCCGTCACAAATCCTTCGCACCGGTACAATTTTCATCCGGAGAAAGACCCCTCTGCCTTTACCGGCGCGAAGGCGCTTTTGATCGGATCCCTGTTCCGTCCTCCGTTTGACGATCCCGGGATCGTATATTCCGTGCTGAAGGCGGCAAAGGACGCGGGCCAGATCGTGATCGCCGATACAAAACTGCCATATGACCGGGCCCTGAAGGCCGAAGACCTGCGGGAATCCTTTCCGATGATCGATTACATTACGCCCAATGAGGACGAAGCCCGATTCCTGACCGGGATGGAGGATACGGAGAAAATGGCGGACGTCCTGCTGGACCTGGGCGCCGGCCACGTGATCCTGAAGCTGGGCGGCAGAGGCGTATATATGAGATCACAGGATACGGCCGTCAGGCTTCCGGCGTACGCGGTCGACGCTGTGGACAGCACCGGCGCGGGGGATAACTTTGCCGCCGGCTTCGTTTCGGAGATCCTGCGGGGCAGGAAAGCGGAGGAGGCTCTCTCCTTTGCCAATGCCTGCGGCGCGGTGTGCGTCACGGCATTGGGAGCGGGGACCGCCCTGAAAAACCGGGAGCAGGTGCTGAGATTTATGGAGGAGACACCGCTCAAAACAGATCACATTCCCGGTCGGCCGGGCTGACCTTTGCGGCACAGGACGACTTTGGTATGACAAAGGTTTATCGAATCACTCCGATGCCGGAATAGGTGTCCGATCCGGTGAATCATCAGCCGGAAGAAAGCCGCCCCGTCGGTGGGGGCCGGCGCTTCCTTCTGACTGAGCCCGGAGGGATCGGGCGACATGAGCCGGAGGGTTTCTTTATCTTCAGGAGTTTTCCCCGCAGGATCCGCAATGCTTTAAGCCCTCAGGGAAAGCGCTGTATTTCCGGTTGTCAAAGCGGAACCGCAGGCTCTTATCCTCGGGAAAAAACGAATCCTTTTATAAGTGGATCGTACGGTGTTTTATAAAAATGTCCCGTGGGAAAAGGCGTGCCTCGGCGCTTTTTCTTTTTTTCCCGCCGGATAGAAGAAGGCTTAGCCGGCGGGGAAGGGTTCGTCGTCGAATGTAAAACGGTCAAAAGTGATGTTTGATTCGACGGAAGGAGCCCTGAAATCAAAATATACCGCCCGCCGACCGATCACTCCCGCCGCCAGCGGGACCGTGACCTTGGCCGTGCCCGGTTCGATCTCTGCCCTGGCGATCTCTTTTCCCTGAAAATGGTCCGCCCGGATGATCACGGACGCCTTGACCGGGCTTGAAAGCGCCATCGTGACCGATTTGGGTGAATTCGGCCCGAAGCGGAGGTACCGGAACCCCACTGTTACGCCGTCGCCGATCCCCATGACCGGCGCGGAGATATCATCGCGCTTTTCATATACCGGGGCGATAAAAGCCCGATGGCCTCCCGGCCTGTACAGGTGACAGGCGTATCCGGCAGAGATCCATTTGCGGGCGTCCAGGCCGTCGATCTGCGGCCCCTGGGAGGTCATTTCCGCCGGACCGCAGGCTACGGGCTCGCCCTCCCGATACTCGATCTTTCCCAGGTATATCTTCCCATCCTTACCGAGCGCCGCGTCAATGGGCTCCATCATGGCCTGGCGGGAGTACTCGTTCGTGCCCGTATGCCGGTGATAGAAAACATACCATTGCCCGTTGATCTCCATAACGGAGCCGTGGTTGTTGCCCCAGCGGTAGGAAATAACGCCGTTTCCGTTGCCGTCCGGCAGGATCTCTCCTCCGTTGAAGCTGATATCCCCGCCCTCCCGGAAGCCTTCCAGGGGCAGGTCGCTCCACTTATAGGACAGGAAGCCGTTGTTCGGTCCGTCGACCCCCAGGGAGGGAACGGGCTTTCCCGTCCGTTTGGAATAGATGTAAACATATTTCCCCATGATCTTCCTGGGGCTGGACGCCTCGAAAAAGCCGTCGTCCGCGTTGATATGGCCCTTTTCCCCCTTCAGCCAGGGAAAATCGGCGTCGCAGTGGCCCATCGGATGCTCCCGCAGCGTACCCGGACGGATGGTGGCCATATCATCTTCCAATTCAGCGCAGTAGCAGGCGCAGAACCCCCAGTAAGCGTATACGCGCCCATTGTCGTCCACCAGCACCCCGGGGTCGAACCCGAGATCCGTTTTCACGGGATCCGTAAACGGGCCCCAGGGGGTTTTTGATCTGGCCACTCGGATCACCGACCCCTTTTGCTCCGCCGCGTACAGATAAAAGGTGTCGCCCTTGTGCACCGCGTCCGGGGCATACAGGATGCTGTTGTCCGCCGCCCGGTAGCAGCTCCCGTGACAGGTCCAGTCGGTCAGGTCCGTCACCGGCGCGGACCAGACCACGTAATCCCGCCCGCAGTATTCCGTCCTTTCCGTGTCGTGGGAACCGTAGACGTAGACGCGGGTCTCGCCCTGATAGGTAAACACCCGGGGCTCGCCGTCCGGTATATGCTCCCAGAGGGGCAGGTAAGGGTTGCCGCCTTTAACATATCCTTTGTTTTTCATCGGATGCACCTTCCTTGTTTATGATCCGGCGTCGTTCTTTGACCCGGATCGTTCCGGCTGATAAAAAAATAGCATATCCTGCGTGATAATTCAAGGGTCCATGGAACACTGCCGGGCCGCGGATGAGGGCATGGCGGAAACATAAATGAAAAGCCCGCTTTTTTCCATTGTGATTTTTTTGCGGCGGGCATATAATCTATATAAATACAAGGTTAACGCCGGGGATCGAGAGGTTTTTTGCATGATCGGGACAGGGACCGTTCTGAACACCGCCGCCATTGTCGCCGGCGGGCTGGCAGGGCATTTTGCGGGCAGGTTGTTTAAAGAGGACCAGCAGGATGCGCTGACCAAAGCCTGCGGCGTCAGCGTGCTTTTTATCGCCATCGCCGGGGCGATGCAGGGGATGCTGAAGATCGACGGGGGTTCCATTGTCAGCGGGCGGTCCATGCTGGTGGTCCTTTGCCTGGCTCTGGGCACGGTGATCGGCGAAATGATCGGCATCGAGAAAGGATTTGAGCGCTTCGGGGAATGGCTGAAACAAAAAACCGGCAACAGCGGCGACAGGCAGTTCGTCGGTGCCTTCGTCACCGCGTCCCTTACCGTCTGCATCGGGGCGATGGCCATTGTCGGAGCGATCCAGGACGGCATCCTGGGGGATCCATCCACCCTTGGCGTAAAGGCAGTGCTGGATTTCATCATCATTCTGGTGATGACCTCCTCCATGGGAAAGGGCTGCGCCTTCTCGGCCATTCCGGTATTTTTGTTTGAAGGCGTGGTCACCCTGCTGGCCAGGCTGGTCTCACCTGTGATGACCGGCCTTGCGATCGCTTATCTTTCGCTGATCGGCTCGGTCCTGATCTTCTGCGTCGGCGTCAACCTGGTATGGGGCAAAAAAGTGTCGGTCGCCAATATGCTTCCGGCGGTGCTTCTGGCTGTCGCCGCGGCATATCTGCCCTGGCTTTTCTGAGATGGGAAGGTCCCCGACCTTCTCAGGATCCGGCCTGCCGAAACCAGGCGCCGCTGCCGAACCGAAAAAACATCAGGAGTGATGATCCATGAACGAAGCGAAAGGAATGTTCACCGCAAAGATGATCGCGCCATGCGGCCTGGACTGCAGATTGTGCGCCAGGGCGCTGGACAGCGAAGCCCCGTGTCCGGGCTGCAACGGCCCCGACGCCAATAAGCCTTCTTTCTGCTCCGATAGGTGCGGGATCGTCCTGTGTGGGAAAAGGAAAGAGAATGGATACACGTTCTGCGACGAGTGCCCGGAATATCCCTGCAGGGACGTTATGGAAAAGGAACGCCGGTACACTTGTGCGTATCCGCTGGTCGAGTCACCCCTGAAAAACCTTCGCCTCATCCGTGAAAAAGGCATGGAGCGATTCCTTGAGAGGGAAAAGGCGCGGTGGACCTGCGGGGAGTGCGGCGGGGTCATCTGCGTCCATACGGGCGTATGCTCCGCCTGCGGGAAAAAATACGGCGTGCAGGTCATCCGCATGGGAACGGATACCTGGAGGATCGAGGACGGAGGGGTCCGGTTTTTCCTGCTGGCGGGAAAGGAAAAGGCCCTGATGATCGATTCGGGCATGAACGTCCCCCAGGCCAGGGAGATCGCTCAGACGCTGACGGACCTGCCGGTGGAGCTTTTGAATACCCATGCTGACAGGGACCATATCGGCTGCAATGATGAATTTGAATCCTTTTATATGCACCCGGCGGACGAAGACCAGTACCGGAGATCGGGAAAGGGAGGGCGGCTGATACCCCTCAGGGACGGCGGCGAAATGGACCTGGGGGACCGCAGACTGAAGATCATCCACCTTCCCGGTCACACGCCCGGGAGCGTGGCGGTGCTGGACGTCAGGGACCGGGTGCTGATCAGCGGCGATCCCATCCAGGAACACGGAAGGATATTCATGTTCGGCGAACACCGTAATATGCGGGATTTTATCGATAGTCTGAAAAGGCTGGAAACGATGAGCGTGGAATTCGACATGATCTGGCCTTCCCACGCGGATCTCCCGCTGTCTCCGGATGCCGTGGGAAGGGTCCGCGCCGGGGCGGAAAGGATCCTTTCCGGGGAAGCCGAAGGGAGGCAGGTGGAATTCTTCGGCAGGAGCATCGTCCTTTACGATATGGGTACTACGGCTTTTTTGTGTGAAAGCTGAATTAGAGACGGCCACGGAAACAAGGGGACTTGACGGATGCGGACTACTGGGGACGGGGAGGACGGATAAGGAATGGATTACATTCATGACCTGAGGAAGGTGACAGGGCCCCGGAAGCTTATCCTGAACTGCGCGGGTGCGCTGATCATCAGGGACGGAAAGATACTGTTCCAGCGCCGGACGGACAACGGCAGGTGGGGCCTGATCGGCGGACTTCTTGAGATGAACGAGACCTACGAGGAGGCCTGCCTCCGGGAAATACGGGAGGAAACGGGCCTGGAGGTGAAGCTGGAAAATTTCCTCGGTATTTTCCACAACCACGATATGGTATGGAGCAACGGGGACGCCGCTCACGTGCTGTCCGCCATGTATACCGCCAGCATCGTCAGCGGGGAACCGAGGATCGACGAGGAATCCTATGAACTGCGGTTTTTCGGGAAGGATGAGATCCCCGAACTGTTCGCGGAGGATCATATCGCGGCCCTGGACGCTTATTTCAGGGGCGTGAGGTACCCCCTGCCGCAGGAAAACCGTTACAGGGGGGCGGGGAAGTGATCATCGTTCCCGTGGACCGGTCCGATATCCGTCTGGCGGCCGCCGTCCACTCCGTGTCCTGGCAGGAATCCCACCGGGCATTCTGCAAAGCGGATTTTGTGGCGCTCCATTCCCCCGAACATCAGGAAGCGTACATCGCGCGCAAAATGGATGAAGGCAGCCGGTTCTGGATGCTGGAGGACCCGGATCCGGCAGGCGTCGTTTCGGTGAAGAACAGCCTGATCGAGGACCTCTATGTCCTTCCGGACAGACAGAACAGGGGATACGGAACGGCGCTGCTCCATCACGCGGTCAGTCAATGCCCTGGTATTCCGTCCCTGTGGATCCTGGAGAACAACGCCCGCGCCCGGAAGCTGTATGAAAAGGAGGGATTCCGGGAGACCGGGAACCGGCAGGCCGTCACGGGAAAGCTGGACGAGATCGAGCTTGCGCCAAAGATCGAATACAGGGCCGCGGGACCCGATGATATCGATCTGGTGATGCGTACCCGGCTGGATACCCTCATCGCTGTCAACGGCCTTGAAAACGATCACTTGTTCGACCATGATTTTCTGGAGGCGGCAAGGAAGTTTTTTCTTGAAGGCGACCAGGAAACCGTGCTGGCCTTTGCCGGCGCGAGGGCTGTGGGCTGTGCGACGATGTGCTATATACGCCTGATGCCGACTTTTTCCCATCCCACGGGCCAACGGGCTCACCTGATGAATGTTTACACCGACAGGACCTGGCGCAGAAAAGGGATCGCGTTTCACGTGGTTTCTATTTTGATCAGGCGGGCATGGGAAAGGGGAGCGACGGAGATCAGCCTGGATGCGACGGAAGAGGGTAAAAAGCTGTACCGGAAACTGGGGTTCACCGAATCATGCGAAAGCATGACCCTGGGCTCCGGACGGATGGATGATCACGAAAACCAATTGCAGAACAGGGAGGAAATGGAATGAACGACAAATGGGATCTCAGCTATCTGTATGCCGGGTTTGACGACGAACAGTTCCTGTCCGATCTGGACAGCCTGAAAAGGGACGGGGAGACGCTGAAAGGGCTTCTTGCCGACGACACCATCCCCGAGGTCAGGAAGTTGGAAATGCTGGTGGCCGAGAGTGAGAAGCTGACGGCGAAGCTTGATAAGCTTGGCACCTTTATCGGGTGCACGCTGGCGACCGACGCGACAAATGAGAAAGCCAACCGGGCCGACGACCGGATGAACATGATCTATACCGAGCTGCAGCCGGTTTTTTCCGGTATGGAGCGGTTTGTGGCCGGCGTAAAGGACCTGGACAAGGCCATCGGGGAGTCAAAGGCACTTGGGAAGGTTGGTTTTGCGCTCCGGGAGATCCGGGAAAACGCGAAGCACCTGATCCCGGAGGAGATCGAGCCCTGGATATTGGAAATGCAGCTTTCCGGCGGCAGCGCCTTCAGCCAGCTGCGGGATAAACTGGATTCCACCCTCAGCGTGGATTACCGGGATGAAAAACTGCCCCTGGCGGCGGTGCGCGGGAAAGCGTACGATCCGGATCCCGAGGTGCGAAGGGATGCGTACAACGCTGAGATCGCCGCCTACGCAAAGATCGAGCTGCCCATGAGCTACTGCCTGAACAGCATCAAAATGGAGGCGAGGACCCTGGCCAAGGCCCGTGGGTACGACTCGGTCCTGGATATGACACTGGCACAGAGCCGGATGGACCGGCAGACCCTGGACGCGCTGTGGACCGCCGTCAGGGAATACCTGCCCCATTTCCGCCGTTACCTTCGGGCCAAGGGAAAGATGCTGGGCCATCACGACGGGCTTCCCTTCCGGGACTTGTTCGCGCCGGTAGGGGAAGTGACAAAACAGTACACCGTGGAGGAAGCCAGGGAGATCCTTTTGCGGGAGATGGGCAAGTTTACCCCCAAAATGGCTGATTTTATGGACAAAGCCTTTGATCAGCGGTGGATCGACCTGTATCCCCGGGACGGGAAGACCGGAGGGGCTTTCTGCGCCGGCGTCCATTTTGCGGACCGGAGCCTTGTAATGACCAACTTCCAGGGCAGCTTTTCCGACGTGAGCACCCTGGCCCACGAACTGGGACACGCATGGCACAACCGCTGCATGGCGGGGCTGCCCTATATGATGATCGATACGCCCATGCCCCTGGCCGAGACCGCCAGCATCTTCAACGAGACCATGCTAAGCTTCCAGGCGCTCGCGTCCTGCGGCAGGGAGGAAAGGCTGAACCTGCTGGAGAACGGCCTGATGGAGGCCACCCAGACCGTGGTGGATATTTACAGCCGCTTCCTGTTCGAAAGCGAAGTGATCGATACCCGGGCGGACCATGCGATGACGGTGGAAGAACTGAAGGACGCCATGCTCCGGGCACAGGAAACGAGCTACGGAGACGGCCTGAGCAGGGAAGAAAGACATCCCTACATGTGGGCCTGCAAGAGCCATTATTATTCCTCCGGATATAATTTTTACAATTTCCCCTATGCTTTCGGACTGCTGTTCGGCAAGGGGGTGTTTGCCCGCTACCTGGAGAAGGGCAGCGCCTTTGCGGAGGATTACTGCGCACTGCTGCGGATGTGCGGCAGCGCGAAGGTGGCGGACGTGGCAGCCGGGGTGGGGATCGACGTCAGGGACCCGGATTTCTGGCGGTCCAGTTTGGAAGTGATCAAAAAAGACATCGACGAGTTCTGTGCCATGTGACCATAGGACCGCGGCGCATACCACGAACGGGAAAAAAAAGCGGCCCCCGCGGTGCAACAGCATCGTCTGGGGGCCGCCGCTGTATGCGGATACAGATCATATGCGCAGATCCACCCATTTTCCCTGGCGGAAACGCCGGCGCATCAACAGGAAACGGGACAGCTGGTCCGAAAGGATCCCGAGCCAGATGCCGTGCAGGCCCAAATGGAACACCAGCACCAGGGCGCATGTGACCAGGGTGCGGATCAGGGTGACCGAGATCAGCGCCCCGATCAGGGTATACCTGACGTCTCCGGCCGCCCGCAGGCATCCGGTATAGATGATCTGGGATATCTGCAGAAGCACGATCACCATGGTATAGCGGTTGATAAGCAAGCCCATGGAGATGATCTCATCCTCACGGAAATAGAGGGAGTAGTACCATCTTCCGCCGAACAGGAGGAAAAGGGCCAGGCTCACGGAGATCAGGAACCCGATCCGCTGGCAGATGGCTCCATATTGCCTGGCGTCGTCCTTCTTTCCGGCACCCAGCGCCTGGCCCGCCAGGGCCACGGCGGCCACCTGCATCCCGTCCGCGAAGGAAAAGCCCAGTCCCAGCAGGTTCATGGCGACGTTGTGAGCCGCAAATTCGCTGGTGCCGAGCCTCGCCGCCAAAAGGGCCGTGGCGAGGAAGCCGACACGCATGGCGATGTTTTCAAGGGACGTGTTATATGCCAGGCGCCAGATGGCCCGGACGCTGTCCATGGTGCATTTCAGGCGCAGCCGGATCATTTCCTGGATGCGGACATAGCTGGTGCGCCTGAAGAGGGAGCCCACGGCCATCGCAGCGGACACCACTGTGCCGAGGACTGTGGCGATGGCGGCGCCGCGGATCCCCCAGGCGGGAAACCCCCAGTGCCCTTCGATCAAAAGATAATTGAACAGGATGTTTACCGCGCTGCTGACCAGGTTTGTCGTCATGGACAAACGGGTGTTTCCGCTGCCCCGCTGGGCGGAATTGATCACCATCGTCAGCACGTTAAAGACCATACCTCCCATGATGATGCGGAAATATTCCACCGCGGCTTCGTGGGTATCCGCGTTGCTGCCGGCGAGAGTCATAAACTGCGGGGCGAAAGCCACGAAGATCACTGTGACCACGGCGCACAGCGCCAGCGTCAGGGCAAGCGCCGTCAGCAGGATCTCGTTGGCGTTGTCCCGCCGTTCCTCGCCCTTGCGCCGTGCGACCAGCGCGGAAAGGGCGACGTTGATCCCGAAAAAGAGCGTCAGGCCGATGAACTTCGGCTGCGCGGTGAGGCCGACGGCGGCCACGGCGTAGCTGCCCAGCGCCGAGACCATCATTGTGTCGATCATTCCGGCCAGGGTAACGAAAAAGCTTTCCGCCATGGCGGGCCAGGCGACGGAAAGGGCTCTTTTTGTCATTTGACGTTGGGTGCCGCCCTGGGCGATCTGTTTTGACGTCATGGCTGCTCGCTTTCCTTCTTTGCTGCGTTCTCCCAATAAAGCGGGGATATATGAACATCATATGGGAAAGCGGAGGTCATGTCAATGACGAATAACGCCGGATCATCCGTTGACTAACGGGTCTGAGGGGATTATAGTAGAGAGGATCGGACCGTGCGGTTTTCGGCGGTACAGAAGCGGAATAACAAAGGGAGGGATCCCGGTGACTGAAAACACACCTGCCAGGCGTTTGGTTTCCTCCATCCATGCCGGATGGAACCTGGGCAACAGCCTTGACGCGATGAAGCGCGGCGCGATCCCGGGGGAGGTCGTCCCGCCCCGGGAGGCCGAAACCGCGTGGCATAACCCGCCGGTCGACCGCGAATTGATCCGTGCCGTCCGGGACGCAGGCTTTGACGCCGTCCGCCTGCCGGTCACCTGGGTCCAGCATATGGACAGGGACGGGAAAGCGGACCCGGCATGGATGGACCGGGTGGCCGGGGTGGCAGGGTGGATCCTGGACGAGGGGATGGCATGCTTCTTGAATGTCCATCATGACGCCGGGGCCCATGGCTGGCTGCAGGCTACGGAACGCTGTCACGATGCATATGGCGGCCTATTCGAGGGTCTTTGGCGTCAGATCGCCGAACGGTTTCATGACACGGGGGAGGGACTGGTCTTCGAGGCCTTCAACGAGATGCTGGACGGCAGGGAAAGCTGGAGCCAGACCCCGTATGACGATGCGTACGAGGCCTGCAACCGCTGGACAAGGAGATTCGTAGAGACGGTGCGTTCCGCCGGTGGTGAAAACCGGCGGCGCCTCCTTTCGCTGCAGACCTATTCCGCCGGGCATACGGCGCGTACGCTGGAGGCTTTCCGCCTGCCGGCGGATCCGGCTCCGGGACGGATCATCCTGCAGGTCCACAATTATGACCCGCAGTCCTTCTGCTGGATGAAAACCGCGGAAGGCCGGGAGAACTGGGGCGGTGAGGCGGATGAAAAGCAGATCGAAGACCTGATGGAATGCCTTTCCGCGTTTTCGGAAAAGCACGACGCTCCCCTTGTGATCGGCGAATTCGGTTCCGAAGACAAGGGGAACGAGGCGGCGCGGGAACGCCACGCGGCGTTTTTCGTGTCAAAGGCGGGGGACAGGGGGATCCCCTGCTTCTGGTGGGACTGCGGGCGTTTCGCGCTGTTCGACCGGAACAGCGCGCGTGTGATCCACCCGGGGATCGTCCGTGCGCTGACGGGGCAGGGACGGGAATGATATTTGCGGAAAGCCTGCGCCCGCCCTGTAGGTTCAGGGAATGTTCCCTTTCGGCGCGGGTGAAACGCCGGCGTCCTTCCCTGTGCTGAACGCTGCCGGACGGATAAGCGCGATCTTTATTTGATGCAGACAAGGATATCGATGTCCGTGTCGGCGAACATTTCCCGGATCATGGGCGATACCTGAGACCATTTGAGCCTGTCCAAGCCGCAGCCGATCAACGGCATGGCGACCTTATGGATACCCTGAAGAAGGCATTGCTCCTTCATGCATTGAAGGGCGCCGCGAAGGGTACGAAGGGTCGGCCTTTGGAAACACCGTTCCTTGGTTATCAGGTTGATGACACGGCCGCACACGATGCAGTCGTATTCCATGCGTTTATTCTGCCATTGGCGCAGATACCCGGGGCGCGCGTTATGCAGCATGCTGCCCAACGCGAACCGCTTGTTGAACTCCGTCACGATACCGCGGCCCATGTCAAAATCCGCGCTGATACAGTGCGCGAGATAATAATCTTCCGGACTTGTGAACAGGTCCTTGTGTTTTTCGGTGTAAGTCAATTTGTTTTCCTCCTTTTTACCGGTTTTGCGTTCATTCTGCGGCCATATGAATTTGCCTCACCGCGTTTCGCCTGATACCTGCCCGCTTGTTTCCTGTGGATGGCGGCCGGTTCTATGGCCGTAAGCAGTATAACATGCCTGATCCTCCGTGATTGCAGGTTTTTTCCTGCCGTTGACTTACACTGACCGGAGGATTATAGTAGAAAAAAGCGGAGATACGGAAAGGAGCGCGTCGTATGGACCGGGTATTGAAGGTTTTGTCGGAGAGGAAAAGCGTCCGCGTATTTACAGGCGAAAGGATCCCGGAGGAGACGGTGGAAATGATCCTGGAGTCCTCGGCCCGCGCCCCTACGGCAGGGAACCAGCAATTGTACACGGTCCTCAGGATCACGGATCCCGGCAAGAAACATGCCCTGAGCATTTCATGCGATCATCAGCCTTTCATCGAACAGGCGGACCTGGTGCTTGTTTTCTGCGCGGACTGCCTGAAATGGTACAACGCTTTCGCCTTCGCGCACTGCGAGCCGAGAAAGCCCGAGGCGGGGGACCTGATGCTGGCCGTCAGCGACGCCTGCATCGCTGCCCAGAACGCGGTGATCGCGGCGGAAGCGCTGGGGATCGGGTCCTGCTATATCGGCGACATCATGGAAAACGCCGGGGAGCAGAGGGAGATCCTGTCCCTCCCCAAATATGTGTTTCCCGCCGCCATGGTGGTTTTCGGCTATCCGACGCAGCAGCAGAAGGATCGGGAAAGGACGCCGCGGTTCGCACGGAAATACATTGTGCGCGAAAACGCCTACCATGTGCTTTCGGAGGAGGAAACGCGGGACATGTTCCGGGAAAGGACGGGCAGGGAGGGGTTTGACAAATGGATGCGGGCTTTCTGCGAAAGGAAGTACGAATCCGATTTTTCCAGGGAGATGTCCCGTTCCGTCAGGAAGTACCTGGAGGATTTTGAACTGGCTTTCAAAGCGGGAGGCGATGAAGGATGAAAATGCGGAGGCTTGGCAAAACAGATCTGATGGTCAGCGAGGTGGGCTTCGGAGGGGAATGGCTGGAGCGGCATCCCAAAGAGCATTCGGTGGGGCTGATCCGCCATGCCCACAGCCTTGGCGTCAATATCATCGACTGCTGGATGGCGGACCCCAAATCCAGGGACATCATCGGCGAGGCCATCGCCCCCTGCCGCGGCGAATGGATCGTGCAGGGGCACATCGGTTCCACCTGGCAGGGCGGTCAGTATGTGCGGACCCGCGATATGCGCTTTGTGAGGCCCGCCTTCGAGGACCTGGTAAAGCGCATCGGGGGCGGTTATATCGACCTGGGCATGATCCATTATGTGGATTCCGCCGAGGACTGGAACGCCTGCATGGATACGGGATTCATCGGTTATGTACGGTCCCTGAAGGATTCCGGCCTGATCCGGCATATCGGCCTAAGCACCCACAACCCGCGTATCGTGGCGATGGCGGCGGAGTCCGGTTTTATTGAAATGATCCTCTTCAGCGTCAATCCCGCCTTTGACATGAAGCCCGCAAGCGAGGACCTGAATACGATGTTCGCAGGTTACGACGAAGCGCTGAGCGGCATCGACCCGGAGCGGGAGGCGCTGTACCGCCTGTGCGAAACGCGGGACGTGGGCATTACCGTGATGAAGGGCTTCTTCGGCGGCGCCCTGCTGGATGAAAAACGCTCGCCCTTCGGGACGGCCTTCACCCCGGTGCAGCTGATCCATTACGCGCTGACCCGCCCCGCGGTCTGCTCTGTTCTGTGCGGGTACGATACGCCGGACCAGATCGACGCCGCGGCCGCTTATGAAAACGCCTCTGACGACGAAAAAGACTACGCCTCCGTCATCGCATCGGCGCCCCTGCACGCGTACCGCGGGCAGTGCACCTACTGCGGCCACTGCAGGCCCTGCCCGAAGGATATCGACATCGCCATGGTCAATAAATTTTACGACCTGGCCGCTTCACAGGAGGAGGTTCCGCAGAGCGTCCGGTCCCATTACCTTGCCCTGGGTTCAAAAGCGGGCGATTGTATCGGCTGCCGCCGATGCGAGCCCCGCTGCCCCTTTGGGGTCCCCATCGCCGAAAGGATGAAAAAAGCCGCGGCGCTCTTCGGCGCATGAGGCCCGACACGGATATGTTCCGGGGACGAGGCGCAGACGGGTCCGGGAAGCGGCGATCCGTTCCCGGATGAAAACACCCGAAGTCCTTTTTTGTTTTTTGCAGGGAAGGCGGAAATGATATGGATCCGATAATCCAAACCTATTCGATACATCGAACAAAGGGCCCGACCGAATGGTACGCAAAGTGCACTGAAAGGCTCTTCTGCCTTTTCAAATGTGCTTACTGCGGGAAGATCAATGTCCTCAGGCTGCCTGTGAGTTACACCGTGGAAATACGGAGGGAAAAAGATGCCTTGGCAGAAGTGGACCGAAAGAGGCCGATGATCATGAAAGAGCTGAAAGTCCCGGGGCCAAATCAAGGACATATGCTCAGAGCAACTAGATGCAAATGCCTATGTACTTCCTGCTATAATTGGCCTGCCTGGACGACCGAGATTCAGGATTGGGAGAAGAAGGCCGTCAAATCCTCTGCCGTACGTGGCGAGGCTCTATGCGTTGGATTGCTGATAATGATCCTTTTCGCAATCATTCATGACATATTCCCAGAGATACCGTGGATACAACAGATATTTCCGTTTTTTTTAGTGCCTTCGGGTGTATTATTACTTTGGGGATCGCCTGGGATACGCGATCTTTTCCTCATCCGCAAAGGGAAACAAGTCGACAGGGGAATTCAAGACGCCATCCAAGACTTTCCGCCGCTGCTTGGGGACAGCCTGGATGAAATCGTTAGCAAGGCGAAGGACTGCGAGCTGTACGCTGACGCCGACGTCAGGGCGGATATGGAATATTTGGACCTGACAGATGGCAATAAATGGTATGATAAAGCCATGGGTCGGGAACGTGAGCCGTCTGATTAACAAAAACGCAGTCAGGTGCTTTTTTAACGTCGATGAAAGGAGTAACGTATGAAAAAGGAAAGCAACGGACAGATGACGGACGTCAAAAGGATCCTGGGCATGATATTCGGCGCGATCGGGCTTGGCAGCCTGGTTGTCGGATGCGCTGTTTCCTTTGCTATCAAATATTCCGGGACAGAACTATGGTTCCTGCCGGCTGTCATCATAGGCCCGACGGGCCTGGTGTTCCTGGTCCTCGGGACGGTGTTCCTTATTTCGGAAAAACGCAGGAGGGCCTTGGAGGAGGAACTTAAAAACCATGGCCGGGCGCTTGAAGCCTCTGTGACGGATGTCCGGGCCAATATGAACATGACCGTCAACGGACGCCATCCGTATTATGTGGAGGCCCAATGGCAGGAGCCCATGTCCGGTACGGTGCACGTGTTCCGGAGCCGCGATATAGGCTTCAACCCATGGGAATTTGTCGAGGGGCGAAAGGTGAAAGTGTACGTGTCGGACAACGATTATTCCCGTTATTATCTGGACCTGGAGTCCGTCCTGCCGAAAGTGGAGGTCCATTGACGCCTGCCGGACCGGGACGCGCAGGCCGGCATCGCTCCCGGGGCGGGCCTTTTTCGCCGCGGGAACGGTTCAGAAAGACGCTTCTTTACGGAGCGTTTTTTTGGTGCCGGAAAGCAAACGGACGAAATGGGCGAAGGCTATCAGGGATCGCTCTGATCCGTCCTGATCGGGATCAAGGGCATCGCCGTCTGCCGCTGGTGTATGTCCGTCAGGACGATCTGCAGCCAGAAGGGCCCTGTTTCAACTTCCTCCAGGGGAAGCTCCGTAAGGGAAAAGCCTTCCTCACCGCGCGTTACTTTGGCTGTGTAGGGATAAGGGCAGGGCTGCCATTCCTGCCAGGGAAGCGGCAGGCCGTTTGGGTCAAAGGCGGGCAGGCGGGGCTGGAACGACAGGAGGAAAGACGAGATGTCTTTTAAAGGGATCTCCTACCGGCCCGTGACCAGTTCGCCGCTGGTGTCAAATGCTGTCAGCAGGCGCAGTTTCCCGGTCTTTTTGTCCCGGATGATCCGCAGGGCGGCGGCTTTGGAAGCAAATGACTCGGTCTCGGGGACGGTCAGTTCTTCACCCAGAGGGGAGGAGGGTACCGTGAAGGGGATCTCCGCAAGGCCGTAAGCCTGGTAGTAATCCTCCGAGCCGTCGCCGGTGATCCAGAAAGCGACGATCTGGCAGGGCTCCCCCTCTCCCTGAAGACAGAGGACACGGCCGTCATACAAAGCGGTCAGCCGGTCGCCTTCAAGCCGGACGTTGTTTCCCGCGTACAGAAGATACAAGCCTTTGCTTTCGCTGCCGCAGAGGACATAATACTTGGCCCTGGACAAGCCGTTCAGCTGTTCCTCGCTGAGTGTGACGCTGTATCCTTCCGGCTCGGCCGGCTTCGCGCTTGTGAGGCCGGGCTCGCCGTAGAGTTCCCCGGCGAAGCGGCGGAGGAAGCGCTCCCATCCGTCGGGAAGCTGAATGTCAGTGATCCCGGCGTGCCAGCGCTCGGACAATGCGCTGTCGGCGTAGCAGGGAATGTGGATGGACAAGCCGCAGACATCCTTCAGGTTGCCGCTCCGCGCCAGAACGCAGCGTTCCGCGGCGGCAAGCAGCCTGTCCGAGCCGCCGCAGCGGGACGCGAATGCGCACAGGTCCACCAGGTCGTATTCGGTGGTGCTTGCAACACGGCCGAAGCTCCAGGCTTCCGTGCGGGCCCGGCTGATAAGAGGGAAGCTCTCCGGCAGCGTACCGTCCAGACCGGTAAGGAAGCTTTCGGTTTCTTCCAGCAGGACGCCGGCCGCGCCAAGATCGATCGCGGAAAGGGTGTACGGCTGCCAGTAATCCGGGAAAGACGCGTAATGCTCCTCATAGAAGGCGGCAAAACGCCGGACGGCGCTTAGTCCGAAAGCTGCCCCGTCGGCGCCGGGGAGAAGATCTGCCAGGAAGGCATAGTCCCAGCCCTCCGGGGGTTCGGTCTCCTCGGAGGCCACAAGGAATTCGGCGTAAGGCCTGACGGCATAGGCCGTCTCGCAGCCCGCCATCAGGCAGCAGTCGAAACCGACCGCCGTCAGCGGGCGTTCGTGGCATCCAAAATCCTCCAGTACATTTGCGATCTGTTTCAGGGACAGGGACCGCCCGTCTGCCTGCTCGTCCCTTCCGAAGCCGCCCATGGCGCCGAAACCGTGGTTCCAGAGGATCAGAGCGGCGGGGCCTTCCCGCCGGGCAAGCCCTGTTTCCAGCAGCTTTTTCAGCATGGAGGGATCGGAGACGCTGTTTTCTGGGTAGGACTCCCGCAGGGTCCGGCCGTCCCGGATGATCTCATACAGGAGGCACCCCTCGGCGGGGGAGCCTGAAAACCAGCGCCGCGCTCCTCCCGTCATCACCAGAAGGGTCGTGTCGTCCCTGACGGAAGCCTGCATTTCAATAAGGTCCCGTTCAGCCAGGCCGCCGGCGGATTCCAGGTCGGAACCCACCATGTATACCAGGACTGTCCAGCCGGGGGAAGCCGGGGATTGATCCGCGGAAATTACGTTCCGTGTCCCTCGCAGAAACAGGATCAGGCTGACGCAAAGGATCGCGGAAAGAGCGCAGACGGTGCATGCGGCCGCGCGGCGCTTCATGATCCCGCTGCGGCCAGAGCCGCCTTCACAAAGCTGTCCTCCGTCATATCGCGCGCGCTGAGAACCGCGTATTGTCCGTTTTTTTGGAAGCAGGCGCTGAGAACGCCGGTATCCGCGTCGCGGTTCAGGCGAACTTCGGCGTTTCCGTAAGCGGGCTGGCCGTGCAGCGATGAGGAAAGGGCGGTCTCCTTTTCGGAGAGCGTCACGGTGAACTGTGCGCCGTCCTTTGTAATGACAAAAATGCTTTGCTCCCCGTCCGGCGCGAAAACGGCAAGAGCGGGATCGGCGATTTCCGCGATCTCCCAGCCGGGGAACATGCTTTGCGCCGCGGCGGAGTCATAGCCGTAATCCCGCATCGTGTCCCGGGCGCCGCTGACGGGCAGGCTGACGGTCCTGACCGTGCCGAAAACATAAGCCGGGGGACGCAGGACCGTGGTCAATAGCAGCACAATTACAGCGGCCGCCGCGCCGAGGGCCGGAAGAACACGGGTCAGAAAAACCTGTTTCCGACGGCTTTCCTTCTCAGCGTCCTTCCGCCGCAGCGCCCGGTTTTCTTCCAGCATCAGGCGCAGGGTCTCGTCCGCTTTTTCCTTAGATAGGCGGACCTCGTCCATTTCCCGCTGATAAGGGATCCTGTTGTTTTGTGTCATGATGTATCCTTTCCGACCCGCTGCCGCAATTGATCCCTTGCCCGCGACAGGCGGGTCTTGACGTTCTGTTCGGAAATTCCGAGGATCCGGGCGATCTCCTTTACCGGAAGCTCCTCATAATAGAACAGGTGGATGACGGTGCGGCTGTTGTCCGGAAGTTTTTCCACGGCTTCCCGGAGCACCTCGACAGCCTCGTCTTCCTCCCCCCCGCCGGGATCGCCTCCCGGAGCAGCGGTAAAGCCGCCGTCCTCCTCCTGCTTTTTCATCAGGGCGTCGTCATACAGGACCGTCAGTTTGATCCAGAGGCTTCTGAAATGCTTGCGGCAGGCGTTGACCGTCACCAGGATCAGCCACGGCTTCAGGTGCGCCTCGCTTCGGATCCGGTCCGAATAACGTACCAGGGCCATGAATACGTCCTGCTGAATGTCTTCAGCCTTCGCGGTGTTCTTGGTATGGGTCAGGGCAATGCGGTAAACCATGTCGCGGTAGGTCTCATAAGCCGCAGTCAACTCCTGGTCGGTCATGCGGGAGCCGTTCATGCAAAACCCTCCTGGCCATGTCGATCATAATGGCTTCATCATAACACACGGACAGAGGAATTAAAAGCCGTCATTTCAAGATGATGGGATGCTCAAAGGCGATGCGCGGGTGACCTTGTCCCGCGCATCGCCTTTCGGGGTCACTTTCTGTATTTCCTGTGAGTCTAGATTCTGCAGGTAAAGGTCGTGCCGTTCTGAATGGAGGCGATGGTCCACACATGGTCGGGGATGTCGCTCCTGTCAGACCGAAGGATAAGAACATGGGATTCTCCTTCGCGCATGTAAGCCCCGAAGGTGATCTGTTCGCCCTGCGCAACATGCCCCACTTCAATGTCGTCGAAGAAGACCGTGACGCCGTATTTGGCAATCATAGGATTGTGGCGGAGCTTCATGTGGAACATTCCGTAGATGACGTTGGTGTTTTCTCCGGCTATGCCCGAGGGGACGCAGGCTGTGATGAGGATGAGGAGTCCGAGGACGACGGCGAGGATTCTGATGTTCTTTTTCATGGTGATCTCTCCTTTCCCAATTTGTTTGCTTCCGTGGTTCCGGCAGCCGGTCCGGCTGCCTTTCATAAGCAATAATCCGCCGGGATATGCAAAGGTGACGGTACGGAAGTATTTTTTTATCGGGAATTTAAAAAAAATCATTTACTGACAGGCGGACAGGGAATATAATATCAGCAATATTTTACGGGAAGGAGCCTTTCGGATGACGGTTCGCGCGGACATGATGATGACCGGACGGTACGCCATGGGCGGCCGTTATTTGGCGTACGCAGGTCCGAAGGGCGGGGCTTAGTTCCGGGCAGATGGATATCCGGGCCGCTCATCCCTTCGGATGGCCGGCCCTCATTTGTTTTTCCGGCCCGATCAAAAGAAAGGAGCGCAGATGTATGCAGAAGACGGGAACACGGACGATCAACACACCCAGACTGATCCTGCGGCGTTTTTGCCGGGAGGACGCAGGGGACATGTACCGGAACTGGGCGTCGGATAAAGAGGTCACCCGGTTTCTGACCTGGCCGGCCCATTCGTCGGCGGAGGTCACCGGCATGCTTCTCACACAATGGATCGCAAAATATGAAGACGGCGGTTTTTTCAACTGGGCGATCCAGTATAGGGAGAACGGCGAGGTCATCGGGAATATCTCGGTGGTCCGCCTGGAGGAGGCGATCGATTCCGCTGAGATCGGCTACTGCCTGTCCAGGACATACTGGGGCCGGGGCATCATGCCCGAGGCGCTGCGGGCCGTGACAGCATATCTGTTTGATACTGTGGGACTCAACCGGGTCTGGGCAGGGCACGACGTGGAAAATCCCAAATCCGGGCGGGTCATGGAAAAGGCAGGGATGAAGCGCGAAGGGATCCTGCGGGCCTTCGGCAGGAACAACCGGGGTATATGCGACATGGCGGTGTATTCCATCCTGCGGGGTGACCGCGCCGCTGTTGCGCATGGGGAACAGTCTGCGGTCGCCGTGCGCTTTGCCCGGGAAGAGGACCTGGACAGGATAAACGAACTGCGCAGGCAGGTCAACGAAGTGCACGTCGCCGGGAAACCGGAGGTGTTCAAGCCCGGCTTTTCGGACGAGCTGCGGGATTATATCCGTGTGATCTGGGCGGACGAAAGGAAAAAGATCGTCGTCGCCGAACTGGACGGGGCTGTCGCCGGCTTCGCGGTGCTCAACCATATCACACGCCCGGAAAATCCCTTCATGTACACGCGGGATTTCCTTGACGTGGACGAATTCGGCGTGGACGAAAAAAAACGCCGCCGCGGGGCGGCGGCGGCGATGATCCGTTTTATCCGGGACTATGCCCGGGAAAAGGGTTTCAAAAGGCTTGAACTGAATATGTGGGAATTCAACAGGGGAGCGCTGGCTTTTTATGAGACCGCGGGCTTTGAGACTTACCGGAGGTATATGGAAATGAAGCCCTGAGCTTCCGCAGGCGGCTTCAGCATTCGGGTCCCCGGAACAGGAGGGGCAGGAATTCGTGGATGCAGCGGCGCCATACGCCCCAGTCGTGGCCCCCGGGATAGGTGCGGCGGAGCATGGGGACGCCCTTTTCCGCGATCACTTCGTCGTCCTTCAGGAAGAAACCGAAAAACTGGTCTTCTGTGCCCATAGCGCGGAAAAACACACGAAAAGAGTCCCGGAACCGGTCCGGCGTATCCAGCAGCGCCAGATGGTCGTTGGGGGAGCCTTCCCGCGGAGAACGGAGGAAGCCGCTGAACAGCCCGGCGTAGCCGAACAGGTCCGGATGGGTCAGGGTCGTGAGGCTGGTCTGGTAACTGCCCATGGACAGCCCGGCCATGGCCCGGTGCCATTTGTCCTGAAGGACGGGATACCGCGCTTCAATAAAGGGGATCAGGTCCCGGAGCAGTACCTCCGGGAACAGCATGCGGCCCTGCTCTCTGCCGCCGCCCCGTCCGCTTGTCATGCCGTTGCCCATGACGATCAGCATTTCAGCCATGCTGCCCTCGTGCAGGAGCCGGTCCGCGATGCGTCCTGCGTGGCCTTGATAGATCCAGCCTGTTTCGTTTTCCCCATAGCCGTGCTGCAGGTAAAGGACCGGATACCGCTTTGAGGCGTCGAAGGCCGGGGGGGTATACACCAGGCAGACCTCGTGCTTTCCGGTAACGGAGGAAGGAAAGGTATGCCGTGTCACTGCGCCATGGGGGATCCCCTCCAGGCAGCCCCATTCCTCCTCGCCCGGGACGGGTACGTCCAGAAAATTCATCGGGCGGCAGCAACCGTAGCCGATGGGCAGGTATGGGCTGAGCACGTCACAGCCGTCGATCTTCAGGAAAAAATATTGGAAGCCGCGGCCCAGATCGACGTCGCCCTCCCACATGTCGTCGGAAACACGGGCAAGGGGGTGGAAGGTCCCGAACTGGTCCAGAGCCACTTCCTGTGCGCCGGGGGCCTTCAGGCGGACTCGCACCCGGCCGTCCTCAAGGTATTCGTACCCCTGGTCCCCGTCGCGGGACGGTTCGCCCCAGTATGGGTCAAATGAAACGGCGGTATCGAGCGGGCGGTAATCGGTCATCTTTCTTTCCTCCTTTAATCAAACAGTCAATTCCTGTACGGTATCTTCTTTGGACGAGGGTGTCCAATGCCCTTCCAGAAAGATCTCCGCGTCGGCGTCATTGATCAGCGACGCCAGCTGACGGCATTTGGCCGGGTCTTTTTCCCAGGTCGGGAAGACGCCGCCGCAGGCGTCCGCAAGAAAGAGCACTTTCTCCCCGGGGATCTCCACCAGCATGCAGTCGTCGGTGTGGGGGGACACCGCGGGGAAAATTCGGATGGGACAATTGCCCGCGTCGAAAAGTACATCCCCGGTGCAGACGATGTCAGCCGTTTTGACGACAACGGGACGCCCGTCCCTGTATTCGCTTCGAATGGTCCTGTGCATGTTCAGGAAGAATCCCGTGCCCTCGCGGCGGAGCCTTTCGGCAAAAGCCGCCAGATAAGCGTTTGTCCTGCTGCCTGCGAGGCACAGGCCATGGACCGCGTGCATGCCGAAGGTGTGGTCCCAGTGCCAATGGGTCAGGACGGTCAGAGAGGGCAGAGGCAGGCCTTCCCGTTCCAAGGCGCCGTAGAATTCCGCCACATGCTCCCGGGAATGGCCTGCGTCGACCGCCATGCTCCAGTTGTCTCCCCGGATATATCCCAGATTGGGGCGGTCGCGCTCCTCCTCGAAGGGATAATACCAGACTCGTTGGGTCAGCCGCTGAAGATCCATCTTTTTTCTCCTTTTATCCGAGTGCTTTCCTGACGGCCCATGGCAGACGGTTTTAAAGGGCAGGGCCGCAGGATGTTGATGCCTCCATGAAAAAGCGGCGGGAAAAAGCCGCCTCAATATCGTCATGTCTACTGAGCCGCTCCGTTATAGCGGATGCAAAGCATGGTGTTGTCGTCAAACTGGGGCGCTCCGTCCACAAAAGCGTTGATGGCGTAGCGGACCGCGGCGATCTGTTTTTCCGGGTCAGCGCTGGGATCGCGGTTCAGGGCTTCCGTCAGCCTGTCGGTGCCGGAAAGGCCGCCATGGCTGTCGGTGGCTTCAGTAACGCCGTCGGCATATACAAAAAGAGAGTCCCCGGGATGGAGTTCAAAGGCATGATCCATGAAACGGATCCCTTCCATAACGGATATCGGCGGCGCGTGCCTGTATATGGACAGGGCGTAATTGCCGTTTTTTTGGGCGGATCACGGGATGTTCATGCCCTGCGCTGACTGCGGCCCCCTTCCCCGTGGACAGGTCAACGATGGCCATCCATACCGTGACGAACAGCAAGGCCGTGTTTTTTCCAGCAGCTGTTCTTTGACCTTTGTCATATGGTCTTTTCAGCGCTTCTGAACAGGTGTTATTTTACCATAGAGCAGATTCATTTACAAGTCGAAGATTGCCTGTCCCCGGAAGGCGGGGCAGTAGGCTGCGACGGACGAGATGCGGGAAAGAAGAATGTGCCCTCCGGGAACAATATTAACAGGAAGCAGGCAAAGTGTAAACGCAAAAGTGGACCGCACACCAAAGATGATTTGACCAGCTGTTTCCGACGGCATCATGGACGGGCTGTATGCCGGAAGAACGGATCGAAGGTAAATACCGCTGTACAACCCTTTGAGGAAATGGTATAATCCGACGCATACGAAACCTCGGCCCATGCCGGGAGATTGACGCGTGCCGGGTCCGCCGGACGATCGTTCAGGAGGAGAAGAAGGATGAAATACGGAGAGAGCACGTTTGATATCATTTATCTGGTGTTTGCAGTTGTTATGGGCATACGAATCCTGCGCGAAAGGAAGGATACCGTCGGCAAAATGATGGGATGGGCCGTCCTGATCCTTGGCTGCGGGGACGCCTTCCACCTGGTCCCCCGCGTGCTCAATTATTTTGTCAGTGCGGACTTCACCTCGTGGCTGGGCGTCGGAAAGCTTGTGACTTCAATTACGATGACGGTGTTTTATCTTTTGATGTACAGGATCTGGCTGAAGATATACACCGTTCGCGAAGACCGCACCCTGAGCGCCGTAGTATACGCGCTGACGGCCGTCCGCGTACTCATGTGCCTCCTGCCCCAGAACCGCTGGCTTCAAAACGAAGGCTCTGTCCTGTGGGGTATCCTCCGCAACATTCCTTTTGCAGCGCTTGGGGGCGTTATCGTCTGGCTGTACTGGCGCCGGAGGTCGGATGTGGCGTGTCTCAGATTTGTATGGCTGCTTGTGGCGCTGTCCTTCCTCTTTTACATTCCCGTCGCGGTCGGAGCGAGCCTTTTGCCGATGCTTGGGATGCTGATGCTTCCCAAAACGGTATGCTATATGATCCTCATCTGGGTCTTCTGGACTTATGTAAATGAAAAGAGGTAACAAAAAACAGCCATGCAGTCAAAACGAGAAGATCCGTCGGCGCTTCTGGGCACGCTGCCGATCCGGAAGCTGGTGCCCAGGGTATCGGTCCCTATCATGGTCAGCATGCTGGTGCAGGCGCTGTACAACGTGGTTGATTCCATTTTCGTATCCAGGTACGATCCGGATGCGCTGACCGCGGTCAGCCTGGCCTATCCCATCCAAATGCTGATGATCGCTCTCAGCGTGGGCATGGGAGTGGGCATCAACAGCCTCATCAGCCGCAAGCTGGGGGCCGGACACCGGGAAGAGGCCCGCGTGGCCGCCTGGAACGGCGTTGTTATCGAACTTTGCGGTACGGTACTGTTCATGTTGGTCGGTGCGCTTTTTGCGGGCACGTTCCTGAACGCGCTTACGTGCTCCAGCCTGAACAACGCGGTCAAGATCCGCTCCCTCGGAACGACCTACCTGTCCATCGTCACCATCTTTTCCCAGGGACTGTTCATGTCCGTCCTTCTGGAAAGGATGCTGCAGTCCACCGGGAATACTGTTCTTTCCATGATCACCCAAATGTCCGGCGCGCTGGTCAATATTATACTGGATCCCATCATGATCTACGGGCTGCTCGGCTTCCCGGAGCTTGGCGTGGCCGGCGCGGCCGTGGCCACGGTTACCGGCCAGTGGGCCGCCATGGGGGTGGGATTTGCCCTCAACCAGAAAAAGAACCCGGAGCTGCGCCTGAAGCTGAAGGAATTCCGGTATGATACCTCCGTTATCAAGGCGATCCTGGCAGTCGGCCTGCCCTCCACGGTCATGCAGGCGATCTCTTCGGTGATGACCATCGGCATGAACACCATTCTGTCCTCCTTCCCCCAGCAGGGAAACGACGCCGTGAACGTGCTGAACATCTATTTCAAGCTTCAGTCCTTCGTCTTTATGCCGGTGTTCGGCCTGGGCAGCGGAATGGTGGCTATCATCGGATACAATTTCGGGGCGGGACTGAAAAAGCGTGTATATGAAAGCATACGGGTGGCGCTGAAGCTGGCACTGACCATCCTGGCGGTCGGCATGGTGATCTTCCTGGTGTTCCCAGGGCAGTTGATGAGCGTTTTTGAAGGAAAGGAAGCCGCCGCGTCCTCCTCCATGCAGGCCATCGGCGTTACGGCCATGCGTACCATCTGCCTGCATTTTATTTTCGCCGCGGTGGGGATCACCCTGTCCAACGTGTTTCAGGCGGTGGGCAGGGGTATGTACAGCATGATCATCTCCCTGTGCCGTCAGCTGCTGGTGCTTCTGCCGGCGGCATGGCTGTTGTCCAAGGTTTCCCTGATCGCGGTGTGGTGGTCCTTCCTGATCGCCGAATTCGTGTCCATGACTCTCAGCGTCGTTTTTTACCGGCAGTGCGACCGCACGATGATCTCCGCCCTTCCGGACGGGACCGGGGCTGGGGAAAAAATGGGAAATGAACTGAACAAGGTATAAACAATTTGGACCCGGTTTTCGATTGACTTGTGCGAAAAAGCCGGATCGATCGGCACGCTTTTCTGGAGGCCGACCTGCTTCGACGCGGCATGAAAGGAACAGGACGGAAAAGACATGGAGATATTTGATCTTTACACCGCGGAAAGGGAAAGGACCGGCCTCACGATGGTCCGGGGAGATAAGACGCCTGAAGGCTTATACCGTCTGGTGGTGCATGTGTGCTTATTTTCCCCTGATGGCAGGATGCTGATCCAGCGGCGTCAGCCCTTCAAGCACGGCTGGTCCGGGATGTGGGATGTTAGCGTGGGAGGCCATGCCGACGCCGGGGAAAGCAGCGCCATGGCGGCGCAGCGCGAGACCTGGGAGGAGCTGGGGCTGAGGATCCTGCCGGAAGGTATCCGTCCTGTGCTGACGATCCATTGGGAGCGCGGCTTTGACGATTTTTACACCGTCACGCGCGATGTCGGCGCACAGGAGATTCGTCTTCAGGCTGAGGAGGTCGCCGAGGTGCGCTGGGCAAGCCGGGAGGAGATCCTGGCCATGATCGACGGCGGCAGTTTTATCCCCTATGAAAAAAGCCTGATATCTCTCCTGTTTTTCCTGAAAGAGCATCGAAGCGCCCATACCAGAGCCGACAGCAGATGACAAATTGCCGCGATGGGCTTTTCATGGTGCCTGATTGGTGGTATAATACCCTGACAGGGAGGTGACAGCGATGCTGAGCATGACGGGCTACGGAAGCGCCCAGACCGAGAGGGACGGGCGTATGATCACGGTGGAAGTCAAAAGCGTGAACCACCGTTTCCTTGACCTCGGCTTCCGCCTTCCCAAGGGGCTCATGTTCCTTGAAGACGCGCTGCGCCAGGGCGTTTCCGCGCGGATCAGCCGCGGCCATGCGGAAATTTTTGTCACATACAAAAACCGCCGGTCCGACGCGGTGCGCATGTCTGTCAACGAGGAGCTGGCTGCCCTTTACCGGGACGCCACCGCAAGGCTCGCGGGCATTCTTGGGAAGACCGACGACTGCGGGACTGCCTTTTTCGCTTCCCTGCCGGATATGATCACCCTGGAGGAGGCTGAGGACGACCGGGAGACCGTCGCCGCCCTGGCTAATGAAACGCTGGACAAAGCCCTGGACGGGCTTGTTGAGATGCGCCGCCGGGAAGGCCTCAGGATGAAGGGCGACCTGGAGACCCACATGGCCCTGCTTGAGGATGAGGTGACGCAGATCGAATCCCTGGCGCCTCAGGTCCCCGCCGCATACCGGGAACGCCTGAGGGAACGCCTCAGGGAGCTGGGGGCGGAGGCGGATCCCCAGCGGCTGGCTCAGGAAGTGGCCCTGATGGCCGACCGCTGCGCCGTCGACGAGGAACTGGCCAGGCTGCGCTCCCATTTTTCCCAGATGCATGCAGCCTTTGAGCAGGAGGGACCGTCGGGGAAAAGGATGGATTTCCTTATCCAGGAAATGAACCGCGAGGTGAACACCATCGGCTCCAAGGCTTCCGACGCCGGGATCACGGTCCATGTCGTCGCCGCCAAGGGCGAGATCGAAAAAATGCGGGAACAGGTCCAGAACGTGGAATAGATTCGGGGTAATGATATGCACCTGGTGAATATCGGCTTCGGCAACATTGCGAACGCCTCCAGGATCATCGCACTGGTATCCCCGGACAGCGCGCCGGTAAAGCGTCTGGTCCAGGATGCCAGGGATGCCGGGCACCTTGTGGACGGGACCGCGGGAAGGCGGACCCGCACGGTGCTTGTGATGGACAATGGATCCGTCGTTTTGTCGTCGCTCCTTCCGGAAACGCTGTCTGTGCGGCTGCAGGGGGAGGGCGGAGGATGCGACGCGGCGCTGAAAAGAGGGGAGAAGGATCTGGATGAATGAAAAGCAAAGGGGAATCCTGCTGGTTTTAAGCGGTCCGTCGGGCGTAGGCAAGGGCACTGTGGGCAAAAAATTGAGAGCGTCGGATGACAATATCTCTTTTTCGGTGTCTGTCACCACCCGCGGGATGCGCGATGGCGAGATCCCCGGAGTCGATTACCTGTACATTACCGAAGAGGAATTCGCCGCCCTGGAAAAGGAAGGCAAACTGCTGGAAAGCGCCCTGGTGCACGGCTATCATTACGGCACCCCGGAAGAACCGGTAGACAGGCAGCTGGCGGAGGGGAAGGATGTGCTCCTTGAGATCGATCCCCAAGGCGCCCAGACCGTTATCCGTAAGCGTCCGGACTGCGTTTCCGTCTTTGTTCTGCCGCCTTCCTGGGCTTCCCTTCGCAGCCGCCTGGAGGGGCGCGGGACCGAGACCAGGGAACAGGTGGAGACCAGGCTCCGCAACGCCAGGGAGGAAGTAAAGACCGTTCCGATGTACGACTACGCCATCGTGAACGCTGACGGCCCGGAGGGCATCGAAAAGGCTTTCCTCAGCCTGAAGGCGATCGTGGAAAGCGAAAAATACCGCACATCGAGATATTCCGGCCTGATCCCCGAGGAATGACGCGGGGCCTGGCCGATATCATATACAGCATCAGCAACAGGAGGAGATCATATGCCGCTGAATCAGCCGCCCATCAATGAACTGCTTGAAAAAGCCGACAGCTGCTATACCCTGGTGGTGGAAAGCGCAAAACGGGCCCGCGATATCATCGCCGGTAGCCAGCCGCTGGTGGATCCCAAGGATCATAAGCCGGTAAGCATCGCCGTGGAGGAGATCCACAAGGGTTATCTGCGCTATCACCGGAACCTGGAGGATGAGGAAGAATAATGTCCAGCCTGGAAGGAAAAAATATCGTTCTGGGAGTGACCGGGGGTATTGCCGCGTATAAAGCCTGCGACCTGACTTCGCGTTTGCGCAAATCAGGCGCGCAGGTTTTTGTCATCATGACCCAAAACGCCTGCAAGTTCGTCTGCCCGCAGACCTTCGAGACTCTTTCGGCCAATCCGGTGTCGGTGGACACCTTCGTCCGGGAGGAAAGCTGGCGCGTAGGCCATGTTTCCCTGGCGCAAAAGGCCGATATGATCGTGGTCGCCCCTGCCACCGCCAACATCATGGCCAAGATGGCCCACGGTATCGCCGACGACATGCTGTCCACAACGCTGCTTGCGGCTTCCGCCAAACCCGTTTTGATCGCCCCTGCCATGAATACCGCCATGTGGGAACATCCCGCCACGCAGGAGAACGTCCGCGTTCTTGAAAGCCGCGGCTGCCTGTTTGTGGGTCCGGAGGGAGGTTTCCTTGCCTGCGGCGACGAGGGAAAGGGCCGTATGAGCGAACCTGAGGAGATCTTTGACCGCATACGCCGATTTTTTGACGCCGGCGGCGATATGGCCGGTTTAAAGGTGGCGGTCACCGCCGGCCCCACCCGTGAGGCTGTGGATCCGGTGCGTTTTATTTCAAACCGTTCCAGCGGCAAGATGGGCTACGCCATCGCCGAAGCTGCCCTTGAAAGGGGCGCGGAGGTCACCCTGATCACCGGGCCCACCGCGCTCAAGGAGCCTGTGGGCGCCAGGGTCGTCCGGGTGGAAACCACCGGGGACCTCCTGGAAGCGGTGACGGATTCCTGCGGGAGCTGCGATATCCTGATCCAGTCCGCGGCGCCGGCAGATTATACCCCCGTGGAAAAAGCGGACCAAAAAATCAAGAAAGCCGACGGCGAGTCACTGGAGATCGTCCTGCGGGAGACCCCGGACGTGGCCAGGGCCGCCGGCATGATGAAAATGCCGGGACAGGTTTTCGTCGGCTTCGCCGCCGAAACGCAGAACGGCATGGAGAATGCCAGGAAGAAGCTGAAAAAGAAAAATCTGGATATGATTGCCCTCAACGACGTCAGCCGAAAGGATGCCGGCTTTGATGTGGACGACAACTGCATCACGATGATCACCGGAGACGATGTGGTCGAGCTGCCGCTGATGTCAAAAAAAGCGGCTGCCGAAAAGCTTGTGTCAAGGGTCTTTGAAATCTGGCGCAAAAAGAACAGGCAGTGAGCCGGGGTAAGCATGAGCTACGCTGAAGTCATCGTGGATATCGCCACCGAACAGGTGGACCGGGTGTTTACCTACCGGATCCCCGAAGCGCTTGAAGGGAAGCTCGGCCCGGGATACCGTGTCCGCGTCCCATTCGGGCGCCGTGAAAAAGAGGGTTATGTCCTTCGGGTAAAGGATTCGGCCGATTATGACGAAAACAGGATCCGCGACGTGATCGCGCTCCTGGAGGATTATCCCGCGCTGCTGCCGGCGCTGATCGAATGCGCGTCGGAGATCAAAAAGGAAACCAGGTGCCCGCTGTGCGAAGCGCTCAGGCTGATGATCCCCGCCGGCATGCGGCAGGGAAGGGTCGCGGTCCGCAGAGAAAAGATATGGCGGATCACTTTTGACCCGAAGGATCTGGACGAAAAGCTGCAGAGCGAAAAACGGTCCCTGAACCGGACGCTGGCGCTGACGGCCCTTTCTGACGGGGCGTGGCATTCCAGAAGCGAGCTATCGGGCGTGGTCCGGGACGTACGCTCAGCCATGACGCCGCTGGTGCAAAAGGGTCTGGCGGAGGAGAGCGAACGGGAGGTCCTTCGACGCCCGGAGGAATACGGGCCGGCCGTTCCGGCGCCGGATCCTGTGCTTACCCCGGAACAGAACGAGGTGCTTGAGGACATGCTCCCGGCCCTCAAAAACGGTGAAAAAGGGCGTACGTACCTGCTGCACGGCGTTACCGGCAGCGGAAAGACCGAGGTGTTCATCCGCCTGGTCAGGGAATGCGCCCGGATGGGTAAAAGCGCCCTGATCCTGGTGCCGGAGATCGCCCTGACCCCGCAGATGATCACCTGGTTCCGCTCACGCTTCGGGGACGGGCCGGCGGTGCTTCATTCCAGGCTGACGGAAGGGGAGAGGTTTGACGAATGGCGCCGGATCCGCCTCGGGCAGGCGAAGATCGTCATCGGCGCCAGGTCGGCGGTGTTCGCCCCCCTAAAGGACCTTGGGGTCATCATCATCGACGAAGAGCATGAGACCACCTATATATCCGACCATTACCCCCAGTACGACGCCCGCCATATTGCGAGGGGACGCGCTGAGCGAGAGGGAGGTCTGGTGGTCCTTTCAAGCGCGACGCCCAGCGTGTATTCTTACGCGATGGCCCGACGGGGGGACTATACCCTGTTGGAGATGCCGAGGCGCGTCCTGGACCGGCCAATGCCGGAGATTTTCCTTGCCGATATGCGGGAGGAAATGCGCCTGGGCAACAGGGGGATCTTTTCCCGGCGGCTGGCTTCGGAACTGAAGGACTGCGTTTCCCGTGGAAGGCAAGCCATGCTTTTCATCAATCGGCGGGGTTACGCGCCTTTTGTCAGCTGCCGAAAGTGCGGCGAAGCGGTCAAGTGCCCGAACTGCGACGTTTCCATGACCTTTCACGCGACCGACCGCATGCTGCACTGCCATTACTGCGGCGAGAGCGTTCCGATGCCCGAAGCCTGCCCCTCCTGCGGCAGCCGTTACATCAAAAGCTGCGGTACCGGCACACAGCGGGTGGAGGAGGAAGTAAAAAAACTTCTTCCGGGCGTCGGCGTCATCCGGATGGACAACGACACCACCGCCTCCCGCAACGCCCACGCGGAGCTGCTGGAGCGATTCCGCTCCGGGAAGGCGCAGGTGCTCATCGGCACCCAGATGATCGCCAAGGGGCTGGATTTCCCGTCGGTCACCCTGGTGGGGGCGGTGCTTGCGGACATGACGCTGAACCTGCCCGACTACCGCGCTCCGGAAAGGACCTTCCAGCTTCTTGTGCAGGTGGCCGGGCGAGCGGGAAGGGGCGATGAAAAGGGCAGGGTCGTGATCCAGACCTACAAGCCGGAGCATTATGCTATCGCCGGGGCCGTTAAGCAGGATTACCGCTCCTTTTTCAACGAAGAGTTCGCCCGGCGCAGGATGGACCTGTATCCGCCGTTCACCCAAATGGATCGGATCCTGGTGGAAGGGAACGACGACGAGGCTGTTTACAGGAAGGCTGTTTCCTGGGGGGAGAGGGTCGGCCGTTTCGCGCAGGAAAACGGTCTTGACAGGCTGGTGCTCTTCATCAGGGCTGACAGGGCTCCTATTTCCAGGATCAGGAACCGTTTCCGGGCCCATGTGGTCATCAAGATCATCGATTCGCCGAAATGCGCCTTGCTGAAGGCGTTCATTACGGATACGCTGCGGGAAGAAAACGAAGAATTGCAGGCTCAGGGTATGACCGCGGCATTTGAGATCAATCCGCTGAGCCTGGCATAGGGGGTCAGTATGGTACGCAAGATCGTTAAACTGGGAGACGAGAACCTGAGAAAGGTATGCAACCCGGTGAAGAATTTCAATATCCGCCTGGCGCTGCTGCTCAGGGACATGGCGGAAACCATGTACAAGGCTGAAGGAGTCGGCCTGGCTGCCCCGCAGGTGGGCATATTGCGTCGGGTGGTGGTCATCGACGTGGGCGACGGGCTGATCGAACTGGTCAATCCTGTCATTGTTTCCGCCGAGGGTGAGCAGGCGGGCCCCGAGGGCTGCCTGAGCGTTCCGGGCAGGCGGGGGTATGTGGTGCGTCCAAACAAAGTGACGGTCCGCGCCCAGGACAGGAAGGGCAATCCCGTGGAATATACCGGCGAAGGGCTTCTGGCCAGGGCATTCTGCCATGAGCTGGACCACTTGGACGGCGTGATGTACGTGGATAAAATGGATCATGAGATCTTCCCCGAGGACGAGGAAAACGAGGAAGAGGACGCTTCCGGGGAAGGGACAAAGAACACTTCCGCGGAGGAATGATCGGGCCGGAAAGGGCGGAGCATACAACACCCTTTATGATACGCTGACACTGAAAAACTGGGTATTATTTCCTGGCATCGGCGCAAGGAGGACAGACGCATGAAGATCGTTTTTATGGGAACACCGGAGTACGCCGTTCCGTCGCTGGACGCCCTTGACGCGGCCGGGCACCGGATCGCCGGTGTTTTCACTCAGCCAGACCGGCCCAAAGGCCGGGGAAACACCCTCGCGGCGTCTCCCGTCAAGGAATGGGCGCTGCGGCGTGGGGTCCCTGTATATCAGCCGCGGAAGATCCGCCTGGAAAGCGTGGAGGAACTGAAGGCGATCGCGCCCGACGTCTGTGTGACCGCCGCGTTCGGGCAGATCCTTTCCCAGGAGATCCTGGATATCCCCAGGCTCGGTACCGTGAACGTGCACGCGTCCCTGCTGCCGGAATTCAGGGGTTCCAGTCCCATCGCCTGGGCTATCCTGGAAGGCCGGGACAAGACAGGTGTCACGACCATGCTGACGGATAAGGGCATCGATACCGGCGCCATCCTGATGCAGGAAGACTGCCAGATACTCGAGGAAGACACCGCAGGAACGCTGACGGAAAAGCTGGCGCGGATCGGAGCGGACCTGCTCATTCGGACCCTGGCCGGCCTTGAAAGCGGCAGTTTAATCCCCCGTCCCCAGGACGAGAGCGCCATGTCCTATTATCCCAAGCTGGAAAAGAACATGGGCGAAATGGACTTTTCCATGCCGTCCAAAAGGCTGCATGACATGGTCCGGGCTTTCGATCCGTGGCCGGGATGCTCCTTTCTTTCCGGCAATGACAGGATAAAGGTATGGAAGACTGCTGTCAGGCCCTGGGACGGCGGACAGGAGCCCGGAACGGTGCTGTTTGCGGATGCCGGAAAAGGGCTGTGGTTCAAAACCTGCGACGGTGCCCTGGAGATCCTCGAGATACAGGCTCCGGGGGGAAAGCGGATGCGCGCCGCGGATTATCTGCGGGGGCACAGGATCGCTGCCGGGAACTGAAATGGCATCCTGAGGCGCAGACCCGTTTCTGCGCCCTTCATTTTTTATTGTCCCCCGCCGCCGCTGAAAGAAGGGAGGCCGGAAAAAATGTTGATCAGGCTGCACCGCGCCGCCCTTGACCTGCGGGGAAGGGGAAGATTCGGCCCAGTGGATCTTGAGGCGGCTGAGGGAGACAGGATCGTGCTGCTTGGCCCCGACGGAGATGCCCTTTTCGGGCTGCTGTCGGGGAAAAGGCAGCCCTCGGAGGGCATGGTCCGTTTTGTCTCCGGCGGGAGGGAACTTACAGAAAAGGAAAAGCGCCGCTCCGTATGCCTCATACCCCGGGAAGGGGGCCTGTGGGACGAGATGACGGTGTGGGAAAACCTGCTGACACTTTCCCGGATCTTCGGCCTGAGCAGGGCCGGGAGCGATCTTGAGTGTTCTCTGGCCGTGGAAAGGTGCGGCCTTGAAATGGCAGAGGATATCCCCTTCGGCAAGCTGCCCCCTGACTGGCGCAAAATGACCGCTGTGGCTTCGGCACTGGTCGTCGGCGCGTCCGCAGCGGCCTTTATGGAGCCGGACCACGGGTTGAATCCCCGCATGGCGCTGCGTATAGCGGGTATGATTTCCACTGTTTTTCCGCCCGATATGACGGTGATCGTCCGGGCGGCTTCGGTTTCCGGCGCGGAATGGATGGGCCGGCGGTTCATCCTTGCGGGCGGTGGAAGGATCCTGTTTGACGGAGGGGAGGACGCCCTGAAGCACGCGGGCATGTCGGACAGTTTCGGTTTAGCGGCGGAGAGGATCCTGCGGGAGGCGACTAAATGAAATGGTTCAATCTTTTCCGGGCCGGTTTGCTTACAGTCTTCAGGAAACCATGGATCATCCTGGCTCATACAGCGGCCTGCTTCGCGGCTTTCGGTTTCATCACGTTCTTGGGCAGGGGAAGTGATTCCGCGAGAATGCTGCCCGGAGTGACGGGAAGCGCCGCCATGAACCTTGCCGCGGGGATGCCGGCGCTGATGTGCGGGCACCTTTCGCGCGGCGCGCGGGAGGGCGGCGTTTTGCAAAGGCTATCCCTGTCGCCGGTCGGGGCTTGCAGGATTTCCTTTGCCATGATAGGGGCCGGAGCTGTCGCGGGTCTTCTTGAAGCGGCTCTTATCCTTGCCTTTGCCCTGGCTCTCGGGGCGCCTTTTTCGCCGCGGATGCTTCTGGCCGTCCCCGCGGCCCTGCCGGAGACCCTTTTTTTTTCGTCGATGGGGATTTGGGCAGGATGCATGCTTTCAAGGAACGCAGCGTGGACGGTCTGCGGTCTGGGGGTTTCCGCATGCGGGGTATGGCTGTCCCATTTGGTGATCGATCCTTCCCTGCTTCCCGCCTGGCTCTATGAGGCGGTATCTCTGACCCCGCACGCGGCCTTCACATCTCTGATCCACACGTTTTTCTTTTCAGAGGCGCCTTTGTCTCTCCGTGCCGCCCTGCTTTCCGGAGTATACATGCTGGCGGGCCTGTCCGTGGGAACGATCTCGGTGAGCAATCAGATGGGCGGATAGAAAAGTGCGGAGAAAGGAATTTGGATACACGGAATGAAAGGATGACTTTTTTGTTAACGGATAAATAACTTTTTTGATAATTACCCTTGAAATCGGCAGTTACATGTCGTAAAATAAAGTGTCTGTCTATATTGACAGGCGGCGGCCCGGGAATATATGGGAACGTCATGCGCTTATCGGGATGCGAAGGCGGCTGCCGATACTGTTTTGCGGGGTTTTCAGGATGAAAGGTCACTCTCACGGCGTGCGTTTCCCGTCGGGGAAAAAGGCGTGGATCGGCATTGCAGCCTTCGTGTTAGCTGCGGCTGCAGTGTTCCTGACCGTTCATCTTATCGAGTCGGGTCCGGAACGAGAAGAAACACGGGGCGACCTGGATCAGTTCCGTCAAAGCAGCGAAGTGCTCATGGAATGGAACGGCGTGACCTACCGTCTGCGCAAGGACCTGAAATCGATCCTTCTTGTGGGCGTAGATAATAGATCCGATGCCGAAACTACGATGCGTATCGGCGGGCAGGCTGATTTTCAGAGAGTGATCGTGATCGATCCGAAGTACAAAAAGGTCTATCAGATTGCTTTGGACAGGGATACCATGGCCGAAGTCACCACCGTGAGCATCCTGGGAAATAAGACCGGAACACGCACGCTGCAGCTTTCGCTGGCATACAGCTTCGGCGATGGCGGGGCGTTCAGCGCCAAGCTTCAGGCAGAAGCTGTGTCCCGCTTCCTTATGGATGTCAAGATCAGCGATTACGCGGTCTTGTCCATGGATGGGATCGCGGTCCTCAACGATCTTGTGGGGGGCGTTACGGTAACTGTTGACGATGAGATGACGTCCATCGACCCGACGATGACGGTGGGGGCCAGGGTCACCCTGACAGGGGAGAAAGCTTTGAAGTTCGTCCGGGCCAGGATGTCCGTCGGGGAAGGCACCAATGTCGAACGCATGGGCCGTCAGGAATCCTACCTGTCGGAGCTTCTGAAGACGGCCAAAACAAAAATGTCCGAAAACAAGTCATTTATCGGACAGACCTACGACGCCATGCTCCCTCACATGGTGACCAATATCCCGAAGGGGCGCCTTGTCAACGAGGCGTGGGCCTCCAGGGGCTACGAATGGACCGATGCCGTTACCATTGCGGGCACACATCAGGTCGGCGAGGACGGGTTCATGGAATTCCATCCGGATCCGGATTCGGTACGTCAGGTGGTGCTGGATATATTTTTCGAACCCGTTGCACGTTAACACAAAGCGCACATCAGCAAGATTTTAGGAAGAGATATGGAGAACAGTATGTCGGATAATGAGAGGAACCAGGTCCCCGCTGTGTCCGTCCCGGCGCAGAACAGGCCCGCAGCGGCTGAGCAGGAAAGCGAGATCGATCTGCTTGAGGTATTGTTCCGCCTGCTGGGCGGATGGAAGCTGATCGTATGCCTTGCTGTGGCCGGAGCGCTGATCGCAGGGATATATACGCAGTATTTTGTGACGCCGATGTACGAAGCGACGGCGTATATCTATGTGGTCTCCAGGAATGATTCGGTGATCAACATGTCGGATCTGCAGATCGGCACGGCACTTACCAATGACTATATCAGGGTTTTTGATATGTGGCCGGTCCAGGAACAGGTCCGACAGGAGCTGGATCTGCCGTACACATATTCTTATCTAAGGAATCACCTGAAAGTACGCAATTCAGGCAACACACGTATCATCGACATCACCTATTCCTCGCCTTCGGCCAGCGAGGCGATGCAGGTAGCCAACAAATACGCCGAGGTGGTTTGCAGCTTTATCGCGGAAACCATGTCCACGTCTGAGCCCAATATGATGAGCAGTGCGCTGCTTCCCAGCAGTCCGGTATCACCCAGCCTGAAGAAAAACGTTGTCATCGGTTTTGCCGCCGGCGTCCTGCTTGCCAGCGCCATCATTATTATCCGGATGCTTGCCGACGACAAATACAAGTCCGCTGAAGATATCCGCAGATTCGCCGGGCTGACCACTTTGGCGGTAGTACCCATTGATGACAGCATGGAAAACGAACGCGAAAAGGCAGACCGCGAAGACAAGCGGCAAAGGAAAAGGAGGTCCAAATGAGCGGCATTCAGATTATGAGGTTCCCTCCTTTGGGATATGCCTGTGACGAAGCCATCAACACGCTCTGCACCAACCTGACCTTTTCCGGACAGAACGTCAGGCGGATCATGATCACCAGCTGCCACGCGTCGGAGGGCAAATCCTTCCTGACCATGAATATCATGCGGACCATGACCGAATTCGGCCGGTCCGTGGTGTTTGTTGACGCCGACCTGCGCCGTTCCATGATCCGATCGACCTATGGTATTCAGTATGACGACGACCAGAAGCATCATATGGGGCTGGCTCATTACCTGAACGGCATGACGGATCTGGAATCGGTCATTTATTCCACCAATGTCAATAAAGCGTGGATGATCCCGATTGGCCGCGAGGTGGAAAACCCCAAACCGCTGCTCACCAGCGAAAAAATGCCTGAAATGCTGAAGGCCTTGGGCGAGCGGTTTGACTATGTGCTGGTAGACGCGCCTCCTCTTGGCACTGTGATCGACGCGGCGCAGATCGCCGGTTACTGTGACGGGGCGGTCCTGTCCGTAAGATACAACAGTGTCCGGCGCCAGGAACTGCTGGACGTCAAGGAACAGCTGGAAGCCACCGGATGCCCCATACTTGGTTGCGTTCTGAACCAGGTGGAGTACGACTCCTACCTGAGCAAAAAATATCAGTACAAGTATTATTACTCCAAATATTCCAAGGACAGGTATTACTACGGCGACAATGATAAGAGAGACAAAAAGTGATCCTCTGTCATTTCCGATATGCTTTTTTAGCGCTTCCGGACCGGAAGCGCTTTTTTAGTTTTTTGTTTTTTGTCACGTCGACGGACATAGCGGGAAACCGACAAACAAAAAAAGGCAGAAAAAAGGCAAAAAGCACAGAAGGCGAACAGCGGGCGGTATTGACATTTTCATAAGGTTGGGGTATGCTTTCACGCGGGTTTTACAGATGCTGCGCTTCGCCCGCGCCGGCGGTCCCATTCGGGGGACGGGCATGTGGGTCCGTGAGCGGACTTCGGAAGGAGAAGAAAAGATGAAGCTGATCTACAATGTATCTGACCGGGTGCCCTTAAAGAAAAACCTGATCTTTGCCATGCAGCAGCTGCTTGCCATCATCGCGGCCACCATCCTGGTGCCGACCCTGGTGAACAATGGCGCCGGTACGAAGATCCTGGACCAGGCATCGGCTCTGTTTGGCGCAGGCGCGGCTACGCTGTTCTATCACATGGTCACCCGCCGCCGCAGCCCTGTTTTCCTTGGGAGCTCCTTTGCCTTTATTGCTCCGCTGACCAGCGCGGTGGCTTTCGGTTACCTTGGCATCTTTCTGGGGGCGGTTTTCGCCGGGCTTGTGTATGTCATCGTCGCGCTGGCGATCAAATATTCCGGGACCAAATGGATAAACAACCTGCTTCCGCCGGTGGTCATCGGCCCTACCGTCGCGCTGATCGGCCTGAGCCTATGCTCCTCGGCAGTCGGCAACATGTCCTCGGACCAGAACGGAAATTATAACCTGTTCGCGATCCTGTGCGCCTTCATTACCTTCGGCGCATGTGTGTATGCCTCCCTGAAAGGTGCCCGGACGCTGTCCATGATCCCGTTCATCGTCGGTATTGCCGTTGGTTACGCAGCCGCATCGCTGTTTACCGTGATCGGCAGCCTGACGGGGCTTGAATACCTGAAGATCGTGGATTACAGTGCCCTGGCGGAAAATTTCAGCCCCCTGACCCTTGCAAGCTTCTTCGATATTCCCGACTTTACCTTCCTGGGGATCGTAAAGGAAGGGACATCTCGGCTTACCTGGGCTAACGTGGGTCAGATCGCGGTCATCTTTGCGCCGGTGGCCTTTGTGACCCTGGCGGAGCATATCGCCGACCACAAGAATCTGTCTTCCATCATCGAAAAAGACCTGATCACCGACCCAGGCCTGGACAGGACTCTGATCGGCGATGGCGTTGGCACCATGATCGGTTCCTTCTTCGGAGGCTGCCCCAACACCACCTACGGTGAGAGTATCGGCTGTGTTGCCATCTCCGGCAACGCGTCGGTTTCCACCATCGCCATCACATGCGTCTTCGCCATGGTACTGGCCTTCTTCAGCCCCTTCGTGGCCTTGGTCAATACCATACCGACCTGCGTTGTGGGCGGCATCTGCATCGCTCTGTATGGGTTCATTGCCGTCAGCGGGCTCAAGATGCTCAAGGACGTGGACCTGGGCAGGAACAGCAACTTGTTTGTCGTCGCCGCCATCCTGGTCGTCGGCATCGGAGGGCTGACGCTGAACTTTGGAAAGCTCACCCTTTCTCCCATCGCTACGGCCCTGATCCTCGGGGTGATCGTGAACCTTCATGTACACCGCGGGACCAAGGGTGAAAGAAAAGTGATCTGACCTGCTCCGGTCACAAAATATGCATTGACAAAACGGCCGGATGTGGTATATTTATATACAACTGAATACCTTATCAAGAGTGGCGGAGGGACTGGCCCTGTGATGCCCGGCAACCGGCTGAAAAGCTTGGTGCCAAATCCAGCAGCACTTATGTGCTGGCAGATAAGGCGCGTTTGATCATTTCCCGCTTGATCTGCAAAGGTCAGGCGGGTTTTTTATGATATGTTCCATTTATGCGCCGGGTATGAAGTACTTACAAACCTACAAGGAGATGTTGAAAATGACTGAAAGACTGTTTACCTCAGAATCGGTAACGGAAGGGCATCCGGATAAACTTTGCGACCAGGTGTCCGACGCGATCTTGGACGCTATGCTTGCCCAGGATCCCATGTCAAGGGTGGCATGCGAGACCTGCGCCACCACCGGACTTGTCCTTGTGATGGGCGAAGTGACCACCAAGGCCGTCGTGCCAGTGATGGACGTGGTCCGCAGGACCATCAATTCCATCGGTTATGACAATGCCGCTGCGGGGTTCAACGGACATACCTGCGGCGTGATGACCGCCCTGCATGAGCAGAGCCCCGACATCGCTATGGGTGTGGACGAGGCCCTGGAGACCCGTGAGGAAAAGACTGGGGAGATCGGCGCCGGCGACCAGGGCATGATGTTCGGTTTCGCCTGCGACGAGACCCCGGAATTGATGCCAATGCCCATCGCGCTTGCCCACCGCCTGACCCGCAGGATGGCAGAAGTTCGCAAAAACGGCACGTTCCCCTGGATGCGCCCCGACGGAAAGGCCCAGGTGTCCGTGCGTTACAACGGCTTAAAGCCTGCAGCCGTGGATACGGTGGTCATTTCTACACAGCATGACGAGCAGGTCTCCATGGAAACCATCCGCGAGGCCATGATCGAGGAAGTCGTAAAGCGTGCCATACCGGCGGATATGATGGCAAAAGCACCCACATTTTTCATCAACCCCACCGGCAGGTTCTGCGTGGGCGGCCCGATGGGTGACAGCGGGCTGACGGGGAGGAAGATCGTCGTGGATACCTACGGTGGTTACGCGCCTCACGGCGGCGGCGCTTTCTCCGGCAAGGATCCCACCAAGGTGGACCGCAGCGCGGCCTATGCAGCCAGGCACGCGGCCAAGAATATCGTCGCGTCGGGCCTGGCCGAGCAGTGCCTCGTCTCCGTGGCCTACGCCATCGGCGTAGCTCATCCGGTGAGCTTCACGGTGGACACCCGGGGTACCGGCGCCATCCCTGATGAAAAGATCGCAGAAATCGTCTCTTCCCTCTTCGATATGCGCCCCGCCGCCATCATCCGCCGGCTGGACCTGAGGCGGCCCATTTATCATGGGACCGCGGCATATGGTCATTTCGGCAGGCTGGATCTGGACCTTCCCTGGGAAAAATGCGACATGGTGGATACGCTGAGGGACGCTGCGGGACTTAAATGTTAAGAAATAATGTAAAAAGTTACGGAAATATTTCAAAAACAGATGGAAATATTACGAAAGTATGATATAATCGCCATGTGCAGTGCACATGGCGATTATTCCATATCAGGAGCGATGGGAGACACAGATTATGATCATCAAGGAACAGGCTGCGTCCGGAAGAAGGGATTGGGAACTTTTCGTTCGCCCGCGCCTTTCGGCCCGGGAAAAGAGCGCGATTCGCTGGGCTGCGGTGGAAGATTATGACCGTGTGTTTGATATGGAGTGTTCCGGCGGCGCGCTGCTCATCGCATTGAAAGACAGCCTGCGTGTCCGCGCCTGCGGTATGACAAGGGAACCAGGCGAAGCCGAGGAGATCATGGAGATCATCGACGGCTCGGATATCATTTTGGCGTCTCCCCGGGATATCCCCTTCCGGACCTGCTCTTTTGACGAGGTCTTTGTTACCAGGAATGTGGGAGATAATCTGAGCGAGCAGGGGGTATCTGAGGCCGCGAGGGTCTTAAGGCCCGGCGGCCAGTTGATCGTATCATGCAGCCTCTTTCCGCGGGCGGCCGCTTTTTTCCGCGGCGATTCCGAACCTGAACCCGACAGGCATACCCTGATGAGGCGGCTCCAGGAGCACGATTTCAAGCATATATCTTTCCGTCGAAGCGGCATGAGAGGCGTGATCACCGCCTGGAAGAAAGAGATCATAGAAAAATAAAAGTATAATCTCATACATAAATCAACGTTTACAGGGGGCTGTGAAAAAAGTCACAGACCCAACGGGAAGAAACAAAAAGTGCCTCTGACCTTTGAAAAAAGGCATGGAGGCACTTTTTGTGGTATAATGTACTTGTGATGAAACATTACCAGAGACAGTATAGTCCAAAGCAGGGAAGATTACCAGTATATATCGCGGATATTTTGGATATTTGCGATCCGGTACTGACATTTGACCAGATCATGGAGGAGATCAGAATAGAACAGTACCTGAAGCCAGATACCAATCCATGGCATCTGGGCAGGCCACGGTTCAATCAGGTCAACATGTTAAAAACGGTCTTGTTCAGCTTCATGGACATCGGGTATGCATCCTTGAGGGATATAGCAAAGCAATGCAAGGTTAACATACGGTATATGTATCTCATGGATTATGCGCAGCCAA
>JAFWWK010000077.1 GCA_017523615.1 Clostridia bacterium
TCGCCAAACGTAGTAGCACAGAGAACGTATTCAAAGTCATGAGTGATTTCGCTTTGCTTTTCGTCTGGCAGTTTGTCGTTAACGCTTACCCATCCATTCATTCCCGCTTCACCTCCAATCATCAAACAGGGGACGGTTCTCTGTTCCCTCCCCCTCATCCGCTCAGATCCTCCCGCGCAATCATCAAACAGGGGACGGTTCTCCGTTCCCTCCCCCTCATCCGCTCAGATCCCGCGCACCACCGTGTCCAGCACCTGGGCATACACCTCCGCCATCCCGTGGGTGTCCGGATGCCCGTCCACCACGCTCACCGCGTTCGTCAGCGTCACCACCGGCACCCCGTAGTGCTCGCATACCGTATCAACGCTCGTCTTAAAGTCTGTCGAAAGCTGGTTCGGCTTGATAAATATGATCTTCGCCCCGGCATGATGATGCTGCAGCCAGTCAAGCATATATGCCATCGCAGGGCGGAACTTGCTCTTCTGCGCGTCCGTCCATCCACTGTAAACATAATCCCCCAGCTGCGCGCCGGCCCAGTAGTCGTTCAATCCGCCCAGAACAAAGATCAGTTCGCTCTGCGACAGCCTGGTCATGCGCGTGATGAACGATCTTTCCGTCGCGTCATGGTCCCCCGATCCGTAACCGTCGTTGCATACCGGCGTCCCCGACCAGGATTCGTTGGACTGGATGGCGCACCCGTATTCGCTGGCGAACCTGAACCACCAGCACTTCTCCACGCTCTGGCAGTCGTTGCCGGCCGTGATGGCTTCGCCCGGATACCATGTCACATTCCCCGCCGGGTTGTATCCCTCAAATGTACTGTAAGAATCGCCCAGGACGCTGAACGTCCTCGGTTTGCTGATCGTGCCCTCGATCCATGCCGTCGCCCTGATGCTCGTCGTCGTCTCATCGGAGGCGGTCACATAAACGCAGTCATAATTTGCCGCCGCCGTGATCTGGTACGCCCCCGGGCCTGTCGCCGTCAGCTGCTGGCGGCGTTCGTTCGGGCTGTCCGAATACCCCAGCGCAATGATCGCCTGATGGCTGCTGCTCGACTGGTGGTCCGATATCAGCACGTTGACCTTCTGCCCGCTGTATATCGTGATCGGCAGCGATACCACGCGGTCCGCCGAAAATGCCGCCGATGTCGCCACAGGGGAAACGATGCCCTCAATGCGCCTGATGTTTGTTTTCTGGGCGGCGTAGGCAATGTCCCGCGCGGTATCGGTCACCGTTATCTGTATCCGCTCCGATGCCGCCTGCGTCCACACCACAAAAGCGCCATAATCATTTTCCGCGATAATGTCATAGACCCCCGGGCAGTCCGGGAAGATCTGCTGGCAGTCCGTGCCGGAGTTCATGGACGTCCGGAAGGAGACCGCCATATATTTGTTGCTTTCCGCACGGCTCCCGAAAACGAGGCGGACCGGCGTCCCGGCCGCAACGGCAAACGGGTACTTCTTGAGGGCCGATCTTGCGAACGCTTCGTCTATGACCAGGCTCGTCCCGTTGTCGTCCGCCATGTCGTCGATCCGCCCGCTGATGGTCTCCAGTTCCGTCTCGGCTTTCTCCAGCCTGGACGCGAACCCGATCGCCTCCACTTTGATCTTCATCGTGGCTGCGTAGCTTGACCATACCACGATCTTCACATAATCGTTCTCCGCCACGAGCGTGAACGTCTCCATATCCGAATGGAAGGTCGCCTGCTTGTCGGATGTGCTCCCCGCTATATTGAAGGCGATGGCCATATACTTGTTGGAGTCGGTCCATTCGGTGATCGCCACCCGGATCGTCTGCCCCTTCAGGGCCGTGAAATCATAGCGTTCTTGGTTGCCTTGGTCGAAGGCAATATTTAAGGTCGTGCTGCATCCGTTCAGTTTCACCTTCGTGTCCGCGACGTCCAGCGCCACCGCCTCATATCCTTCCGGCGTCCCGCTGAACGCGTGGTCGCTCCAGTATTTGGCGTTGTTCTGGTATGTCGGGTCCGTGCTCTCAACGGCCTGCCCGTTCCGCTTGCCCACAGCCCAGGCCTCCGCGTCCTCCTTGCAGATCACCGCCGCCGTCGCGCTGCCCCCGGACTGCTGGGCATAATGCCTTGCGTTGTTGCAGTACGTCGGATCCCCTTCCTGCACGTCCTGCCCTTCCCGCTTGCCCACGGCCCACGCCTCGGCATTCCTCGCAGACGCCAGCGCCACCGTCTCCGCGCCGTCGATCGTCTCCCGGATCTCCTCCACCTCGCCGGAGATCTCCGCCGCCTGCTCCAGCAGCACCCCCGCCGCGTTCAGTTCCGTCATCAGGTCACGCACCCAGTCCGGCGTATTGTCCCCAACGTTGTTCCCGGTGTAGCTCGATTCCATCACCACCGTGTTGAAGTGGTCGCTCTTGGCCACCACACCGGCGCTCTCCCACCTGGCCTCGATCACGCCCATCCCGGCTTCCCGCGTCTCCTCAGACGTCACCAGCCCCACCAGCTTCGTCTTCTCCCCGTCAAACTCCACCAGCGTCCGCATCGGCGCCGTGTTCCCCTTCGGCCCCGTATACAGCAGCAGCCCCGTGCCGCCCTCATATTCCTCCGCCCATTCGCTCACATCCATCCACACCCTGTACCTGCCCGTCTCCCCCGTCTTCCCCAGGTACACCCCGCGCTTCTTCAATTCAATATCTATCATTCGCCCGCTCCTCTCTTTCTATCTCCGTCCCCATCCTTTACCACTCAACCATCAAGGAAGACCTCGTAAGCCTTCCCCGCGCACGGGGAAGGGGGACCGCCGTCAGGCGGTGGATGAGGTTCCCCGTCCCTCACTCGCCCAGTCCCCTCTGCATCTCCTTCTCCCTCTCGCTCAGTCTCCAGCACGTCGCCGCCGCCTTCTCCGCCGCCGCCTTCTCCGCCGCCGCCTTCTCCGCCGCCGCTTTCTCCGCCGCCGCTTTCTCCGACAGCAGGAAGCCCCCGCCGAAAAGGCTTTTCCCTTCCTTCCTCTGCTCGTCCATCGCCCTGATGAACAGGCACTCCTTCTCCTTCACCCTGTACTCCGTCGCGTGCTGGCTGTAATACTGCACCCTCGCCGCCGTGATCACCGCGTCCGGATACGTATATTTTGGCAACTGCTTCTTCTGCTGCTTCTCGTTCTTCCGGTTCTCCTCCCGGATCCGCCGCACCAGCTCCGGCGCGCTCCGCACCAGCGTCCCGTCCTTCTCCATGTTTGTAACAAAGGATATGCTCACCTGCGCCCCGTTCTCAAACGTCACGTTCTCCCCGGTGCACACATAGCACACGCCCGTCCCCGGCCGGTATCCTGCGATAATGGTCAGCGCAGGCCCGAACAGGAAAAACTTGATCCCCCTGGCCGTGTAGAACCTCACGATCTCGCTCAGTATGGAAAACGGCGGATTGTCCACCACGATCTCCCCGTCCGCGTATTCCCTCAGCCGGTAGTCCGCCCCCGGCCAGAACGGCCTCACGAACTTCCCCCGCTCCGCTCCGTATTCCTCGGCCACCCATCCCGACACGGCTTCGTATATGTTCTTCGGCGTGTAGCAGTCGTCCGTCGTCTTCTTCGGCTTGAACTTCTCAACGAACGTCTTGTACGCCTCGTCCGCTTCCTCCAGCATCACCTGGGTCCCCATCACCTGCGTCATATCATTCCTCTTTCTTCGGACACCTTTCCTCCCTGCACCCCTCGCACCCCGGCCCCGCGTCCTCAAACAGCGCCGGCGACGCCGCCCTTGCCAGCCTCAGCATCTCCCACGCCAGCTCCCTGATCTCCCACTGCGCCCGCTCGCAGCACCTCAGCCGAAAGAAGTGCCTCAGCTCCCTGGCGTTCATCGTCACCACGAACCCCGTCTGTGCTGCCTGCGGCGTCACATACCGCGCGTCCTCCTTCGGGATCCCGGCCTCCACTGCCCGCCGGTAAAATCCCTTGATATCCTCCATCAGGTCACAGTACTCGTCCATCAGGTCCGGATTGTCCTGGATACTCCCCGGCACCACCACCGGCATGTCCCCCATGTCGATGTACCTCTGGCTCTTCACGCTGAAGCTCGCCAGCCTGTGCCGCGTCATCTGGGCCAGCAGCGCCCGCGACACGCCCTCCACCTTGTATGTATATACCGCGTGCTCCAATACGCTTTCGTGCCCGCTCTCCATCGCCCGCTCCAGGCTCCTCCCCGGCTCCCTGCTCCCCGTGCACATCGCCGCCGCCGTCCCGCAAAGCGCTTCCTCGTCCATCCACGGCCAGCTGATCATCTCCACATGCATCTCGTTCCCTGCCTCCTGCTAAAAAGGAGCGGCTTCCGGGTCTTCGTCCCTTCCACCGCTCCTCCCGGTTTCTTTTCAGTTCCTGAGTCGGAGCCTGCCCCGGTCCCCTCGGACCATCTTCATCTCAACTCTCAACTCTCAACTCTCAACTCTGCGCGCCTCGCGCTCAGTCCAGCTTCTTCGTGTCCTCTGCGAACTTCTTCTCCAGCATCATGATCTGCTCGGCGGTCGCCTGGTCCTGCCTGAAGCTGGTCTCCAGCACCTCGGCGATGTACTCAGGCACCTCCACCTCCACGCCCCTGGGGACAATGAACTTGTGCCCGTTCACCGCCACAAACACCGGTTCCTTATACATCCCGTTGTCCTTGAACAGCTTGATTTTCACCATCTTCGCCGGAGCCGCCGGCACATAGATCAGGTCCTCCGCCTTCCCCACGATGTCCGCCCTGCCCTCGGTCTGCTTCTTTACCTCTTCCGCGATCAGCGCCTGCAGGTCTGTCAGGCTCATCGTTACCTGTTGTTCCTGGTTTACCTGCCCGCCCATCGCTTCCGCTTCCACCTCAGTCTGTCTCACGTTATTCTTCGTAGTCATTTGGCACCTCCATGTGCTTTTTAGAATTAATCCTGCTTCCTCATTCTCCGCAGCCTCCCATCGTTTCGACAGGCCGCGCCCCCCGGAAAGCCTCCACCTCTGGGGGAGGTGTCGGCGTTAGCCGACGGAAGGGGTCCTCGTCGTTCCCCTCTCCGTCAGCCTCCGCCGTGTTCCTTAGTTCGCCTGCGCGGTGGCGCTGAAGGCGCCGGCGCTCTCGATGCGGATCATGTTCTGCTCCTTCAGGCGGATGGCGGTCTTGGTCGCCTTCCAGCCGGCGGTGCAGCGCTGGTTCAGGGGATCGTCGCCGCTGCCCAGGGGCTTCACGATGTGCTCCAGGCCCAGCCCGGTGGCGTAGGTGGTGGCGTAGGCATCCCTGCCCAGCACCATGGTGATGAACACGGCCACGCCGTTGTTGTCCACGATCTTGGCCTCGGTGCTCTTCACGAAACGCACATTGCCGATCATGCCGATCTCGCCCTTGTACAGTTCGCCGGGCTGCGCGTACTTGTGCCACTCGATGAACTCGCTGCTGCGGATCAGGTCATAGGCGGCCAGCGGATGGATGATCGCCACGTAGCTGCCGTTGATGGGTTCCGCCAGGTTCGCCTCCAGCTGGGCGGCGGCCTTCAGGATCACATCAGGGGTCAGCTTGCAGTCCGCGTCCAGGTTGGCCCGCGCGGTGATCGGGGTCACGGTGCCGCCCGATACCTTCGGGGCGTACATCACGTTGGTGCCCGCGGTGATCACATCGCGGGTGATGGTGTCCAGGCTCCGGCCCGCCTGGCTGCCCATCGCCTTGGTGGCCTGCACCAGGATGGGATCGATCGCCGTCATGTTCAGCACGTCGCTCATGGTGATGTAGTCGCCGTACTGAGCGATGGACGCGATCTTCACGCCCATGGTCAGGGTGTTGCCGTCCGGGGTCACGCCTTCGGTCAGGGCCGTGGTGTTCTTGGCCAGCACATCAAAGTAGCGGACCTCCACCGTCTTGCCGCCGTGCTCGGGAATGTTGATCTCGGTGCCGAACTGGTCATGCACCAGGTACGGCTCGGCATTGTCGATCAGCGTGTCATGGTAATAGGTCTTGTTCTCGTTGCTCAGGCCCTGGCTGCCTGTGGTGTTGGTGTTCGGATTCGCAAACCTCTGCAGCTCCAGCATCCATTTCCTGTTCTCTTCCATTTCCTTGCCCTCTCTTTCTACTCCGTCCTTGTCCCCGTTCCGAAGCGATCAGGCACAAGTACCGGCGGGCACCCCGTAAGCCTTCCCCCCCGCAGGGCTTGTCATGGGGTGTCGGCGTTAGCCGACGGGGTGTCCCATGACCTCCGCAGAGGAAGGGGGACCGCCGTCAGGCGGTTAGGTCACGGGACACCCCGGCCTCCTGGCGTCGGCCACCCCGTGACAACGGATGAGGTTTCCCCCGCCCCGTCACCCGAACGTGATGGTCTTCCCCCTTGCCACCTGCCTGGCTATCTCTTCCCTGTCCGCCTTCGTCAGCTTCGTCACATCGCTCTTGGTCACCACACCCGGCGCACCGGTCGCGGCCCCTTCCATCGGCCTCGCCCCCCGCGCCTGGATGTTCCTCGCCGTCTGCGCCTGTGCCTGCGCCGTCGCGTACTGCATCGCGCCCCGCATCATGTCGTCCATGTGGATCACTTCGTATGCGTGCTTCATCGATACTTCCCGCTGAAGAAGCCCCACAAAGTCCTTGTTCCTCAGCTCCGTGTCCAGGTCGAACTGCGGATAAACGCCCTTCAGCGCCTTCGCCTCCGCTTCCCAGCCCTGGATCCGCGCCTGCACCCGCGCTTCCCGCTGCCTCGCTTCGTTCATCCGGCGGTACTGCTCGTTCTCCTGTACCGCCGCGTTGTACTTCTTGTACTGCTCAACGGTCATCCCGGCCTTGTCCGCCTGCTCTGCAAGGAACTTCTGGTCCCGGTCGATCGCCGCGCTGATCCCGTCGATGTCTCCGGGATCCAGCCCGTACCGCCCGGCCACCTTCCCCATCAGCGCCGCGTACTTCCCGTTCTGCTCCTCCAGCCCCTTGGTCTTCGCGAACCTCTTGTCGATGATCCCCTGGACCTGCTTCTGGAATTGCTCCCGGTATTCCCCGTTGATCAGCTTCTGCCATTCCGCGTCCCGGTTCACCGGCGCCGCCGGCGCTTCCGCCCCCGCCGCTCCTTCTCCCGGTACCTGCTCCACTGCCTGCGCGGCGTCCGCAGTTCCCTGCGATGCTCCCGGCTGTATCCCGTATACTACCTTCGCACCGCTCTCCGCCCGCTGGGACGCGGCGTCCGTCCCACTTGCGCCCGTTCCCGCTCCCACTTCAGCTCCGCCCACGGCGCCCGCCGCCGTCGCTCCCGCCGCGGCTTCCCCGCCTCCAACTTCGCTGAACCTCTGCAGGTCCATTTCCCATCTCTTCATTCCATCCATGTCCTTTCAACAAGTCGTGCGCTTATTGCGCATATTCTGTACATAAAGTACGTAATATTACGTTAACATGGGACACAAAAAAATACCAGCACGTCAAAAACAGCCCCGGAACACCCAAAGTATGGGCATTTCGGGGCTGTTTCTGTTTATTCTGCGTACCCGCCGATCCCGATCTTGCTATTTATTTAGAAAACCTTGTTATTTCACCGCTGCTTCTTCCGTTCCGTCGCCGCAGAAACGGCGGATGACCAGCGGCCAGAGCGCAACTGCAAAAAAGAGCATGATGAACCGGGCGGCAAAATTGCCCCAGTGCTTTCCGAGAAGGGGAATGACCGTGCCCCCGGCGAAATAGTACTTCCATCCGTAAAGGATCCCCAGGCCGACGCCTACTAAAAGCGGCAAGAGTTTCGATCCCTTCGGCACCCGGAAATGGATATAATGCCGCTCCACGTAACTTCCGATCAACAGGCCGAACGCCGCACCGCAGGCCTTGAAGGCGTCGTTCATCATCGATTTCGGGTCCACCAGCAGCTTCCCGTCCTCCGCAAGATCCATGGGATAGGATTTAAGCGTGATATAGAGCAGCGAACCGATCACGAACAGGATGCCGACGACGGTCATGATATCCGCCCGCTTCTCATTTTCACCCATCCATTTCATCAACAGGCCCGCCAGCCAGACGACAATAAGCGCTTCAGCGATGCCCACGACCACGTCCTGCGGCGTATGCACGCCCAGGAAATTGCGGGAAAAACCGGTCAGCAGGATCAGGACGATGCAGAGAACAGCCAGCCATCTTTTCTTTTTCCAAACGGCGACGGCCGCGGTGCCGTAGACCGCCCCGGCGCTCTGGGAATGCCCGCTGGGAAAAGAATAACCGGTTGCCGCCGTCTTCGAATCTCCGGCGGGAACGATCTTATCCGACCTGATCCAGGGACGGTAAGCGCAGACAGTCAGCTTGATGATGCCGTTCAGCAGTTCGCCGAAGGTATGGGTGAGCATAAAACGGTATCCCCATTTCCGGCTGAGGCCCCAGAAGATCACGAAGGGCAGCAGCGGCATGATCTCCACCGCGAATTTGCTCAGCGCGTTAAAGAATTCATCGAAGATACCTCCGGTGGCGGCGCGAAGATCCTGCAGCCACAGGAGGTATTGCAGATCGAGAGGCATGTTTTTTCACTCCTGTCTTTTTGTTCTATGCTGTCGGCTTTTCCATATATCCGTCCCCAGTCCCCTACATATCGGATATTCGCCCTTATGCCTCCCGGTCGAACAGCGTGCAGCCCATTTCCCTGAACTGGGTTATTTTGTCCCGGATCACCTGGGGCTCCACGCGGAAGCGGGAGGCAAGGCAGTCCGTACAGTAAAGATCCTTCGTACCCCGGCCGATCAGCCTTGCGGTCACCGCAGCCTCGTCCCGGGTGAGCATCCGTCCGCAGCGGCGGCACGGGCTGCCCAGGGGATCGGAGCCCCTCACAGCTTTTTCAGGTGCCCGATAAAGATCCTGCAGTCATGGGCCTTCACCTCGGGGGTCAGATAATCGCGGACGGAGGTCATCTCCTCCCCGGTGAACACGTCCCTCAGGTCCATGCCGAAGCCGCTCTGCCAGGGCAGTCCGGCGTTGGCGAAGGTGAAGGTGATCTGCCCGTCGGCGTCGGACAGGTTGAAAAGCCCAATGGCAAATTCGTTGTCCGACAGATGCCGGATGAACGAAAGCGCACTGTCCCACGGAATGGTCCACCAGTCGGTGCTGCCGTACTGGGGCCGGCCATGATAGATCTGGTAGGGCGGGCGGCATTCCCTGTCCTGGTTGATGCGGATAAGGTCTTTGTTTTGCGTAAGCCCCCTGCAGAATTCGTTCATGTTCCTAAGGTCCCCGCCCAGCATCAGCGGCACGCCGAAGAAGGACCAAAGGCCGAACTGGGTGCGGTAATCGCTGTCGGTGCACTTGTCTCCCAGGGCAACGTTGCCCTTGCCGTACATACCCACGGTAAGCATATCGATGTCGTTGAAGCAGTAATTGCCACTCATGCAAAAATTATCCAATTGGCTGCGCAGGATGTCGCGGAAGGAAACGAAATTGTCCTGGATGTCGCCGGTGGAGCGGTACATATGGGCGCCGATGGAGCGCATCCATTTCCAGGGCTCCTGCTGGCCCCAGTTGCAGGCGGAAAAGAGGATCTCCCTGCCCGACGCCTTCAGCGCCATGGACATGGTGATATACGCCGTTCTGCAGTCCGCCCCCGAAGGGAAATTGCAGAAATCGTATTTCAGGAAGTCCACGCCCCAGGAGGCGAACAGTGCCGCGTCCTCAAACTCGTGGCCGAAGGAAGACGGATAACCGCCGCAGGTCATGACCCCGGCGCAGGAATACATGCCGAATTTGAGGCCCCTGGAATGGACATAATCGGCCACGGCCTTCATACCGTGGGGGAATTTGACGGGATCCGGGACCAGCTCGCCCCTCTCCCCGCGCCGCCTCAGGCTCCAGCAGTCGTCGATCACAAGATAGGTATACCCGGCGTCCCGGTACCCCTTGTCCGCCATGGCGTCCGCCATTTCCCGGATCAGAGCGTCGGAGATATTCGTGCCGAAGGTGTTCCAGCTGTTCCAGCCCATGGGGGGTGTCGTCGCGATCATTGCATTCACTCCTTAATCTACTTTAATTGAAAGCTTTTTTTCCACCTGCCGCGCGCATAAACGATGACCGTGATCGTCATGCCCACCACCCAGGAGATAAGCAGGGACGAAAAGATGGCGTCCGGATGTCCGGTGGTCCATTCGGCGCTTTTTGTGGCGGCGGCGATGCCATAGGCCAGGGGCAAACGCAGGATGACGGTGGTGAAAACGCCGATCCACATGGGGATCACCGTCTCTCCCGCACCGCGCATAACGCCCTGCAGCACCTGGGTCACCGCGAAGCACAGATATCCGAAGGCCAGCCATCTCAGTCCACGGGTCCCCAGGGATATGACGTCCTCGGTGGATGTGAACAGGGAGATCAGGTTCCTGCCCAGGAGCAGGACGCACAGCACCAGGACCGCGCCTGTACCCAGGGCCAGCCTCAGCATGGCGCGGACGCCCGGCCCGAGGCGGTCCCGCCTCCCGGCGCCGATATTCTGCCCCACATAGGTGGTGCTGGCGGTGCCCCAGGTGAAGTTGGGCATCATGGCAAAGCCGTCCACCCGCATCACCGCCACATTGGCGGCGATCATGGCCGTGCCCATGGAGTTGGTCAGTCCCTGGACGATCATGGCGCTGGCGGAGAAGATCGCCTGGGTCATTCCCGCGGGCATGCCCAGACGGGTGAGGCGTATGACCAGGTCCTTGTCCGGACGCAGGGTGTCCTTGTTCAGGTCGATCACATTCTTCATCCGTACCAGGCGCACAAGACACAGGGCGCCCGATAGGAACTGGCTGATGATGGTGGCCAGCGCCGCGCCCGCGATCCCCATGCCGCGCACGAAAAGGAGGTCCAGAACGATGTTCAGAAGGCACGCCGCCACCAGGTAGCACAGCGGGGCCACGCTGTCCCCCATGCCGCGCAGAACGCCGGAAAGGATATTGTAGGCGGAGGTCCCAAGGATCCCCAGGAAGATGATCTGCAGATAGATGACCGCCCCGGCACCCACGTCCGGCGGCGGCTTCATGAGCCCGATAAGGAGGGGCGAAATGAAATATCCCGCCAGCATCATCACAATTCCCGACGCCAGGGTAAGAAAAATGGTGGAACCCACCGTGCGGCTGAGCTTTTCCCTGTTTTTTGCCCCGAAAAACTGGGCCGACAGGATGGACGCGCCGGTGGCGATCCCCATCAGCAGGACGAACAGCAGGTTCATGATGGGGCCCGCGGTGCCCACCGCCGCCAGGGCCGTATCGCCGATGTAATTGCCGACGATGATGGAATCGGCGGTGTTGTACAATTGCTGGGCGAAATTGCCGATCAGAAGCGGTACCGAAAAACGCACGATCCCGCCAAAGGGATCGCCCGACGTCATATCCTGCACGCCAAAGAAGGCTTTCCCCGTCTTCACCTTCGGCTGGGATCCATGAGCTTCTTCCTTTTCCAGCCTGACTTTCATTCTTTACGATCTCCGTCCTTTCGCTGCATGCGCCCTGCGCGTTCCCTTCCGGGCCAAAGCGTGGCCGTTTCAGCTGCCGGTGGACCGGTAGCGCTTCAGCGCCATGCGGAAGACCTCCGCCATCGCAAAAAACACCGCCGCTCCGGAAAGAGGGCATACGAACACCGTCCATTCGGGCCAGGGGAACAGGGGTTTGTCAAGGATGAAGGAAGCCGGTATCTGGAGGGTCAGCGCAAAAGGCACGGCGGCGGTAAACAGCGTTCTTAACGGCCGGGGAAAGATGTCCACCGGATACTGGCAGGCGCTCCGGCCGCCGTAGGTCAGCGCGTTCACCAGCTCCACCGATTTGACGCTGAAAATGCAGAAAACCGCCTCGATCAGGAACAGCCCAAGGATCAGCAGCATGCCGCAAAGGATGGCCTCGCCAAGGGCCAGAGCCTTGAGGAAGGTCCACCGCACATGGGAGGCCGCGCTGCCCATGCACAGCGCCGCGGTCCCCACCGCGACGCAGACGATCCGCCGCGGGTCGGCGTCGCTGCACAAAACCTGGGTCAGGACGCCCCGGGGCCGCAGCAGCAATGTATCCAGCTGTCCGGACCGGACAATGGACGGGAACGTGCCGGTGACGCCGCGCCCAAGGAATTCCGTCAGGTAAAAAGTGATCGACATCATCCCGAAAAAAAAGTACAGATCCCCACCAGACCACCTGTCCAGGGTATCGAACCGGTCCACGATCAGGATGACCGCCAGCATTTCCCCGCCCTCCATCACCAGTTGGGCGAGGGTCTGCATAAAAAAGGACAGGGGATACTGCATCCGTATCCGCATGTTCATGACTATGGATTTGAGATACAGCCGAAGCGGGCCCATCCTTCACCCTCCCTGCAGGACCAGTTTTTCCCTGTTCCGCTTCCATAATTCCATACCGAGCAGCAAAAGGACTGCGGTCCAAAGGATCTGAATGCCCAGAACGGCCCCGACCGACGAGGTTTCACGGACGCCGGTATACAGCCGGATGGGAGCGTCCAGCATCTGGGTCCACGGCAGAAAGGAAAGAACGCGCTGCCACGCGTCGGGGAACAGGGTCAGGGGCAGGATATTCCCGGCCATCAGCGTCATCAGAAGGTTCAAAAGGGCCTGGACACCGCGGGGATCCAGGGTGCGCATGGTGATCCCCATGGTGATGTTCTCCATCGCCGAGACGCACAAAAGCCCCAGCGCCAGGGAGGCAAGGGCGCAAAGAAGCGCTGTTGGAGACGCGGGCCGCATCAGACCCCAGCCCTTTGGCAGAAGGAGCGCAAAGACCATCATCGGAACGCCCCTGAGCAGGCTGCCGACAAGCTTCTGCGCCGTGATGCGCGCGTAATAAAACCGGTACATGTCCACCGGGCGGCACAGGTCGTAGGCGATGTCCCCGGTCCGTATCTTGTCAGCCAGATCATTGTCGGACGACAGGAGCATCCTGAAAAAAGCCTGCTGCAGCCACACGTAACTCACCACGGTTTCCAGCGGCAGCGCCTGGGGGCGGCTGCGGTACAGCGCCCGGTACAGTGAAACAAGGATCAGCCCGAAGAAGACCTGGCAGACGAATCCTCCCAGGACCGCCCCCCGGTACTGAAGCTCCATTTTTGCCCGCATGCCGAATACGGCGCGGTACGCCCTGGTCATCACAGTTCCATCTCCTGATACATTTTCGCGATCAGCCTGTCGGTGTCCTGCATCCGGGCGGTCAGCTCACGGATGGCGCCGGCGTCCTGCAAAAGGGCCAGCAGCTCCGCTGTCCTTACCCTGGCGGGATCATACATGACGCGGAAGGCATCCCCCTCCCTGCGCGCCTCGCAGCCCTCCGGCAGGACTGGCAGGGACACACCGCCGTCATACCGCACCGTGATGATCCTCACCGTGTCATAGCGGGAAAGCAGCTCCCCCAGATCCCCGTCAAAAAGCTTGCTGCCGTGCCCGAGCACCATCACCCGGGAGCACAGGGCCGCCACGTCCTCCATATCGTGGGTGGTCAGGAGGACGGTGGTCCTGTTCAGCCGGTTCTCCTCCTTCAGAAAATCACGGAGGGAAAGCTTGCTGACCGCGTCCAGGCCGATGGTCGGCTCGTCCAGGAAGAGCAGTTCAGGGCGGTGCAGAAGACTGCCGCATACCTCGGCCCGCATGCGCTGTCCCAGGCTCAACTGGCGCAGAGGAACGGAAAGAAGCTTTTCCAGCTCCAGCCGCGAAACGAGTTCATCCAGGCGCGCCTTCCAGTCCGCGTCCCGAAGGCGATAGATCTCCTTCAGAAGGGTAAAGCTGTCCATGATGGGCACGTCCCACCAAAGCTGCGTCCTCTGCCCGAAGACCACGCCGATGCGGCGCACGTGCTCCTTCCGGTCCCTCCAGGGAACGAGGCCGCCCACAGCAGCGGAGCCCCCGTCCGGCGTCAGGATGCCGGAAAGGATCTTGACCGTGGTGGATTTTCCCGCCCCGTTGGGGCCGATATAACCCACCAGTTCCCCTTTCTCCACGTCAAAGGAAACATCCTTCAGCGCCCGGACGGAGGTTTTTTCACGGAATAGGCTCCCTTTTTCCCTTTTTTTGCGGACCGTAAAGGTCTTTGTCAGGTCCCGGACCTCGATATAGCTCATTTTTTTCCTTTGTGGGCGCATCGGCCGTTTCACGGCCGCGCTTCTTATTCCGCACCCGCGGCCATATCCACCGTCATGCCCTCGTACTGGCGGGTGAAAAGCTCCCAGTAGTAGCCTTTTTTGTCCATCAGTTCCCTGTGGGTCCCGCGCTCGACGATCTTCCCGTCCCGGACGCACAGGATGGTGTCCGCGTCCACCACGGTGGAAAGCCGATGGGCGATCATAAAGCTGGTGCGTCCCCGGGTCACGGTTTTGATGGCCTGCTGGATGGTTTTTTCCGTGACAGTATCCACCGAGGACGTAGCCTCGTCCAATACCAGGATCCGCGGATCGGCCAGCAGCGCCCTGGCGAAGGACAAAAGCTGCCTTTCGCCGGTGGAAAGCATCGATCCGCCTTCCCCGACGTCGCTGTCCAGGCCGTTTCCCATTTTTTCCACCACCTTGTCGGCGTTCACCAGCCTGAGTTTTTCCATGATCTCCTCATCGGTGGCGTCGGGCCGGCCGTAGCGCAGGTTGTCCCTGACGGTGCCGCTGAACAGGTGGGGCGTCTGCAGGACGTAGCCGATGGAGGAGTGCAGCCAAAGCTGGCTGCGTTCCCTCGCGTCCCGCCCGTCGATCAGGACGGCGCCGGAGGTAGGCTCGTAAAAACGGCAGACCAGGTTGACCAGGGTGGTCTTGCCCGCGCCGGTCTCTCCGACGATGGCGACGCTGCTGCCCGCATCCACCTTCAGGCTGAAATGCTCCAGGACATATTCGTCCCCGTCGGGATATTTGAAGGTCACGTCGTTAAATTCCACGTCGCCGCGGATGGGTTCCCAGTTCTCCTTCTTCGGGCTGTAGGTATCCCCATATTTTTCGATGACCTCGGGCGTATCGCTCACGTTGCTGACGGTATCCATCAGCCCCGTGAATCTTTCGATGTTGACCTGGATGGTGCTCAGTGCCGTCAGCACGTTGATGCAGTTCTGCAAAGGATCCATGATGCTGATCGCATAGGACATAAACACGGCCAGCGTCCCGATATGCATCACGCTGTCCCTGGTCATCTCGCCGCCCTTCCAGATCACCAGGGACAGCGCCATGGCGCTCATCAGGGATACGACAGCGCCGATGGCAGTGGATGTCCTGGCGGCGCGGACGGAGGCTTTTTTCATTTCGCCGGTGTGCGCCGCGAAGTCCCCTTCCATGCGTTTTTCGATGTTCAGGGTCTTGATGGCCCTCACCCCGGTGATCCCCTCGTTGAAATCCCCGGAAATAACGCTGTTGAGCTCCCTGACCTTGCGGTTCCGTACGATCAGCCTGCGGCGGAAGAAGGCCGTGATCACCGCGGCGGATGCGGTCAGGCTCAGGGTCATCAGGGCCAGGCGCGCGTCGGTCACAAGCATCACAGCCGCCACGCACAGGACATAAGCGCCGCTCCAGGTCAGGTCCATCAGCTGCCATGAGACCATTTCGCCGATGCGTCCGGAATCGCTCATCACCCGGGCATGGATCCAGCCGACGCTGTTCTGGTTGAAATAGCTGAAGGAAAGCGTCTGCAAATGCCCGAAGGCCGCGTTCCTCAGATCCCTGTTCATCCACAGCTCCATGCGGCTGCAGGCCAGCGCGGTGTAATAATTGTTCCACACCTGGAAGGCAAGCACCAGGATATAGCCAAGGATCATCGGCGCAAATCCCGCCAGCGTACGCCCGGCGATGTTCACGTCGATCATGTGCCGGTTGAAGAGCGGGTAGACCGAATCGATCAGGCTGGAGAGGAACCCCAGGAAGACCATCAGGACCATCCGCCACCGATAGGGTCGCGTATAAGGCAGGATCCGCGGGACGCCGAACCATTTGAGGCGGACCGTTTTTTCCGCCTGTTCGTTTTCCATGTATTCGCTCATTTTCCGCCTCCCGTCATCCGTTCCATGCCCTCGGGGGACTGAAGATCGCATATCCTGCGGTACATGCCGCCCCGGGCGTAAAGCTGCGCGTGGGTCCCCTCCTCAACGACGCGGCCGCGGTCCATCACGATGATCCTGTCGGCGTTCATCAGCGTGGTGATCCGGTGGGAAATGATGATCCGCGTGGGCCGGTTGTCAGCCCGGTCCAGGGCATCACGGATCAGGGTATCGGTGCGGGTGTCCACGGCGGAAAGGGAATCGTCCATCAGCAGGATGGGCCGGGACAGGACCAGGGTCTGGGCGATGGCGGTGCGCTGTTTCTGCCCGCCGGACAGCGTCACGCCCCTTTCTCCCACAAAAGTGTCGTATCCCTTGGCAAATTTCATGGCGGTCTCGTCCAGCACGGCGGTCCGGGCAGCATGGCGCACCAGGTCGATGTCGTTCTTTTCAAGCCCGATGCCTATGTTCTCGCTCAGGGTACGGCTGAACAGGAAGGGCTCCTGCATGACGATGCCGACGTTCCGGCGCACGTATTCCCTGTTCAGAGATGAAATATTCCTGCCCCCGACGGTGATGCGTCCGCCGGTGGGGTCATACAGGCGGCACAAAAGATACATCAGGGTGCTCTTGCCGGACCCGGTGGTCCCCAGGATCCCGGTAGTCTTCCCCGCCGCCGCGGTGAAGGACACCCCCCGCAGGACTTCCATGTCCCCGGCATACCCGAAGGTCACGCCGTCGAACACCACGTCTCCCGTAAAATCGCAGCCCGACGTGTCTCCGGAGGTATCCTCCCGGGAGGAATCCAGGATATAGCGGATGCGGTCGATGGAAACGCCCGCGCGGCTCATGCCCGCGATGACCCGTCCCAGGGAGCGGACCGGCCACTCAAGCATGGCGGCATAGCTGACGAAGGCGATGAATTTGCCCACGCTCAATTGTCCGCCGATGGCCATCGCGCCGCCGATAAAGAGGATCAGCAGTCTCTGCAGGCCCGACAGCGCGTCGCCCGTGGCCCAGAAAGCGCTGAGCAGCTTCATCAGATGATCCCACATGCCGGTATATTCGCCGTTGGTCTTTTCAAAGCGGTCCCGTTCGTATTTTTCCCGGCCGAAAGCGCGGACCACCCGAACTCCGGTCAGGTTTTCCTGGGCCACCGAGGACAGTTCGCCCTCCTTGGCGTCCACCTTTTCAAAGCTTTTTTCGATCCCCCGGTGGAAAAACACGCTGAATGTCACCACGACCGGAATGAACACCGCCGTGATGATCGAAAGCCGGGGGCTGACGCCGATCATGAAATACAGCGCCAGGACGATCTGCACCGCTGTGCGGATCAGGGTGACCAGCTGGTCCGAAAGAAAAGCCCGGACCGTTTCCACGTCCGAAGTACACCGCTGGATGATGTCGCCGGTGCGGTTGGAGGAATGCCATTTCAGGGGCAGCCGCTCGATATGCCCGTAAAGCAGATCCCTGGCATGCTTCAGGAGGGTCTCCTGTCCCCTGGCGTTCATCATCCTGAAGCCCCAGCGGCACGCGACCGACAAAAGGGCCACCGTCACGATAGCCCCGGCCACGATCCAAAGGTGTTCTTTCAGGTATTCCGGCCCGCCGAGGGAGGCGGCCAAGCGAAGAGCAAAGTCCGGCAGGTCCGCCGCGGCGTCCCCCAGCACCGTATCCACGGTATAGGAAATGATCCTGGGATTGACCAGGTCCAGGAGGGACATCATCCATCCCAGGAAAATACCGAAAGCAAAATAACGCCGGGAACCCTTGAGCAAACGCCACAAAAGGCGTCCCCGGCCTTTTTTGCCTGTTTTGTTATCCAAAGACATACTTTTCCCCGTTCTCCGTATCATACCCGCGCCAAGGGCGCGCGGCGGCCGGGCAGCAAAATAATCGCCCGGAAAACATCATAATGCGCCTGTCCGGTTATGTCAATCCCGCGCCGGCCAGTTCGTCCATCAGGCCGCGGCAGCCCGCCTCCACGTCCCGGTACGCGCTTTCAAAATCCCTGGTATACCAGGGGTCCGCCACCTCCCGGCCGGGAAAGCCCGCATGGGCCATCAGAAGGCTGCACCTGTCCATCGCCTTATCCCCGAGGATATAGCGCATATCCGACAGGTTTTCCCGGTCCATGCCGATGATCATGTCGTATTTTTCCCCGTCCCGGCGCGTGAGCAGCCTGGCCGCGTGCCCAGGGCAGGGGATCCCGTGGGCAAGAAGCGTCCTCTTCATCGGCGGATAGATATCGTTCCCGATCTCCTCGCTCGTCGCCGCGGCGCTTTCGCAGGCGATCTTCTTTTCCAGCCCCCGCGCCGCGATCATATGGCGCATCACCATCTCTGCCGCCGCGCTTCGGCAGATGTTGCCGTGGCAGATAAACAAAATCTTAGTCAATGCTGCAAAAAGCTCCTTCCGGCAGCGAAAAGCAACGTTTTGTAGGGCTCTCGGGGATGTCGTATCTGGTCTTTTTTTCAGAAGCCAAATCCATAGATCGCTTTTCGCTGCAAATCGTGGCTGATCGAGGCCATGAAAAGTAGGTAGATCTCTCGAAATCACTACCCGGAACCCGTGTCCTGATCTCCTTGTAGAATACCATATTGAGCCCATCACGGGCAACAAAAAAAGGCTGAACAATGTCAGCCAATGACAAATGCGGATATTTTAGCCAACTCGGACCATCTTCTTTGAGATCCAGACCTCATCTGTTTTCCCTTCCGGCGCTGCCTGCTCCTTTCGAGCGCTTTCAAGCTGCTGCAGCCGGTTCGCTTCTGTCACCGCGTCTTCTGATCCCAGGTGCATGCAGGTATCCATCGTTGCGCTGATGCCGCTGTGACCATCAGGTACTGCAGGGTCTTTGGGTACATGCCTGCTTTCGCCTGGTTGCCGCAACAGGTATGGCGACGTACATGAAGCGTGATATTGGGTATTCCTTCCTTTCTCATTCAGCATGGCCGACGGAGCCAAACAGCTCCAGCTTGCTGCGCACCACGCGTTTCATTGCTTCGATTTCATAGGGGATCAGCGCCATCATGGAAGATGCTCCTGCAGCGAGGCCTTCCTCGATGCCTGCTTTTCCCGCTTTGTCGATATCCGTGAAAATATTGACCTTGCATACGCCCTTCTGCACGGCTGTCCGGAAATCCGAATCAGATAAACCGCTTCCGCCATGCAGCACCAGCGGCAGACCGGTACGGCCCGAGATCGTTTCAATGCGCTCAAAATCCAGCTTCGGCGGGAATTTGTAGTCCCCGTGGGCATTGCCCACCGCCACCGCCAGGGAGTCGATCCCGGTGCGCTTTACAAAGTCCTCGGCGATCTCCGGATCCGTGTAGTAGTCCGATGGATTCTCCAGTTTCCCCGCGCCTTCGTTATCTCCCACATGTCCCAGTTCACCTTCCACCGTAACGCCCATACCATGGCAAATCCGAACCATTTCGGCTACCTTTGCCGTGTTGCTCTGATAATCCTCTGTCGAACAATCGTACATCACAGAGGTAAACCCGAGTTTCAGCGCTTCCATGCACTTGTCAAAGGTCAGGCCGTGATCGTAATGGACACAGACCGGCACGGAGGCCTTTTGAGCCATGGGGATCAGATATTCCGCGACGCGTTCCAGGGACATGGCAGGCAGCAGGACTTCAGCCGTGCCGACCATCACCGGTGCGCGCAGCTCCTCTGCCGTCTCAATGATCGACCGGGCCATTTCCACATTGACCGCGTTGAAAAAGCCAATTCCGTAATGCCCCTTCTTCGCGGGCAGGAGTACGTCGTTCATATTGACCAGCATATGGTTTTCCCTCCTTACCATCCTTTGCGGATTCTTTCTTCCAGTTCATCCAGCGGCTTCAGTCCGCTGAGAGCATCGTAAGCCGTAACACAGCAGGCTCCTTCCGCACTGGCCAGCGCAATACAGGATGAAGGTCCCCTGCCTCTCAGCACCGCAGCCAGGAAGGCGGCGATGCTCGTATCTCCCGCACCGGTCCCGCTGCGGACAATATCTGCTTTAAAGCACGGCTGGAACACAAGCTGACCGCTCCACTTGTCTGCATCCAATTCCAGCCTGGAACCAACTCCGGCAACGGTTTCCTTTCCGGCTGTGCGCAGCAGCATTCCGCTGGTCCCGCACTTGATCACCACGATCCGGCATCCCATGGAAAGCAGTTTGTCTGCCAGAGGCAGCGCCTCTGCTTTCATATCCAACCCATCGGTCATGTCTCCGCCGGCTGATGCCAGCCGGCTGTACCGTTCCCGGTCCATCATCCAGCAGAGCTCTTCAAAGCTCGGCACGAAGAAATCCACATAAGGCAGTACGCCGGCAAGTATTTTTTCCCAGTCAGCGTGACCCGCCGGAGACTGGGGATCCACCGCCGCCAGATCCAGGCTTGTCGCGATGCCTTTCTCTTTCATCCGCCGGAACATGGAAACCAGTTCCGCCCCGTCGTTCTCCCAGGTGCGCCGCATCAGCGTGGGATAGCCGAAGTGGAACAGTGCCGCATCCTCCAGGGCGCTTTCCGGGATATCGTCACCGGTAAAGGTATCGTTCGCGCCTGGATTGTGCAGGAAAACCCGGTCCACTCCGGGCACGGCCAGCACCACCGAATAGGAAGTGGAGCCTTCCGGGTCCGTCAGCAAACCTCCTGCGCCATACCGGGCCAGAATATTCCGGATCATCATTCCGAAGGCGTCATCGCCCACCTTCCCCATCAGCTTCACATCGCATCCGAGCAGCTTCAGCGCCAGGCCGGTATTGGCCACGCTTCCGCCGGTATGAACGTCTGCCGCTTCCATCTGGATCAGTTTTCCCGGGATCAGCAGCGAGGAAAGCTGGTCATACTGTTTCCCTGCCGGGAAAACCGGTGTGATATCAAGGCAGATATGCCCCGCAGAAATGACTTTCTTCATGTGTTCCTCACGCTTTCTGCAAGATCGGCGGCCGTCCGGACCGGACAGCCGCCAAAGCACTCTTTCTGTTACTGAATTCCCATGAGCAGGTTCATGGTGTACATTTCAAGCTGCTCGAATTTTCGATCGGCGATCAGCTTGTTCGCATAGTCGTAATCATACCGGGCAACCTTATCTTCCAGTGCGCGGAAAATTGCCAGGCTGTTCTTCAAATGCTCATAACTGTCTTCATCAGAGGTAGTGCGCATCGCTTTCACGTCAAGGCCTACATATTCGCCTTTGGAGCCATAGTTGTTCTCCGCCAGCACCTTGACCTGGTTAAAGGCCTGGCGCAGGTTTTCCACACCGAAGGACTTGTCCTGGTCGTAGCGGATCCCGTTCTGGTCGTTCAGGTGAACGGTGAACAGCTTGTCAAAGGCCAGGGCAAAGCCGATCTCGTTGGCGGGATCCAGGCCCGCAAGGATCGCATGGGCGGACTCCAGGTTGCCGCCGACCCGTTTGGGATCGATCGTGGCGGCCGAAATCGCCATCACGTGCCCCATGGTGCCGCATATAGATCGGTCAATGGGCTCGTTGGGCTTGGGTTCGATACAAACGCGGATCTTCGGATCGTATTCCAGCATTTTATTGATGGCATCCACCAGCTGTTTGGTCGCCCAGACAGGGCTTTTGCTTTCGGCGCACAGGGTACCTTCCCGGGCCAGCCAGAGAACGATCAGGTCGGTACCCAGTTCTTTCGCGATATCAATGGAACGGTAAGCGCGCCACAGGGCAAACTCCCGGTCTTCCTTTCGGGTGCTCATGAAACCGCCGTCCTTTGTATGGGGATCCATCCATAGGCGGGGAGCCACAAATTCAGCAGCCAGGCCATATTTGTCCAGAAGCTTCTTCACGCCGCGGGCATATTCTTTGATTTCTTCTTCCGTCATGTTATTCATATCCGGAACTGCATCGTCATCATGGAACTGGATCGCGGAGAATCCCAATTCGGCAAATTTGGCGAATTTTGTCTCCAGGTCGATCGGCTGACGGGTTTCCGGACCATAGGAATCCGCTCCGGTATGAACGTTCCAGGGGCCTACCGAAAACTTGAATTTGCTCATATGATTGATCCTCCGACTTTTTTATTCCGGGATCCTCTCCCTTCATGTAAAGAATAGCATTAAACAGAACGATAATCTCGGATCATTTTGTCCAAAATACCATGACAAATTTGCTTTTCTGCAATATACTGAGATCAGAAAAACGCATGGGCGGTGACAGCGTATGCAATATGAGTATGAGTTGATCCCTCACGACTTTGGGGAATATCACCTTTTCCTGGTGGAATTACTGTACAGAACTCCTCATATGCACCGGGACTTTGAACTGAGCTGGATCCTGGATGGAGAAACGTTGGTCAGCTTCGGCCCGGAAAAACTGATGCTGAAGAAGAACGATCTGTTCATTGCAAACCCTTATGATATCCACGAACTGCATTCGTCGTCTCCCGCGCTGATCCTTTCCCTTCAGGTTTCCCCGGCTTTCTTTATGTCTTTCTTCAGCAGGATCGAACATCTGGTATTTCCGGATCATCGGTTTTCGTCTGATACTGCTTCATCTGTAAGAACTTTGCTTTATCAGATCGCAATCAATTATGTAAAAAAAGAGCCCATGTATGAGCTTTTATGCGCATCTGCCATCAATCAGCTCTTCTATCGGCTCTTCTCAGATCTTCCCTTTTCCATCAGAACAAACAAAGAACTGCTTCAGTCCCGGAAGAAGGGAGATCTCATGGTCAAAATTGTGGATTATATTGATCATCACAGCGGTGAGAAACTGCTCCTCTCAGATATCGCAGAAAATGAAAATATAAATCTGTACTATCTGTCCCACCTGTTCAAAAACAGCTTCGGCATGCCCTTTCAGGATTATCTTTCCAAAGTCCGCTGTGAAAAAGCGCGAAAACAGCTGATCCTGACAGATCTTTCCCTGCTGGATATCTGTATCAGCTGTGGTTTCTCCGATCCGAAATACTTCAATCGCGATTTCCGGCGGCAATACGGCTGTACTCCCAAACAATACAGGCAGCAGTTGTCCTCTGCTGATCATCAGGCAGAGAAAGTCCAGACGCTGACCGTGCAGGATTTTCTGGATCCGGAAAACAGTCTGGATATTCTGGAAAACGTTCTCCTTACCTTTTGCGATTGACACATATCTCTGATATAGTACGTTTTGTGGATTGTGTGTGCCTTACCTGTCCGGTCCGGGTGAGAATATCATGAGGGCTTGACTTAAAGCGCACTCTAAGAAATAGAATCAGAATGATATCCGGAGGAAATGAAAAAAGCCCTCGATCTGGGAAAAGCGCTGGCTGAAAGCAAATAACACGGATGTGCACGGAACGGAGGAGAAACATGAAGGAAAAAATCAATGTCACGGATTACGCGAACCTGATCACCAAATCACTGCCAAAGGGCATCCTGCTGAACACCAACGGTGACAAGTTCAATACTATGGTGATCGGATGGGGGCACCTTGGTACGCTGTGGAGCCGGCCCACCTTTCATGTATATGTCCGGCAGGGACGCTATACAAAGAGCCAGCTGGATAAAACCGGGGAGTTCACGGTCAGCATTCCGCTGGACAAGCCCGACGCTGTGATCAACAAAATCTGCGGCTGGCAGTCCGGCTATAAGATTGACAAAGTGAAGGAAGCCGGCCTGATCCTGGAAAATGCGAAAACAATCCGTACACCGGGCATCCGGCAGTATCCTGTGACGATCGAGTGCAGGATCCTTTATGCCCAGGATCAGGATCTGATAAAAATCCCAGATGACATTCGCGAGAAGATGTATCCGCAGGACGTGGACGGAACATATCCGATGGGAAACAGGGATTTCCACACCATGTATGTCGGTGAGATCGTGGACGCGTATATCATCAGGGAAGACGAGAACTGATGCAGTTTATTGTCAAAGCATATGACGGTAAAAGGCATGTATTTCTGATCGATCGATAAAGATATCTTACTATTGTAAAAGCGCTGAAGCCTTGCATCATCAAAGGCCGGCGCTTTTTCATATGACGTTGATATTCATATTTACTGCATCATTCCGCCAAAGGCAGTAAAACAAAGAAAAAGACCCGTCATGATGATCCCTTTCTCTTCCATCAAAGCATGATGCTATAACACGGACCGGATGGCAATCAGGGAACGGGCGCGGTCTTCAGGCGACAGGTTGGACCGGCAGAATGACAACTGGGCGGGAACCGGTTGCGTTTTCACAACGGTTCCGGTAATAATACTACCGTACCGCATTTGTGAAAGGGGGGAGCGTTATGGCACAGTACACAAATCATTTTGAAACAGGTTTTGACAGCCTGCTAATCTACGTGGAGGATTCCGTAAAGAAGGGCAGCGTTTCCGCAAGCCTTGAGGGCGGCAGCGATTTTGCCCACGGAAACGTCCGCTGCGCCACCAGGATCTTCAAACGCTACAGCATGATCGGCAACAACCGCCTTACCCTGAGCGTTACGCTCTTTGGGCAGGACGGAGACGTTCACCTGTCCGCTGTGACCTCCGGCGGCAGCCAGGCGATGTTTTTCAAGATCAACACCTTCGGGGAAGAAGCGTTCCTGAACAAATTCATCGACAGCCTGGAAAAATACCGAAGGAGCAGCCGGTGAACGGGGCGGCTGCCTGCCGCCTTTAACAAGCCCCTAAAAAGGCGCGCCTGCCAGAGCGGTGAACGCCGGCATATGAAAAATCCCGCTTTCCTGTCGGTATCACCGATAAGACAGCGGGAATATTTTTTACAGTCCGGCTGTATCAACGTCAGGCAAAGCGGTGATATATTCCATAATGATCCTTGCGGTCTCTTCCACGCTCTGCGCTTCGTTGCTGATAAACAGTTGATACTTGCCCCGGTTTCTGCCGATCCATTGGTTATATTCAATGTGCGGCCGGATCGCCTCGTCCGAGGTGAATCCCCTCTCCTTCGGCCTGGCGCGCAGACGCTGTTCGATCACCCCGTCCGGCGCCCACAGGGCGATAAAGTGCGTTGCCTTCAGTTCCTCCGGCACCGTTGTTTTTGTCATGTAATCCTGCGGTACCATACAGGTGACAAAAACAAGATCCCTTCCGCCGGCCATCCGGAAGGCTTCCCTCAGGGTATCCGCGCCATATTGGGTCTCACGGTCCGTCCCGGCGTAATCCCACCAGTTCAGTCCGGTCTCGTCCGAATCAACGCACGCGTACCGCTTGGGATCAAGCATAGCCGCCAGGGTGTCTTTCACGGTGGATTTTCCGGCCCCGCTGGTACCGGTGACCAAATACAGTCTCATTTGTCCTTCACCTCCTTATTTTCGGATGACCCTGCAGTCTTTGACATAATCGCCGTATTTCTCCATGAAGTCATCCATTTCTTCCTTTTCCGTGATCCAGATGATCACCCAGGCTTTTTCGATCCCCAGGTTCTCAAACGCCTTATGGCGATGGTTCCCGTCGTTCAGCTCAAATTTCCCTTCCGTATAATGGACGATAAGAGGAGGGAGATCCTCATCTTCCCGGATCGTCTTTTCCAATTCCGCGATCCGATGCTCCCACCAATCCCTGTCGATCCGGTATTTCATCTCCGGCTCCGGCCCGGTGCATCGTTTGAAGAAGCTGATGGGAAACAGCGCCGGACTGATATAGTACCGGTCAAACAGTTTAAGACCGTCAGAGAAAGGGATATTCCGTCCTTCCTCATTCAGGTACAAATGGATCCAGGCGTCCAGCTTTCCCGCCTGCGCGTACGCTTTTGCGGCGGACAATGTCGCGCTGTATTTCAGCATCGCGTTCTCCCTCCTGTTGTACACGATCCGTTTGATCGAATCGTAGGAGAGCGCATATTTGTCCATCAGTTCCTCGATCGTCAGGCCGGCGGCAAAGCACGTGCGGATCTCCTCGTTTCTTTCCCGGATATAGCGTTGGTATCCGGATGTTTCACCCCAGGCTTTCCGCTCGTCCCCGGCGGGAATATAGATCGTTTCACCGGCTACATACCTCTGGATCTGTCTCAGGAGTCCCTCCGGGAAAATATCCTGCGCGTTTCGGTATCCCATGGACACGCCCTCCTTTCGGAAGGATCATATGACATTCACGGCCGTAAAGATATACCGCATTCGCCTGTAATCGTTCATGGCACATTCGGATCAGCTGTTTCCCCTTCATCCTTCCGCCTCAAAAGGCACGTTCAGCGCAATTCCCGAAAATGCCGTAGCCGGTCATAGGATACCATAGAAAGATAACCCGGGCAACAAAAATACCGGCCGGGATCGTCTGCGACAGGCTTACTGTTCTGGTTCCCATGATCAATCCTGCCCGGTTATGTATTGACATGATCCCGTCCTGTTTTTATGATACAGAACGAACCTCCGATCGGATCAGTATTATTCTGCAGCCATAAGGAGTATCGCTATGCAGTATTTATTTACAGAGCGTGCGCACCTGATGTGTCCGCACATGTGCTTCGGCATCGTCATGGCAGTCAGCCGCCCTTATGACGGGGCGCGGATCCGGGATACGATGGAGCTTTTGTCCGCCGCGCATCCGTTTCTGAAAGCGCTGCTGGGATATGAGGCGGAAACAAACGCATATTACTACCGCGTCACGGACCGTACGACGATCGAACTGCTTCTGAAAGATCGTGAGATCGATGCGGCGGATTCACCGGAGGTGATGGGAGAATACCGGCGGCTTACGGCAAAAAACTGGGATCTGTTTGAGGAAGGCATGCTGAAGGCAGCCGCATGGCGAATGGGGAAAGGCACCTGCTTCCTGTTTGTGTTTCATCACCTGCTGGCCGACGGAAGAGGCGCCCTGGAACTCGCGGAGGAAATAGCCGCGTGCTATGCGGAAGGCAAAAAACCCGTTCCCGCTCCTGAACGGTTGATCGTATCCGCAAAGGATCTGCCGGACGGCTCACGGCTGCCGTGGATCAGCCGCATCCTGGTGGACCGGGCCAACAGAGCCTGGGCAAGGGAACGGCGATTCGTATCCTGGCAGGAATATCACGCATTCGCGAATGAATTCCTGGAAAAAGACGCCGTCACGCATGCGGTCGTCCGGATCGGTCCCGAAGAATTGGACCGGATCGTTCAGCAATGTCATGACCACGATGCAACAGTGAACGACTGGCTGCTCGCAAAAATGATGCTCGAGGAAAATACCGAAAAGATCATCATGGCATGTGATTTGCGGGACCGGCTGACCGTTTACCGAAAAGGAGCCCTGGGCAATTATTCCACCGCTTTCGGCATCGAGGTCAAAGCAAAAGAAAAGGACCCCTTTGCGCTGGCAGAGAAGATCCATGCCCGGGTCCGGCGAAAGCTGGAACGCCCTTCGGAACTGTATCTTGTCCTTCAGTGTTACGCTTCCCTGGATCCGGGAATCATTGACGCGGCGATGATCTCCTGCAGGGGCGGTTTTCCAAGTAAAACCGGAACATTCGTCGGAAGCATGTTTTTCGGTTTTGCAAAAGGGGACGGCTGCAGCGTGACCAACCTGGGCAGGATCGACAATAAAGACATATCGGAAGCTTTCTTTATTCCGCCGGCATCGCCTGCGATCCGGAAAACCCGGGGCGTGCTGACGGTAAACGGAACCATGACGGTATGTGAAGCCGCAAGATAAGGCAGGAACGGAAATGAGACTTGAACCGATCGGCCGGGATCGGCGGGAGGATAATGTGTTATCCGGATGCGGTCATACGCGCTTTGAAAAAGCCACACTGGTTTTCGATTCGGCAAATCCGTTTTTCCTGTAAAACTCATATGCCGGAACATTTGAGTCTGTCAGCAGGAAGATCTGCCTGATCCCAAGCGCTTTGACCGCCTTTTCGATCTCCCGGATAAAAAAAGTCCCTGCTCCGGCGCCCTGCCTGTCGGTTTTTATGCACAGTTCATTGATGATATATTCCGTGCCTGAATACCAGTGTTTTACATACCCCAGGGATATCCCGATCAGTTCTTCCGCGTCATCATACAGTCCGTAGGTCAAAGAATAGCCCTGCCCGGTAAGGTCCCGGATGTACAAGTCAAGCTGTTCCCTGTCTGACCAGTCGTCGCACCACGGCTCTTTTGTGAACACGCTGACAAACAGGGCTTTGACCGCTTCCCGGTCATCCGGTCCGAGTTTTTTGAGTGTATACATCATTCCTTCTCCTTTACAGGATCAGTTCCCGCAGGTCATGGATCTTCATAAAATCCGTCTCCACGTCCGCCTTGGGATCGGCCGCGATCAGGATCGGCAGGATGCCCTCCTCCGCCGCCCCCCGAAGGTTGCGCACGCTGTCGTCGATAAATACCGTTTCCTCCGCGGACACGCCGCTTTTTTCAAGCGCGTCCAGGTACATCCTCCTGTCCGGTTTGAACACGCCCACGTAACAACTGAAGGTGCAGAAGGACAGGTATCCGGAAACGCCGATATACTCCAGCTGCCGTTCGATGCTCGGCCAGGTATCGGAAATAATGCCGAGCCGATGGGTCCGGCTCAATGCCGCCAGTACTTCCCTGATCCCCGGATAAGGGACATAGTTTTTCATGCTGCAAGCCCGGTCCCGGGCGATCTGTTCACATTCCGCTTCCGTCAAGCCGAGCCGAAGCTGATCTGACAGAATGGAATAATACCGGCAGAACTGCCGGATCTCCTCATCCACCGTTTTCACCAGATGGTTCTGTGCCAGAAAACGGAGACCGGCCTCCGACGCTTTCCGGATCTCCCCTTCGCCGTGCTGTTTCAGCCGTGCGCCCGCAATTTCAAGGAACTTCCATGTCAGCATCCAGTCGCCCGAAGCCGGCATATCCAGCGTATATCCAACATCAAAAAAGATCACTTTCTTATCCTGCAGCTGCCTGATCATTTTATCCTCCTTTGAAGCCTGCAAACATTCAGAAACCGCGGAAAAAAAGGCAAAGCCATTGACAAACCTGTCCGGATATAAGTATAATCACTTCGGCAGGGATCCTGACAACAGCAGGCAATCCCGCATCACGAGGTGTGTTTGGAAACTGTTCTGTAACGGAGAACATGGCTGATCGAGAAAAAGCGGCGGCATGACCGCTTGTTTGCTGATGCCATGACGCGGTACGGGCAGAATCCGGACACTTTTTTATATGCTTTTCTCCGGCGCTCCGGCCGCATTCTCCGGTCCTGTTCATGTCTCATTAAAAAAGATCAAGAGGGATCACCATGACACAGGACATGCTTTCACTCGGTTTTGACCGGATCATCGAACGATTGCAGGATATGGCCGTCACCCGGTCCGCACGCCGGATCCTGGGCGATACGGAACCCATCCTTAACGAAAACCTTTGCCGTGCCCGGACAGAAGAGACCACCTCCGCCCGCCGCGTGATCGAAAACGCGGGGGCCCCGCCTCTGGCGGAAACGGACAGGATCGAAGCAGGCCTTGCTTCGGCGCTGCAGGGCGGCGTTCTTTCTCCCGCGGAGCTTTGTTCCGCCGCGCGCTTCTGCACAGCCGTCCGCCGCCTGCGCCGCTATCTGAAGGGCGCGGCCGGGTACGACGCCGCCATCGCTTCCTGGCATACGGAGCTGCCGGAATTGGATCCCCTGGAGGAGGACATCAGCCGCTCCGTCCGGGAGGACGCCGTACTGGACGACGCGTCTCCGGCCCTGAGGGATCTCCGCCGCCGGCAGGCGTTTGTGGAGCAGGGGATCCGGGACAAACTGGACCAGGTCATCCTTCACCATAAAAACGAGCTGGCGGACACCTACCTTACCCGGCGCGGCGGAGTCTTTGTCCTTCCCGTACAGAAAAGGTTCCAAAGCCGTTTCCCCGGCCGTGCCGTCGACACCTCCGGCAAAGGCTCCACCGTCTTTATGGAGCCCTCCGCCGTGCAGTCCCTCCGCCAGGAACTGGAGCAGCTGCTGATCGATATCGATTTGGAGGAGAGGCGCGTCCTTTGGACCCTCACCGACCGGGTCGCCGCCGAAGCGGGTCCCCTGAAGGCCGCCATCCGCGTACTGACGGAACTGGACGTGCTCTTTGCCCGCGGGAAACTCAGCCTGGAGATGAACGCCCGTCCTGCGGAGATCACATCGGAGCGCCGCCTCCGCCTGGCAGACGCCCGGCATCCGCTGCTGGACCCGGCGGCCTGCGTTCCGCTCAGCCTGGAGCTTTCCCTGCCGGATGCCGGCATTGCCGTCACCGGACCCAACACCGGCGGAAAAACCGTCTGTCTCAAGACAGTCGGTCTGCTGACCCTGATGGCCCAAAGCGGACTGCATATCCCCTGCGGGGAGGGGACCGTGATCGGAATGATGGACCGGGTGCTCTGCGATATCGGCGACAGCCAGAGCATCAGCCAGAATCTGTCCACCTTTTCCGGCCACATGACCAATGTGATACGCATCCTGCGGGATTGCAGCCGCGACAGCCTGGTTTTGCTGGACGAGCTTGGCAGCGGCACGGACCCCGCCGAAGGTTCCGGCCTGGCCGCGGCCATTCTGGAGGAGCTGCTCCGCCGCAGGTGTTTCTTTATGGTCACCACCCATGATCCGCAGATCAAACAATGGGCGGAACATACGCAGCACGTGGTGTCCGCCCGGATGGCCTTTGACCAGGGCACGCTGCGGCCCCTTTACCGCCTGGAGCTCGGAAAAAGCGGCGAAAGCTGCGCCATCGAAATTGCCTCGCGGCTGGGAATGGACGAGGGACTCCTGGCCCGGGCGCGGCAGGTCGCGGACCTGGGGCCGGAAACGAAACCGGAGGGGCGGCACCCACCGATGCCTGTTCCCGCTTCCCGCCTGCAGCGCCGCGCCGTCCGCAGGGAAGGCAGTTTTGAACGCTTCGCCATGGGCGACAGCGTCCTGCTGCTGCCGGACAAAAAGAACGCGATCGTTTACAGCCCGGCGGACGACAAGGGCAATGTCGTCATCCAGCTGCGTGGGCAGAAGCTGACTGTGCGCCATAACCGCCTGAAACTCCTGGTGCCCGCTTCGGAATTGTATCCGCCGGATTATGATTTCTCGATCATTTTCGATACCGTCGCCAACCGCAAAGCCGCCCATACCATGGCCCGCAAATTCGATCCGGACGCGGTGGTCGTCCTGAAAGAAGGCAAAACAACGGATACGTAACGGCGATGCGCATGGATCAAAAGGCGGTTTGACCGCCGCTTCATCAGAAAAGCAGACGGAAGGAGATCCGATGGGGTGCCATCCCTTCCGTCTGCTTCCGCATGTCAGCGTGATCCCTCTCTTCCGGCCCTGTCACCTGGCGACAAACAGGATATAATCCGATTTGGCCGGATATGCTTCGGAATGCTGGTAATAGGTCTCCCCGTTCGCGCCGACGTTGATCGTGCACCCCTTATTGTAGATATAGGCCTGCAATTCGCCCAGGGACAGCGCACCGTCCCTGTTTGTGTCCGCTTTCATTCCCTTCACGCCGTCCGTAAGCCACTCGACAAAATAATTGTAATTCCCGTCGTGGCTGTAGCAGTGCTCATCATATTCACACGACGCCAGGACATAATGACCCTTCTCGCGGAAGGGAGCGCCGCATTTGGCCTCAATGGCCCCGCCGGCATAGCAGGTCTCCAGGATCAATATCACGTCGCCCTTGATATACCTGTCCGTCCATTCCTTCAGCATGGCGTAAGAAATGTACGTCATGAAACTTCCGTTGCTCATCTTCACGCCGACGGCCTGGTAATTGCCTTCGTCAAATTTATTATAGCCGTGGGAGGAGATATGGATCAGGGAGATATCCCCTTCCTGCGCGTCAGCAAAGGTATTTCGGATGGTGGTCTGCAGCTTGGAGGCATACTGGTCGTAAACGACCGTTGTCCGCCAGGGCTCGCCGCTTGGCGCATACACCGTATCGAGTTACTTCCTGACGAACAGTATGAAACCGGACTCGGCGGGATAGGCTATCGACAGCTGATAATAGGGAGAATCGGAGGTGCCGACATTGACCTTGGTCCCTTTATCGTAGGTATAGCTCTGCAGCTCTCCCAGGGACACCGCACCGTCCCTGTTGGTATCGGCCGCCATCCCGCTGACTCCCGAAGTAAGCCACCTGACAAAATAATTGTAATTTCCATTATAGCTGTAGCAGTGCTCATACGTTCCGCAGGCTCCCAATACATAGCAGCCGTCATCGCAGAAGGGGCTCCCGTATTGCGGATCGATGGCCGCGCCGGCATAGCAGGTCTCCAGGAACAGGACCGTATCGCCCTTGATATATTTATCCGTCCAGGTCTTGAGCATCGGGTAGGTAATATAGGTCATTTGGCTGCCATTGCTCATCCTCACCCCGATGCCCACGCCCCTCAGGAGCAGAAAACCGTGGCTGGAGATATGGATCAGCGAAACGTCCCCTTCTTTGGTATCGGCAAAGGTGTCCCTGATGGCGGCTTCCATCAGCGCATCGTACAAATCGTACCTGACCGTCACCTGCCAAGGCTCGCCGTTGGGCGCGTTCACCGATGCGAACATTTCCTGCAAAAGGGCAATGTCCCCTCCGTTCCAGCGGGCGGACTCCCCGTAATAATTCACGTTTGCCACCAGCAGCGCCCGATAGACCGGCTTGCGTCCGGCAACGGTCACCGTGGCGCTGGCAGTCACGCCGGTAAGCGTTTCCGCCCGGATCACAGCCGTTCCTTCCCCCACGCCAGTCACGACGCCCCGGGAGGAGACCGTCGCCACGCTTTCGTCCGACGAAAACCAGATAAGATGCTCCGTGTCGCTCCCCGCCGGCTGAGCGGCGACCTGCATCGTCACCTGCCCGCCCGGAAGGATCTCCGCACCGGAATTGATAATGGCGATGGAATCCGGCATGAACAGGGGCTGATAGGCCCTGCCCTGTGCATAAAGCGCTCTTTCGGCGGGACTGTCCGGGCGGACATAGATCACTACGTTGCTGTCAAACGCATTTTCTCCCAGCACCTCCAGGTTCGGCGGGAGATAAACGGCGTCAAAGGCGCAGCCCCGGAAGGCGTTCCTGCCGATCTCCCGGATCCGGTAAGGAAGAATCAGCCGGTCGAAACCCACGTCCCCGGCATAAGCCTCCTCCATGATCGTTTCAACGGACGAGGGGATATAGAGCGTATCCGCCGACGCAAAAGCGCCGCACAGCAGGATCAAAAGTCCCGCGCAAAGCATCCAGATCTTTTTCATTCGCATCACTCCGTTGCGTTCCCGGCACCTGGGCAAAACCAAATGCCTTTCATTTTGCTTTCGGTTCATGTATAATGGGACCGATCCCGAAATACGCCCGAAAAAACAATTTACCGTTCTTGGCATCGTCCGGGCGTCATGGGAGACTGCCTTACTTTTATCGGGAGGAGCACACCGTGAGAAGCAGGACCCGCCTCAACTGGAGGCTGATCATCTTTTCCGTCGTACTGGTCCTTGTCACCGCGGGGGTCGTGACATGGATGATCCTGGACCGGCGCGCCGCCGACCTGGCCGCCATGGCCACCCCGACGCCTTCCCCCGCTTTGGTTACGTCCGCCCCGTCGCCCACGCCCCGGCCGACTCCTTCCCCTGAGCTCACCGAATCGCCCGTCCCCACGGTATATCCCACTGTCAGGAAGGGGGACCGGGGGGATCTGGTGATGATCATCCAGCAGCGCCTGATCAATCTCGGCTACCTGACCGGCCGGGCCGACGGGGATTTCGGTTCCCGCACCCAGCAGGCCCTGAAGGATTACCAGGCCGTCCAGGGCCTGGAGGAAGACGGCATCGCCGGGCCGAAAACCATGATCCACCTTTTTGACGGCAGCTCCATCCCCCAGGCGACGGTCTACCATATGCCGGGGGATACGGTCTATCACCTGAAGCCTTACTGCCCCCTTGTCCATGGCCCCGAGGAGATCCGGCTGTCCGACGCGGTGCGCCAGGGGCTGACAGAATGTCCCGAATGCCGCTGAGCCGCCCGCTTCTTTAGCCGCGTCCGGCGCGGAGGATCATTCCCTCCCCGCCAGGATACGGATCAATTCCTCCCGCACACCGTCGTAATGAGGATCGACGACGCCGAAATCCTTGCGCTTGTAGTTCCACAGGGCACGGCCGATGCCGTGGCGGTCGAAAACGGCGTTGATGTCGCGGATCCACCTGAGCGCGTCCGCCGTGTCCGCCTGGTCGATGACGCCGTATTCCCCGCAGTACAGCGGCGCGCCGTTTTTTTCGGCCGCTTCGATGGCCGGGGCGAACAGCGCCTCAAAAAAGCCCTCGCCCATGGGCATGTCCGCAAAATCCTCCGCGGCGACCGCCAATTCCTTGCTGAGCACGCGGCTCAGTTCCCTGAGGCGGACGGGATCGGCGGGATAATGCACTTTCAGGTCCATCGGCATGTTTTTTACCCAGTAGGCCCGCTGGTGGGTAAAGATGAGCGGCTCATAGCAGTGGAAGTTGTACACGGTCTTCCCGTCCCGGGGGGGAAGCAGCGTCGGCACGCTCCGGACGCTGTTATAGTATACGCCGCCCACCACGATCCACTGGTCCGGCGATATTTCCCTGATGGCCTCGGCAGTCCTCCGGGCGATATCGTTCCAGCTGTCCTTCACGCTTCCGGGGACCACCTCGTTGAGAAGCTCCAGGGCGGTATCGGCGCTGCCGCGGTAGCGCAGGGCGATCCGCCGCCAAAGGGCGATAAAGCGCTCCTGCAGGGCCGCGTCGCGGAAAAAGACTTCCTTGTCGTCCCCCTTTTCGGTGGGATCGAAGGAATAACCGTAGGTCTTGTGCAGGTCGATGACCGTGTGCAGCCCTTCCTCGGCGCACCAGGCCAGGCAGTCGTCGATATGGGCGTATCCCTCTTCCCTGGGCTTTCCGTCCTCATATTCGATCAGGTCCCAGTCCACGGGGAGGCGCACATGGTCCAGGCCCATATCAGCGATCCGGCGGATATCCTCCCGGGTAATAAAGCTGTTATAATACGCTTCCGATTTTTCGTCCGACTGGCTCAGCCAGCCTCCCAGGTTGATCCCCCTCCGGAAGCCCTCCATCTTTCTCATAGCCTTCTCCTTCCCAGACGCTTTAGCCCACTATACCATATTTTCGCTACCGGTATCAACTGATTTTTCCCAGGATCGGAGGGGATGCGATGAAATATAAAAACTATGTTTTTGACCTGTACGGGACCCTGGTGGATATCCATACCGACGAAAGCCTCCCGGCCATCTGGCGCACCCTGGCTGGGCTGTACGCCGCCTGCGGCGCGGATTATACCCCATCCGGCCTGCGCGCCACCTTTCTTCGGGAAGAAAGGAAAGCGCGCCGGGCCCTGGGGAAACAGCTGGGCACGGCCTGGCCCGAGATCCGCCTGGAGGAGGTCTTCGCACAGCTTCTTGCCTCCGCGCCCCGGAAGCACAGCGTTTCCTCCCCGGTCAATCCCTCCTCAGGGAAAGAGGAGATCCTGCTCAGCGGTTGGGCTGCCTTTATCGCCAACTGCTTCCGGATCCTTTCCAGGGATAAAATGCGCCTGTATCCGGGCACCAAAGAGGTCCTGACCGCCCTGAGGAAGGCGGGACGCGGCGTATACCTCCTTTCCAACGCCCAGGCGGTGTTCACCCGCCCGGAGATCGAGGTCCTGGGGCTTGGAGCGTTCTTTGACGGCGTCTTCCTTTCCTCGGACCTGATGCGCATGAAGCCGGACCCGGTCTTTATGGACATGCTCCTTCAAAAATACGGCCTGGAGCGGGAAGAGACCGTTATGGTGGGCAACGACTTTTTCAGCGACGCGGGCGTCGCCCTGGCCTCGGGGGTAGACTGCGTGATCCTCAACACCGCCCGCTGGAGCGGACGGGAGATTTCGGCCCTGAAAGAAGAGGCCCTGAAAGCATATCCCGGCACTGCGCGGGATAAGCTCGTCTGTGTTCCCACCGCCGCTTTTCTTCCATGAAAGCGCTGACCAACGTTAAACGGGCGCCGGCTGTGCCGGCGCCCGCGCGTATTTTTCCCGTATGCCTTACTCGGCGGGAGCAAAGAAGGTGATCTGGGTGGCGCCGGTGGCGACGTCAGCCTGGGCCAGCAATGTCATAGGTACGGTCTCCAGAGACAATGTGGCGAAGGAGCCCTCGTAGCCGCTCTCGGTCTTGAAGGACAGGGTGAAACGGTGATGTCCGTCCTCGCCGCCGGGCAGGGTGCGGACCACGGTGTACACGGCGTCAGCGGCCAGGCCGGCGCCCACCAGGTTCACGGACTTTTCACCGGTCACGTTGTCGGTGAAGTACAGTTCGGTGACGGTTTCGCCGGTCTTGTTGTAGAAGGTGTAGGTGCCCTTCTGGACGTCGGCGTTCTTGGCGGCGGCGATCACGGCGCATACATAGCCGGTGGTGTCCGCCAGGGTGGCGCCGGTAACGGCGTCGGTCAGGCTGTCGGAGCCGGCCACGGCGGCTTCCAGTTCGGCCACGGTCTTGCCGACCACGAACGCCTCGATGGCGTCGTAGCTGGCGGCGATCTGGACGGTGGAGCCCGCGCGCATCATGTTGATGGAATACAGTTCGTTGTTGACTCTCTTGGAACCCAGCACCTTGCCTTCGGGATAATTGTCTCCGAAGGACCCGTCGCTGTTGGGAACGCCGACCGCCTCGGCGTAGTCGCTGCTGGAGATGAACTGGAATTCGTCGATCTTCGCGGCGATGATCACATCGCCCTGCAGCACCACGGTCACCACGGCGAAGCACCCTTTGCCATGGGCCGCGTAGTCCGCCTGACCGATGCGGATGGGCGCTTCATCGGCGAAGGCGCACGCCGCAAAGAGCATCATCGCCGCCATCAGGATAGCAAAAACCTTTTTCATATTCTTTTTTCTCCTTTCGTTCGGGCCATGCCCGTATCATAGTTTAAAATTAGCAGATAACAATTCGGTTAGTCAACACTTTCTTTAACATCTGTCTTTTTTATTCCTATCGTCTGTAAAATGAACGCAGGTAAGGAAACCCGGACAAAAAAAAGGAGGCTGCCGCCTCCCCGCCTTCGCCGTTCACCGCGTGATACGGCGCTTTCTTCTTTCCTCGGCGGCCGCGTATTCTGCCTTCTCCTCGTCTGTCACCGGAACGTATTTCCTGATCTTCACCGGCTTTTCGTCCTCTCCCAGGGCCACGTACACCAAATACGCCCGGTTGATCAGGTCCCTGGATCCGTCCAGGCTTTCGACGAAGCTGTCCACCCTTACCTCCAGCGAGGTATTCCCGCTCCAGGTGACGCGCGCTTCCTGCACCACGGTATCGTTGAGATGGGCCGGTGAAAGGAACACCAGCCCGTCCGCGCAGACCGTGGTCACATTGGTGCCGGTAAACCGCCTGGCGGCCACGGCCCCCACGATATCGATCCAGGACATGATCTGCCCGCCGAAAAGGCGGGGCCGGTCGTAGCCGTTGCAGTGCTGGGGCAGGACGATCTGGACCCCTACCGCGCCGGCGTTTTCGTTTTCTTTCACGTTACAACCTCCCTAAATGAAAGTCCCGTTTGCCAAAGGCGCGTCACTCCCAGGCGTACCGCTCCCTGACGCGCCTGCGGGATACATAGCCTTCCCGGGCCGAGGGAGCGGCCGGCTCCGGGATATCCAGGATGAACCTTTCAAAGGCGTTGACAATCCGCGTATCGGCGTATTCCATGATCCTGGGCACATTGGGATCGTAATTCATGTGCACATGCCCGTGCAGGAAATACGCGGGCCTCCAGCGGTCCATAAGGTCCAGGAAGCAGTCGAATCCCCGGTGGGCGATGTCCGCCTTGTCGCCGCAGCCCGTGGGCGCGGCATGGGTCACCACCACGTCCACCCCGCCCGCTTTGCGTATCTGGCGGCGGACATGGCGGATGCGCCGGGCCATCTCCTCCTCGGTAAACTGGTAGGGGCTTTCGGAATTGTACTTTTTGCATCCCCCCAGGCCCAGGAACCGGACGCCGCGGAAAACATACACCGCGTCGTCCAGGTTTTCGCATCCCCCCGGCGGATCGGAAGCGTACCTCGCGTCATGGTTCCCCGGCACGTACAAAACGGGCTTGTTGGTCATGGTCACAAGGAATTCCAGGTATTCTTTTTTCAGATCCCCGCAGGATATGATCACGTCCACGCCCTCCACGCGCTCGGGCCGGTAAAAATCCCAAAGCGCGCGGCTTTCCACGTCCGAAACGAGGAGCGCCTTCATCGGGTCTCACTCCAATCCGAAATATTCTTTTGTCCCTGTCCTTTGTCTGTCTCGTTCTGACAACGGGCGGATCATTTTTCCGCTTCCGGGCCGTCTTCCTTATTCATTTTCCCGTTTTTTCCTTTTTCCATTTCCGTTTCCGCCGCCGCGTTCCGCCTCTCCGCCCCGTCCAAAGCATCTTCAGCGGGGGCTTCGCTTCCCTCCGCCTTTTCCTCCCCGGCGGGGGCGCTGTCCGCGGCCTTCAGGCGCAGGAGGCCGGCGGTCTCACGGCTGAAGGGCATCAATTCGTCCAGGTCCGGGATGCGCCCTTCCACCTCCTCCAGGAGCCAGTTCATCTCCATGATCTCCGCCGGGGTATACCAGCGGTCTCCGGCCGAACGCAGATGCCCCTGCTGGTCCCGGAGGCTGCACAGGAACGGATGGATGGTGCCGCTGATCAGGCCGTTCCTGAGGATATTGACCAGGTCCGTGACCCCCACCGGCAGGTCCTCCGCCATCCTGACGTCCATGACGCCGCTGTTCATGCCCCACCAGTAATTGACCGATGCGGAGCCGTCATTCTTTTCCCAGCCGCCGTCCAGGATGCTGCGCACGATCTTCTGGTACATCCTTCCCCAGTTCCAGACGTCCCTGCTGATGTTTTTCCAGGTCCCGTCCTCCATGCACATGGCGGTATTCCACGCGTCCGCGTCCTTGGCGGCCCCGGCGGTATAGCCGTTCACCACCCTGACGCCCGCGGCCCTCAGCTCCTCCAGGGGATCTCCCGGCAGGCTGGACCATTTCAGAAGGACCCTGGTGCCCGGGGCCGTCATCCTGACGCCCAGGGCAAAGGCATTGACCGCCGCCGGCGTCCCAAGGATGGGATAGCGGGCGATGTACCCCACCGGCGCGCCGCCGCTGAGGACGCCCGCCGCGGCGCCCGCGGCAAATTCCGCCTCGTACAGGCGGCAGTAATAGGTCCGAACGCCGGTATAGGGCACCGACAGGGCGCACACCAGCACCTTCAGGCCCGAATGCATGGCGGCGACGCGGCGAGCGCTGGCCAGCAGGGTCGGCGCCGTGGCAAAGATCACCTGCGCCTGGTCCCGGACCGCCTGCTCCATGACCTCGTCCTCGCTGTCCTTCGCGGCGATATAGGTCTGCACCCTGATCTGGCTTCCGAAAGCCTCCTCCAGACGCTTTCGCCCCTCGTCGTGCCCATGGGTCCAGGCGCTTTCCTCCGGGTCCGCGGCGTGCACAAAAGCGATGTTCAGCGTGGGATGGGCTATCCCATCCAGGATCTGGCGCACCAGGCTTTTGCCCTTGTCGCCGATCTCCGGGGCCACGGACACCTGGGTCTTTTCCTCCTGGGCCGCGAACTTCAGATCCGGCAGGAGCGCGGTCAGCTTTTTGCGCAGGCCGTCCTCCCCGTCCTTGAGCAGCTCGGCGTACGGATACAATTCCAGCAGGCCAAGCATGGCCTCGCTCAGGGATTTCTGGGGCATCTGGGCGAGGATCTGCCCCCCGCACACATTGCCGAAACGGTAATGGAACGCCTTGAACGTCTGCCTTTCCTCATCCGTCCAGACGTGGTCCTTATCAAATCCCAGGAGCTCCGTAAAGCGGGCATACCTGCCGGGGCGGTTGAACTGCACCCGGTACAGGGAGCTCATCTTGTAAAAATGCAGGAATTCGTAATACGCCTGTACCTCCGGATCCTCGCTCCACATGGGGATGACCCGGGTGACGGTGGCCATGATTGTGGGGGATTTGAAGCTTTTCAGCACGCTGACCCGCTTGTGCCCCTCCATTACATAAAACCGGCCCATGTATTCCATGCAGGTGATGGGATCGTGGATCCCGGTATCGGACAGGTGCGCCTCGCACAGCGCGATCCATTTGCCGGCAAATTCGCTTCCCTCGGGCAGGATGGGCATCATATTCCCGGCAAAGGCCGTTTTCCTGCCGGCGGCCAGAGTACCCACGATCTGGTCCGCGGGGATCTCGATGGTCCCGACCCTTGTCTGTCCGGAGGTGCGCGTTTCGTTCATCAGGTCCTCCAGGACCTCTGGATAGGGGTTTTCATGGGCCGCCATATGGGCGTTATAGTATTTCAGGCCTTCCTTCAAGGCAAGGCGGTATTGAGCGATGGCTTCCGTTATCGACATTGATGACCTCCAAAGACTGCTTGTGTGCGCGGCCGCGGGCCGTGCGGCCCAATTATAATCACAAGTGCCGCCAAATGCAACACCCCGTATTACTTCCGGTCCGGAAATTTGTGATCGTGATAAAAGCCTTTCAGGATCGGATCGACGATCGTTTCCATGCTCCCGCCTACCGGGCGCCTTTTTTATTTCCCGATCAGGACAAGGTTTCATGAACAGTATATCACCGCCTCCGCCCGGGCGCAATCTTTCGCCGAGAGGCCCATATTGAAACCTGAGGCTGTTTGTGCTATTATTCGATCATGCAAAAAACCGCCCCCCGGGGCGGATGCTTGGGAGGCAGAAAACGATGCCCGATATCTACATCATCGGCGATTCCACCGTGGAGGACAACACCCCGCCCTTCCGTGGCTGGGGCTGGGCGCTGAAGGACCTGGCCGCCCCCCAGGTGGGCGTAAAAAACCACGCGCTCTCCGGCCGGTCCAGCAGATCCTTCCTGGACGAAGGGCTTTTTGAACCGGTGCGCAAAGGCATGCGGGAGGGGGATCTGCTCCTGATCCAATTCGGCCACAACGACGAAAAGGACGACGCCGAGCGCCACACCGATCCCGAGACCACCTTTATCGCCCATCTCAACCTGTACTGCGACGCCGCGGTGCGCTCCGGGGCCCAGCCGGTCCTGATCACCCCGGTCAGCCGGCGCTTTTTCGCGGGGCCCGACAGCGTATTGTACACCCACGGAGAATACGCCCCGGCGGTAAGGCAATTGGCCAAATGGCGCTGCCTGCCCCTCCTGGACCTTGAAAACGCCAGCAGGGAATTGTACCTCGCCCTGGGCGAGGAAAAGACCGCCGAGCTTTTCGTCCGCCTGAAGCCCGGCGAGCACCCGGACTTTCCCGACGGACACGACGACAAGACCCATTTCAACGAGACCGGCGCCCGGCGCATGGCGGAGCTTGTGGCCGGCATGATGCGCGCCGATCCCCGCACAGCCCCCTTCGTTACGCCTTCCGACAGGGGCTGATATCGTTCGGTCGAAAGAAAGCCCCCTCCCTTCGGAAGTTCAAAAAAGCACGGCCCCGCCTGTCGGAGCCGTGCTTTCTCATGTCTGTGCAAAAAAAGTCCCTGCGGCCGTCAGATGCGTCAGGCCGCGTCGTCAAGGATCTGGGCGATGATATACAGGGCCTCAAAGGTGCGGTAGCTGCCGTTCACCTGCTGCTGCTGCGCGCCGGAGGCGGAGGTGTTGCTGGAACGGTAGCTGTTCCACACCGTATCGATGGCGTTGGAATAAGACCCGTTGTCCAGCATCTGCGCGATGACATACAGGATCTCAAAGGTGCGGTAGGTGCCGTTCACAGCCTGCTGGGCCGCGCTGGAGGCGGAGGTGTTGCCGGAACGGTAGCTGTTCCACACCGTCTGGATCGCGTTGGTCCAGGAGCCGTCGTCCAGCATCTGGGCGATAACGTACCAGATCTCAAAGGTGCGGTAGGTGCCGTTCACCAATTGCTGGGGCGCGCTGGAGGAAGAAGTGTTGCCGGAACGGTAGCTGTTCCACACCGTCTGGATCGCGTTGGTCCAGGAGCCGTCGTCCAGCATCTGGGCGATGATATAACCCGCTTCAAAGGAACGGTACGCGCCGTTGACCGCCTGCTGGGCCGCGCTGGAGGCGGAGGTGTTGCCGGAACGGTAGCTGTTCCACACTGTCTGGATCGCATTGGAATAGGATCCGTCCGTGTCCAGGATCTGCGCGATGATATAGCTGATCTCAAAGGTACGATAGGTGCCGTTCACCAATTGCTGAGGCGCGCTGGACGCCGAGGTGTTGCCCGAGCGGTAGCTGCTCCACACCGTCTGTATGGAATTGGACCAGCTTCCTGCCGTTGCGGGCGACGCCGCTCCGACGGCCAGGCACAGCGCCAGGATCAGACTGAGCCATTTTGCGTTTTTCATCTTTTTTCCTCCAATCAAGCCCCGGTTCCGGGTCCTCATGCGTCTATTTTAGCGCATTCGGCCATTTTTTACAATAGCCCCGCCCTTTATTTACACCGGCTGTTTTTGCCCGTCACAATTCCAGCCGGTAATCCTCGTCAAGGATGGCCTTCAGCCTGTCCCCGGAGGGCATTCGGTCCGGGGCGACGGCGAGGATCCGGATCACGTTGAGGCACCACTGGGAAATATAATTGGTGGAAATCCAGGGGATCTCCGCCAGTTCCTCCCCGTCCGCTGTCCGCGCGTAAGTCCGGGGGCGGAAACCCTCCGGATCGTACTTCATCGGCGCCGCCTTCAAAAGCTCGTGCCAGGCGCGGTCCGTGATCATGGGATCGTCCAGGACCTTTCCGGCATACGCCCCGATGGCGGAAGCCACATAGCGCATGGTAAAGCCCCGTCCCCTGGACATGTCCCCGTAAAGGGCGTCCCGCTCCTCCGGCGTCATCATGTAGAGCCTCCCGTAATCCGCCGCCATTTTTTTCAGCTCCGGCAGGTCCATGGCGTCCGCGGCCTCCAGGAGGGTCTGGAACGCGCCGAAGCAGAGGGTCAGGTGCACGTTTCCCGCCTGGTCCCCGTCGTAGGCCATCTCCCCCGTGGCGGGATCAAAACGGAACTGGGTGCCTGAACCCATGCCCATGGGGGCCGCCATGATCCCCCGCATCCCCCGCGCCGCCTTTTCCCGGATATCCGGAGAGAGCGTGCGCTCGTATTCGGTCATCCAGTCGGAAAGGAGCGCCGTCCAGTCCGGCCCGGAGCGGCAGATCACCCTGTCCCCGAGGCGGGTGTACCAGGGGATATTCAAAAGCGCTTCCTCGGCATGGGCGGTATCCGAAAGGCACGCCCCCAGGCGCCTGTCCCCCGTCAGGTAATACATCGTCCGGTGGTGCAGCGCCATGGACACCCGGGGCTCCTTGCAGGGGCAGCCCCAGTGGCGCACGTTGTGCCGGGATCCCGTGCCCCGGAATTTTCCCAGGTGATAGCTGTCGATCTCCGAGGCGTGGCGGGTCATGGCCTCGGCCATGGTGAACACATCCTCCCGCCCGGTCCTGAGGAAATAAAGCCACAGCCAGGATGTGGGCATAAGCTCGGTGTTCTGCCAGGCGTAACCGCCGATATCGTACTTCCAGGTATGCCTCAGGGCGTCATAGGAGTGCATCACGTCCCCGTAATCGAAGAATCCGTACCAGCGCCGCTGCCTGACCTGGCCCGCATAGAAATCAAAGGCCTTTTTCAGCTGTTCCTCCAGTATCGCCGCCGGGCCGTCCTCCGCGGGCAGGCTCCAGGGCCCGAAAGCCCCAAGGCCGCGGAGGACGTCGGCGGCCTGGACATACACCGGAGGCTTTTGCACCCGCTGCGCGAAAGCGGATACCGCGCCCTCCTCCGCACGGCCGTTAAAGGGCAGGAATTCCCCCTCGGATGTCACGGCGATCCCGAACGGGTCCGCGCCGAAATACTCGAACCCCTCGTAGCTTGAATCGGGATAGCTCCTGACGTCGTAATGCCGCATATCCAGCGCCGGGGCGTCCACGGCGTGGAACCACACCGTGCATACCGCTTCATCGGAGGGCAGTCCGTCGATCTCCAGGGCGGAAGGACAGCGCTGCCAGAAATCACGAAGGCCCATCATGACGCCGCCGCCCGGGCTCATGACGCCCATGGCCCCGTCTCCCCGCCGCGCCCTGCGGGCGGTGATCATGGCGCAGTCCTCCCGCGTGCGTTTCCCGATCACGCAGTCCGCATCGGTGATCTGGGTCAGCCTGTACCTGCGCCACACCGGCAGGTCGGACGATACCGCCCTGAGCAGCGCCGTTTTTTCTTCGTCCCCGGGGAACGCCACCCATTCCCCCCGGTACTGCATTTCCTTCAGGAAGGTCCCCGTCCGGGGAATGCGGCTTTCAAGCAGCATGCTGTTCTCCGCAAATTCCACGCCGTCGGCCGAAAACACCGCCCGGTGGTCCCAGGCGTTTCCCTCCAGGGGGCAGAAAAAGCGCAGCCCCAGCCCGCGGATCCGGTCCTTCGCCGCTTCCCCGGTATAGATCAGGGTGGACTGATACCGGATGCCCGCGCAGCCGGCGCCGATGAGAAAGCGGATCTCAAAGGGCATTTTGTTCTCCTGCGCGAAGAACACGCCCTTAAACAGCAGCGCCAGCGCCGCGCCGTCGGTCTCCTCCTCCACGCTGTCGATCCGCGCCTCGCCGGGAACGGTCCTTACCGTTCCGTCCTCTTCCGTTCCCTCGGCGCGCTCCATCACGAACGTCGGCTTCACGGCGCTCACGCGCGGGATCCCCGACAGGCGGATATCGCAAAGCAGCGTGTCCCCTCCGGGGGGCGGCACCCGCAGGGCGACCGCCCCGGCGTCCACGTCCCATCCGCCGGGGGATTTCGTCACCTTCACCGTGTCCCCCGGGCGCTCCTCCCCCGCCGTCACGGTGACGCTGCCGCGCAAAAGCGCGCTGCAGGCGGTATGCCGCGCCCATTTGACGCTCCCGTCGGGCCAGTACGCCGCGGTCTCGGAGGACGCGGGCACTTGTTCACCGCCGCTCGTCAGGCTGAAGCGGCACGCCTTCACCTGTCCCCTCGGCCACATCGTGCCGAAAGAAACCATGGGGCCGGTCCTTCGGCCCTCAAGCAAACAGACCTCCGTGGACGATATCATACCCTGTCCTCCCCTCTTTTGTTCCGCTTTTCCCGTCTTGCGTTTTCGTCCTGCGTTTTTCATTCCGCGTTTCCCGGTCCGCGTTTCGTCCTTCGTTATACTGATCCTGTTTAAAAAAGCTAAAAAGCCTTTTTACAGCGCCGAAGGCGCGTTCAGGATCGCATGAGCGTGCTTAGCACGCTGATTTTCAAATTGATAATTTCAATTCGCGTATTAAATGTTCATCCTTCGCCGTTTACCCATTCCTCGGTATTCATTGTTCGGTATTCAATATAAAAGGGGCTGCCGCATGAGCAGCAGCCCCTGAGGATGGGTCGATCCTATCACGAAATCCGCCCGGTTTCAATCCCGCGGGAATGAAATACCGTTTTCATCCGGCGGTTCCCGTTCCGGAAAGACACCCGTCCGTCCGCCGGTCACTCCGCGATCAGCGCGTCGTAAGCGGCCTGATATTCGGACAGGATTTCGGCGCCGCCCAGTTCATACCACTTCTCGTAGGCAGCTTTCAGGCCGTCCAGGTCGATCTTGTGGGCAATGTACTGCACCTGAGCGTCTTCCAGATCCTGATTGATGGTAGCGCCCTTCGTGTTGAAGGCGGGGCTGTCCAGCGTCAGGCAGGGGTTGGCGATCACGTACTTGGCGTTGTCGATCAGGTTCTGGTTATACTCGGCGCGCAGAGCGGTCTGCTTCACGGCCGGGGTCAGATCGCCGTTCACGTTCATGCCCAGCTGGTTGAGGCTGTGCAGGGTGGTGCTGTTGTAGGCGGCATATTCTTCCTGCTTGTCCTGCTCGCCTTCGGGATAAGCGTAGCGGAAGCCGTCTGAATGGATCCAGTAGTTCACGCCTTCCACGCCGCAGTTGATCAGGGTCTGTCCTTCGGCGCTGTTCAGGTAGTTCAGGAATTCCAGCACGCGGGGCAGCTTATCTTCGGGAACGGTCTTGGTGATGACGATCTCGCCGGAAGCGCCGGTGTTCTGGGGCCACATCTGGATCTTGCCTTCCGCGTCGGCCACGTAGGGCAGCAGCGCGACGGCTTCTTCGCCTTCAGCATCGCTGAAGCCCTTGTTGGTCTGCAGCCATTCCTGGAGACGATAGCCGTTGTCCAGGCAGTCCAGGCGCATGAAAGCCTTGTCGTTGTATTCGGCGTCATTCCAGTTGCCGGATTCGATGGTCATGAAGTCGGGGTCGATGCCGCCGGCGGCATACAGTTCGCGCAGGAAGTCCAGGCCCTCCTGATACTTTTCATCTTCAAAGGCGGGATAAATGAAGCCATCCTCGTCGACGCCGTACTGATAGGGAGCGCCAAACATGACGGTGGTGATGCCAATGGTGCCGCCGACATACTTGCACATGTTGATGGCATAGGTGTCATCGCTCAGGGCCGCCAGCTTGAAGCACAGGTCCTTGAATTCTTCCACGGTCTTGGGTTCTTCGGTCACGCCGGCCTTGGCGGCGAAGTCCTTGCGGTAGTAGATGCCGGCGCGGGCGTAGGCGCGGGCGCGGTAGATGCCGTACACGCGGCCGTCGATGGAGCAGTTGTCATATACGGTCTTACTGCCCTGAGCCAGGTATTCGTAGTTGCCGATCAGGTCGGTCAGGTCCCAGAAAGCGCCGGCGCGGGCATTGTTGATGGTGATCGCGTCGCGGGGGCCCTGAATGACCATGACTTCAGGCATATTGGCGGAGTCCGCCAGGGTATAGGAGGTGTTCTCGCCGTAAGCGGAGTTGGCGATCCAGATGACCTTCATCTTCACGCCGGTAGCCTCATAGATCTTCTGCAGGATGGGGTTGCCTTCCTCCAGAGAGACCCACGCCTTATCGGAGTTGAAGTCGGGGAGCATGATCGTGAGTTCCAGGTCGTCCTCGGCAAACGAGAAGCTGCACAGAGACAGGGACATCACAAGCGTAAGAAACAGGGCAACGAGTCTTTTCATGGTTGGTTCCTCCTTACTGAAAATATTGGTATCGTTACAGGCCATACCAGGCCTTTGTAACCGAAAGAGAAGATCGGGCCTCCATTCTCCTGGATCATCCCTTCAGAGCGCCGACCATAACGCCTTTGACAAAATACTTCTGCAGGAAGGGATATACACACATAATGGGAAAGGTGGAGACCACGATGACGGCCATTTTGACCGACTGCTCCGGCAGGTTCTGGATGTCCAGCTCCGTCATGCTGGTGTCGCTGGCTGCTGCTTCGGCGGCCACGATGATCTGGCGCAGGATCAGCTGCAGGGGCCACATCTTATCGTTTTTCGTCAGGTAGATCATGGCGGAGAAATAGCTGTTCCAGTGGCCCACCGCGTAGAACAGGCCGAACGTGGCCAGCACAGGCAGCGACAGGGGAAGCACGATCCTGATGAGGGTGCTGATGTCCGTGCAGCCGTCCAGATGGGCGCTTTCCTCCAGTTCCTGCGGGATGCCCTGAAAGAAGTTCTTTACGATCATCATGTTGTAGGCGGATATGGCGCCCGGCAGCAGAATGGCCCAGTACGTCTCCTTCAGGCCCAGCCAGGTGGCGGTGACCAGGTAACTGGGGATCATGCCGCCGGAGAAGAACATGGAGAAGATGACCAGGTTCATGATCACATTACGGCCGCGCAGATGCTTTTTGCTGATGGCATATGCCATGGTGACGGTAAAGAACAGGTTGATCGCCGTGCCGCACACGGTGATGAACACAGAGTTGCCGAACGAACGGATAAGCTTGCTGGATGAAAAAATGTACCGGTAAGCGTTGAATGTGACGTCGTGCGGGATCAGAAACATCGGCCGCGTCTGCAGTTCATACTCCGTGGCGAAAGAAGCGCCCAGCACATAGATGAAGGGAAGAATGGTGGTAATGGAGATGATGCCGATGATCAGATAGTTGAAAGCATCGAATATCCTGCTTCCCACCGAATCGGTCGTACCGACCGGACCGGAGGTGATTTTCATATCGCGGCCGTCGATGACCATTTTATCCTGAGCGTTTTCCAGTGCTTTTTTCTTTGCCATCGTAATTCCTCCTTTCTCAGTACAGGCCTTCCTCGCCGAGCATATGGGAAATCTTGTTGGCGGTTATAACCAGAATAACGGAAACGACGCTCTTCATCAGGCCGACGGCCGTGGAGTAGCTCAGCTGCCCGCCCTTGATGCCGTTTTCGTAAACGAACACATCCAGCGTCTGGGATGACGCGCGGTTCAGGGAGTTGGCCATCAGGATCAGATGCTCATAGCCGGTATTCAGCACCGAGCCGATCCGCAGGATCAGCATCAGCACCACCACGGAGCGGATGGCGGGCAGGGTAATGTGCCACAGACGCTGTCCGCGGTTCGCGCCGTCGATCATGGCCGCCTCATACAATTGGGTATCCACGTTGGTCAGCGCGGCCAGGAAAATGATGGTGCCCCAGCCGGTCTCCTTCCAGATCGTCTGCCCGATGATCATCCAGCGGAACACGCCGGGATCGCCCAGATATTCGATCTTTTGGCCCGTAAGCGTCTGGGTGAGTTTGAAGATGATGCCGCTGGAGCCGAAGATCACGTAGGTAATGGATACCACGATCACGATGGAAATGAAATGCGGCACATACAGCAGCGTCTGGGTCAGCTTTTTGTAGTGCATGTTCCTGATTTCGTTGAGCATCAGGGCCAGGATGATCGGCGCCGGGAACGTAAACACGATGCTCATGAAGGAAAGGATCAGGGTGTTGGAAAGGTACAGCATCCAGTCGGACCTGAAGAACTGCTCAAAGTGATACAGGCCCACCCATTCGCTGCCGCCGACGCCGGAGATCGCCACATAGTTTTCGAACGAGATCACGATGCCCCACATCGGCAGATACTTGAACACAAGGAAGTACACAAGGCCCGGAAGGAGCAGAAGGTACAGCCATATGTCGCGCTGAATGTCCTTGCCCAGCTTGACGAAATAAGCCATTCCCCTTCCATGAAGCGCCAGGCCGAGATGTTTCCGGGTGTAGACGAAGTAGGCGGCAAATGCCGCCGCCAGCGCCAGATAAATGATGCCGAAAAACACATGCCCGGACAGCAGGCGCAGCAGCGGATTGCCAAAATATGCATAGCCGCCGAAGAGACAGGTGAACACTCCCAGCAGGACCGAAACCGGATTGTCGTTCCGCATAAGCAGAAAGGCCACGGTAAGCCCGGTAAAAAGGATCAGCAAAGCGGGGACCGACGCCACGTCCAGCAGCTTGGTCGCGGCGGGGATCCCCTGTTCCTCCAATTCAGCGGCGACAAATTTGCCTTCCTCGGTTTTGGAACGCCAGATGATATCCGTCAGGGTGGCGCTGCCTTCATACAGCTTTTCGACCTTCTGCTGTTTCAGCTTGCCGTTTTCATCCCTGGTCCGCTCAATGGTGGTTTTGGAATAGCTGTAAGGATGCACCGGGATGAACATCGTGCCCAGTAAGGCGACCAGGAAAACAACCAGCAGAATGACGCAGATGCGCTTTTGCTTTTTCCTGTCGTCCAGGTTTGCTTTACTGTGTGGTATTGCCGTCTGCATGCTAAAGCCCTATCCTTTCTTGTCAGCGTTGATCAAATGAGCGAAACTGGTCAGGGGCAGTTGCGTCCCGGGACCTGCATCTTCGCGCTTATCCCCAACACGTTTCGTTCATCAGTTCCGTCAGCATCAGGAAGGTGAGTCCCTGACCGTAGGCCGTAGGCGTTACGATGATGTCCTTGTAGTGCTGCAGGCTGTGGCCCATGCCCGTGCCCCCGGAAACGCCCTGCACCGCCCCGGTCTCGTCGATCTGGGAAATCACGGCGTCGGCCGCGAGCATGCCCATCCGCTGATAGGGCTCCTGAGGCAGCCAGCCCAGGCGGATGCCCTTGAGGACGCCGTAGGCGATGGCCGCGGTGGCGCTGGTCTCGCAGTAGGTCTCCTCCACGTCTATCAGCGTGGTGTAAAGGCCGTTCACCCGCTGGTATTTCCACAGCGCCAGCACCTGGTCCTGCCAGGCGCTTTTAATCATGCGCATGGCGGCGTTGTCCCGCCCGGTGATGTCGTACAGCTCGATGGCGGCGGCGGTGAACCAGGCGTTGCCCCGGGCCCAGAAGGCTTCGGCGAAATTGTGGCGGCGGTCAAAGGTCCAGCCGTGATAGAAAAGGCCGTTCACCTTGTTCTGGAGGTAGCGGATATGCATCAGGAACTGGTATTCCGCTTCCTCTGTCAGTTCCTCCCGGCCCAGCACCATCCCGGCTTTAGCCAGGAACAGGCAGACCATGAACAGGGTGTCGCACCACAATTGCTGGTAATGCTTGTTCCACACGGTGCAGTGCTGCAGACCGCCGTATTCCGTCCTCGGCATCTCCTTCATGACCCAGTCGATCCAGCTTTCGATCACCGGGAGATAGCTTTTATTTCCGGTTTCTCCGTACAGGCAGGTCAGCGTCAGCACCGGCGCCACCGTGTTCACGTTGCGGTGAGGCTGCTTTTCCCGCGAGAGCATGTCGTCGTACCATCCGGTCAGGTAATCCAGGATCTTTTTATCCCCGCTCTGCCGGTAGGTCTTCCAGATCCCGTACAGCGCCACGCCCGTGGGCCATTCCCAGTTGTTCATGGTCAGGTGGCCCCGGGAAGGATCGTTGCCGTCCGCCCGCTGGAGCATGCCCAGCACCCTGTCTGCGGTCTGACGATAGGATTCGTTCATAGTCGGATCTCCTGCCTGTTAAACGACCGTTATTAATGTTACCGCTTACATGATAATCTGCGTTTTCCTCGCTGTCAATCCTTTTTTACATATTTTTGCCGTCTTTTTTTGTCTTCCGATGCTTTTTCTGGTTTCCGCTTGCAATTTTACGACAGTTGACGTATAATGACAGCGCTTACATTTGATGAGATAAACGATCGCGCCTTATCGTCCGATCCGCCGGACGCTCCCGGAGGAAGACCATGCTGAACGAAAAAGCGACCATTTACGACATCGCCTCTGACGCCGGGGTCTCCATCGCCACGGTGTCCCGGGTGCTGCGCGGGGAACCGAATGTTTCCGCCGCCACCAGGGAAAAGGTGCAGCGCGCCATCGACCGCCGGAATTACCGTCCCAGCGTCATCGCCCGCGGGCTGACCGGCAAAACCACCCATTCCCTGGGCATCATCCTGCCCAAGCTGCTGAACCCGCACTACGCCATGATCTTTACCGGCGCCCAGGAGGAGGCCTCGGCGCGGGGGTACGCGCTCAGCCTCTTTCCCCGCAGCAGCCTGGATACCGACGCTTACGACCCGGCCACCATGCTGGCGGAACGCCGGCTGGACGGAGTGATCGTGTGTGTGGAATACCTGCCGGCCGACCACGACCACAAGGTCCGGGCCGCGCTGGAGGGGCTGAAGCGTTTCATGCCGGTGGTGCTCATCGGCTGCGTGCCGCCCGGGTACGATTTTCCGGCGATATGCAACAACAACGCCGCCATGACGAAGGAGATCGTATCCTATCTGGTCTCCCTGGGGCATGAGCGCATCGCCCTGGTCGGCGGCATCGAGGGGGACACGGACCCCTTCAGACGGGATATCGGCTACATGGAAGGGCTTCGCGAAGCGCGGCTGCCCTTCTCGGATTCCTACCGGGTCTGGGGCGGCGGCACGCCCGAAAGCGGCCTGGCGGGGCTGAACGGGATCCTGAACAACCTGAAGCCCAGTTTCTGGCCCACCGCCGTCATCGCCCTGAACGACCTGGTGGCCATGGGCTGCTATTCGGCCGCCGCGGGCCACGGCCTGACGCTGCCCCGGGACCTTTCGGTGATCGGCTGCGACAACATGGTCGCCGCGCCCTACCTGTCCCCGCCGCTGACCACCGTGGACCTGCACCAGAGGGAGACCGGCGCCCAGGCCGTAAAAATGCTCCTCGGCGAGGGAAGCGGCCGGGTGGACGCGCCCTGGGACCTGATCGAGCGCAGCTCCTGCGCCGCCTGCCGCTGAAAAAGCCTATTAAAACAGGATCAAACCCACCGAAAACGGCGTGCCGCGCGGCACGCCGTTTTATCATCGGGAAAAACCGGTCCGCGAACGGATCATACCGTGATTCTCAGCGCCCCGATCCTGTCGTCGTACTGCGCGGCGGAGCCTTCCACCTGGGAAAGGACCGCGGCAGCGTCAGCCACCAGGATCCCCTCCTCCGTCACATAAGGCGCGCCGTCCATCAGGTTTTCCTGCCCGTCCACGGTCAGGTGGGCAGCTCCCGTCCGGACGACCACGGTATGCCCGCCCGTTTTCAGGGTCAGCCTTCCCTCCTTCGCGTCCCAGTCAAATTCCAGTTTTTCGGGCTTGAGCGATCGCATCCTCTCCAGGACGCACATCACGTTGCCCCAGACGCAGCCGTTTTTATTTACCGCGCGGACGCCCCGGAAATCCGGTTCCTGCCCGTTGACCATGATCTTACACCAGTTTTCCTTTTCGGGCACGTACTTGTCCATGCCCGCGATCGGCGATATCAGGTATTCCTCCCGGCCGGAAAGCCCCTCGGGGATGCCCGTATTCTCCGGCCGCGTCCCTTCGGGCACCGTTTCAAAGGTCAGCCACGCGTCGGGAAGGCCCGGGGCCGATGCCCGCAGTTTCACCTTCCCCGCCCGCGTCCCGGACCGCAGCAATACCCTGTTGACGCCGCATTCCGCATACACATAAGGCATATGGATCACGTTGTCCCGGCGGCCGTTTCCGTTGAAACGGCCGCTGTTGTATCCGCCGAGCAGCTTCGCGTCCCCGATAACGGAAAGATCGATCCGCCTGTCGTCCAGCGGGCAGACGCGGCCCAGGCCGTCCGTCACCTCGATGTCGGCCATGGCCAGGTCCCTCCCGTCGGCGAGCCACCCGCCGGGAGCGGTGCGGGCGGTAAGGCGCAGCGCCGCCGCCCTCCCCGCCGTTTCCACCCGGTCCGCGCACACCGCCCGGCCGTCCGCGTCGTATCCGACGGCCTCCGCGGCGCCGCTCTGCGTCACGTCGACGCCGGGGAACGGGAACACGAAGGTGCTTTCCGGCCTGCCGCAGACCCCGGCGGTCTTCCCGTTGATCCTCAGTTCCACCTTCTTCACCGGGTAGCTGGCCACGCAGTACACCGTCTTATGCTTTGGATCCCGCGTCCCGAAGGCGCCGGTCTCCTGCCAGAAGGAGCCGTTGAACCGCTTTTCCGGGAAGCGGTAATCGTCCACTTCCGCGGGAGGATAATTCCAGTGTCCCAGGATCTTCACCGCGGGACGGGCGCTGTGCATGACCCGGAACACGTCGAAGCTCTGTTTTTTCACGCGGATGGCGTCCACGCGGCCGCTCATCCGGCCGTTTTCGGACCAGCTCTGCCTGCCGTGCTGCGCCGAATCGGTCCAGCACAGGGCGGCGCAGGCGCTGTAGAGGTTTTTCCCGGAATCGCCGCCGATGCGGTCGTTGAAAAATTCGGCGTACCCCCGGGCGTTGGCAAGGGCCAGGTCCTCGCTGGTCAGGTCGTAAAAATCCCGGCCCTTCTGTTTTTTGCCGCCCTTGCCCAGCCATTTGCAGCGGTAATCGTGATCCGGGGGCGTATAATCGTCCCACACCCGGCGGGGAGCCTCCTCCCGGGAATATTCGGTCTCCGTGACGGGGCCGTGCTCTGCAAGGAACCGGGCTGCGTGCCGGTTGAGCATGGTGCCGACGTATTCGCTTTCAAGAAGCGCGTCTTCGGTGTTGATGGTCCGGCAGCCCATGAACCGGCCGCCGTGCGGGTCCAGCTCCTCCCGCAGGAGGCGCATTTCACGCATATGCGCGGCGGAGATCACGTTGTTCCCCGCTTCCCAGAACAGGACGGACGGATGGTTGCGGTAGGCGATCAGCACATTGCGCATCACCTCCGCCCGCTGCTCCCACTGCCTGCCGAAGGTTTCCTTTTCCTTGTCCCCCGCCGGCTGGGTGCAGACGATCCCGTACCGGTCAAAGGACCGCAGGTCCTCGGAGGAGCCCGCCACGTGCATGAAGCGGATATGGTTCGCGCCGCTTTCCCTGATCAGGCGCGCGTCATAGTCGTGCATCCACTGCGGCGCGATGCCGGAGGCTGCCCATTCGTTGGACGCCCGCTGGGCATAGCCCCGCAGCCATATGGGCTGCCCGTTGATCATAACGCCCCGGTCCCGGTCGTAGCCGGTCTCCCTGAAGCCCGTCACGATCTCCTCGGTATCCGTGACCCTGCCGCCGGAGTACAGCGTGATGACGACGCGGTACAGCTTTGGGCACGCCGGTTCCCAGAACCCGAGGCCACGCACCCCGGCTTCGGCGCGGACACTCCCCGAGGCCGCGGAGGCCGTCTCCGGATACGGGGCTTCCTCCCCCGCAGGAACATACTTTTCCTGTGCGCCGTCCCAGCGGTACGCTTTCTCCGGCACCACCGAAAGCCGCGTCCCGGCATGGGCGGCGGTGCTCCGGACAAGGGTCTCCCCGGATGTGAAAGCGGCGACCTCCCGCCCCTCCATGTCCCGGAGGGAGACCGCGGCAAGGCAATCCGCGTCCGACGGCGAAAGGTTCATCACTTCCGCTTCCACGTGCACTTTGGCCGCGCCGGAAGCATGGTCGAACTCATCGGCGTAAATGTATGTGCCGCGGGTGCGCAGATTAGCGTACAGGGGCAGTGTCAGGTGGACGTCATTTTTGAATATGACGCGCACAGGGCGGCTCAGACCCCCGACGGCGGGGTTGAAATCGTTGCAGTTCCAGGAGAACCCGACGCCCTCACGCTTTTCGTCGACCTTCGCGTCCTGGCTCTGAAGATACGAGCCCGGCTCCGCGCCGGGACAGTTAGGCGTTTCGGCGATACAGAACGGGATGTTCCGCGTGCCGGTGTTGTCCGTCGCCACGGCAAGCGCGTTCGGCCCGTCGGGGTCGATGAAGGGCGTCAGGTCGAACCCGAAAGGGCCGACCCCCGTCTCGGTATAGCCCGCGAGGCGGCCGTTGACGTACATATAGCAGGTCTGCCTGACGCCTTCGAAGGCGATATAGACCCTTTTCCCCCGGTGTTCCGGCGGGATATGGAGCGTATACCTGTAAAAGGCGGCGGTGCGCTTCTGGCCGCTGCCGCCGTCCTCGATGGGTACGGAAAACAGCTCCGCGTCGTTGAAGGTATGGGGCACGGTCACCTTTTCCCAGGCGCGATCGTCGTAATCCGCGTCCAGGGGGCTCCGGTCCGCCGCGTCCCGGTGCTTTTCGACGGCCTCCGCCATCGGGAAGGCGTCAGCGCGCAGAAAACGCCATCCCTGCTTCAGTTCGGTCACGTTCTCCATATCCTTCACCGTTCTTTCCGGAACGCTTTCCTTTTGATCCGTTCCATGTCCCGCGAAGCGTTTTCCCTTGTCTTTCCGGCTCCTTACCAGTCCTTTGTCACCTGGTCCAGCGCGATCGTGCACACCTGCGCCACGCCGTTTTCGTCCGGGTTGGAGAACAGGATCATGTCGCCCCGACGGTTGAAGGAGGGGTGCTGGTGGTCCGCGCCGGTTTTGCAGCTGCCGGTGGATGCGATCAGCTTTTTCTTTCCGGTCGCCCGCTCGATAAGCACCACGCCCTCCTGTACCCTGGTCCCCAGGTAGCTGATGCGGTCGGCGCACAGCCATTTGCGGTCCCGGGAGATGCAGGGATGCAAAAGCTGGACGTCGGAGGCCGCGGCGTCGAAATGCCGGCCGTCCTTGTCGCCGATGATGATGTTCCCGGTGTGCTCCTCCCCCCTGTCCCCGTCAACGAATCCCGCGGGGTCCAGCTTCATCAGGGCCATTTCTCTGCCGTCGGCGGACCAGACCTCGTGGGTGATCCACTCGTGGGGATGCTCCACATAGTAGGGCCGGGCGTAGCGGTCCTTCACGTCGTACATCCAGGTGCGCTGGAAGGCGTCCCCCTCGGTCTCGTGGATATAGAAGATCAGGTCCTCGTCCGTGGGGCAGATCTGGGCGTGGCCAAGGCGGTAATCGCTCTGGTACACCACCTCGGCTTCCTTTCCGGGGTCCAGGATCACCAGGGCGTAATACTTGTTGGCCAGGTGGTAGGAGCAGGCGATGCGCCCGGTGTCCGCCGCGGTCAGGTGGCCGGTGATGCGGCCGTATTTCGGCAGGTCGCCCACGTGCTTCTTTTCCCCGGTGGAAAGATCCACGGTGAAGACCTCGGTCTCGTTGCGCACGGTGTAGCCGATATTCTTTTCCCGGTCGGTGGCAAAGCCCCGGTATGTGTCGTCGGTGACGCGGCAGATCTCCCCGCTCTCGACGTCCGCCCGCCAGCAGCCGCCGTCGTTCCTGCCCTCCAGCTGCTGCTTCATAAAGAAGAAGTACCTGTCGTCCAGGGAAAAATTCTCACAGGTGAAATAAAGCTTTGCGTTCCTTTCGGGTCCGCGGGTATAGCGCCGGATCTCATATCCTGTTACAGGGTCCCGGTACCGTTCCATGCTGCTTTCCTCCTCTTTTTTTCTTCCGTCCGCCCTGCGGCGGATCATTTCAGGGTCACTGTCGCCCCGCCGGGGATGCGCACGGCCTCCTCGCTGTCTTCGACGCGCACAAAACAGTCGGCGGCATTGGGATTATACACGAATGAATTGTCCGTGGAAAAGCGCAGGCGCTTCAGGTCGTCCATGGCGTCCCAGTATTCGATGTTGGTGCAGTACCAGGTGTCCTCCCGGCCGGCGACGCGTTTCACGCCCTCTTCCATCATATCCCAGTTGTTTTTGTCGTCGAATTCATAGCTGTGGCCCCAGACATAGAAGAGGTACAGGTACTGTTTTTTGAACAGCGCCGCAAAGGCCTCGGCGTTTTCGATCAGCCGATGGTTGTGGTGGCAGGTGGCCTGCCATCTCCATGCGTCCCGGGGCGCGCCGAAGGAGTCGTTGGAGCCCACCACCCGGGCGTATCGGATGCCAAGGTGCGGCAGAAGCGCGGCGATGTCGTCCGTCAGCGAGCCGTTGGGATACGCAAGGCCCCTTACGGGATACCCGGTCCATTTTTCCAGCGCCCGCCTGTCCTCCAGCACTTCCTCCGCCACCTCCGGCAGGGGGCAGCGCTCGATGGTGGGGTGGGTCACCGTATGGCAGGCGACCTCATGGCCCCGGTAAAGTTCCGGGATCTCCTCCGGCTTGATGCGCTTGTCGTCCCTGTCCCACAGTCCGCTGTTCAGGTTGAAGGTGCCCTTTACGCCGTATTCGTTGAACAGCGCCACCAGGCGCCTGTCCTGCAGCCTGCCGTCGTCATAGCTGAAGGTGACGGCCTTGTGTTTGCCGCCGGGAAAACAGAAATAGATCTTGTTCACAGTGCTGCCTCCTGTTTGGAATGTTTTTTTCTTAATCTACCCCTTGGAAATCAGGGTGTCAATACGCTTTTTTCGTTTTATTTTCCTTTAAATGGATCGGCCTGCGCGGACGGGCTTTCCTTTGACATCGGCGCCCAAATGGCATACAATACGTATAAATGCCTGTCCATCCGGGCCGCCCGCGCGGACAGCTCCCGTATATATAACGAAAGGACGTCCTTCTCATGACCGACCCATCAAAAAGCAGGCCTGTACCCTCATGGAAGGCCGGCGACGACTGGACCCTTTTTCCTTTTTGGTTCTGGAATGATACCCTGGATAAGGAAAAGCTGTTTTCCCAGATCCGGGACATGTACGCCCACGGCATCCGGGGCTTCGTCATCCATCCCCGCAAGGGCCTGACGGAGGACACGCCCTACCTGGGCGAAGCCTTCATGCGCCATGTGCGCGCCGCGTGCCTTGAGGCGAAGCGCCTCCATATGAAGGTGATCCTCTACGACGAAGGAATGTATCCCTCGGGATCCGCCCACGGCGAGGTGGTGCGGGAGAACGCGTCCTGGGCTTCCAGATGCCTGGTGCGCCTCCCCCTGGACGCGCCCCGGATACCCGGCGAAAAGGAGCTCGCCCGCTTCCGCCCGGGCAGGGAGGGATGGGAACCCCTTGCCGGCGGGGAAAGCGCCCCCGGCGCGGTGCGCTTGTCCGTGTGCTTTTCCTGCGGCACCATCCGCGGCCTGTATCCCGGCGAGGACGACGGAGAAAAAAACGCCCCCGCCTCCGCAGACCTTCTGTGTCCCGAAGCGGTGGAAGCCTTTATCCGCCACACCCACGAAAAATATTACGCCGTCCTCGGGGACCTTTTCGGGAACACGGTGGCCGCCATGTTCACGGATGAGCCGATGATCACCGGAAGAAACGGCCTGCCCGGCGGCATCCCGTGGACGGACGGCTTTGAGGACGAATGCTTCGCCGCCGGCCTCGGCCTGAAGGACCTGCCCCTCCTTTTCGATCCGGAGACCTTTGATAACAGGCGCGCGCTGCGCCTGTACCGGAGGACGGTCAACGAGCGACTGAACCGGGTCTTTTACGGGAAACTGGCCCTTTGGTGTTCCGCCCACGGCGTGGCCCTCACCGGACATCCGGCCCAAAGCTGGGACCTGGCCCTGGAAAAGCATTTCACCTGGCCGGGACAGGACCTGGTGTGGAACATGATCACACCGTCGGGCGAAGACGGGATCCTCAAAAAGGACGCCGTCCTCGCCGCCTGCGCCGCCGACAGCGCCCTGCACGCGGGAAAAACGCGCGTCATGTGCGAGGCCTTCGGCTGCTGCGGCCCTGCGGAGAGCCCCTGGGCCTTCACCTTCGACCGCATGAAATGGTACACGGACCACCTCCTGGTCCGGGGCGTCAACACCCTGGTGCCCCACGCCTTTTTCTATTCCCTCCGCGAAGAACGCGGGCAGGAGCGTCCCCCGGACCTGGGAATGAACAGCCTGTTCTGGCCCTGGTACGCAAAATACGCGGCCTATGCCGCCCGCCTGAGCGCCATGAACGGAGAAGGTCTGCGCCTGGCGGACACCGCCGTGATCTGCGCCGGGGACGATATGCCCGCGGTGGAATGCGCCCCCCTTTACCGCGCCCAGGTCCCCTTCCATTACCTGGACCAGGCGCTCCTTTGCGGCGCGAAGATCGAAAACGGGCGCCTGATCATAGGGAAAAGCGGCTATTTGTGCGCCTTCGTACCGGACGAAAGCGTCCTTTCCGGCGAGTCCAGGGCGGTCCTTGACCGTTTCGCGCTCTCCGGCGGCACGGTGACGCGTCACGTTTCGGACGCGCTTTTCTTCCATGCGGTCGCCCTCACGCCCCCGGCGCCCTCCCTCAGGGTATCCCCCGTTTTATGGAAGAGCAAAAAGCATTACATCCTCTCCAATGAGGGCGGGGAGGAGATCAGCGGCATTCTCCGCGTTCCGGAAGGGGATGAAAACACGCCGATGACGGGAATGGATCCCTGGAGCGGAGACGTCTTTCCCTTGAAGCGGGGGCCCATCCGCCTGCGTCTGGGCCGCAGGGAGACCGTCGTCCTCACGCAGGGGCCCTGCGAAGGCGGCGAAAGGGACTGTCTCGCCCCCTCGGAGAGCCTTCCCGCCTTGGAAAGCTCCAGGCCCTTCGCGGCAAAATGGCTCTGCGCGCCCGAAGGCCTGCCCTCCTTTGAAATCTCCTCCTCACCGGACGGGGCCCTGCCCTTCCTGCCGGAAGGACGGGAGGACCTGCGCCTTTTTTCCGGCACGGTCAGATATTCCTGCGTTTTCAGCGCCGCTTCCGCATCCGCCCGTCCGGCGCTGGACCTGGGCGATGTCCGGGAGACCGCGGAGGTGTTCCTCAACGGCCGGCCTGCCGGCGTCCGCCTGTGGGGCCCCTTCCGCTATGACCTGACCGGCCTCATCAGGGAGGGAGAAAACACCCTGGAGGTCCTTGTGACCAATACCCCGGCCCCGAAAATGGACGGCGTCAGCCTCCCCTTCGGCCTGGCCGGACCGGTGACCGCCCGGGGGCTGTAAAAAGGCGCCGTGCCCGGCCGTTCAAAACAGTAAGAACATTGCCGCGGAATACGCAAACCATGTTTGCATATTTCGGCATTTTGTATTATAATCCTTATACAGAAGATTCAGTCCCGGTCCCAAAGCATCCCACGCCCCCTCCGGCAGCCTTTTTCCGGCGGGACGCGGGCGGACGCGCCAAATCAAAATACGAGGTGATCGCACTATGAAAATACTCTTCGCGGCATCCGAATGCGTGCCATTCATCAAGACCGGCGGGCTGGCGGATGTGGTCGGCGCCCTGGCCCCGACCCTGGCATCCGCCGGAAACGACGTCCGGGTGATCATTCCCATGTACACATCCATCCCCGAAAAATACGTCTCCATGATGAAGCATGTGACGGATTTTGAGGTGGACCTGGGATGGCGCAAGCAGTACTGCGGCATCGAGCAGCTGGACATGGACGGCGTCACCTGGTATTTTGTGGACAATAAATATTATTTCGGCCGCAGCTATATCTACGGCATGGGCGGCGACGAATACGAGCGCTACGGATTTTTCTGCCGGTCGGTGCTCAACGCTCTTCCCGTGCTCGGCTTCCAGCCCGACGTGCTGCACTGCAACGACTGGCAGACCGGCATGATCCCGGCGCTGCTCCGCATCCAGTACAGCCACCTGCCCTTCTTTTCCCCCATCAAGACCGTATACACCATCCACAACCTGCAGTACCAGGGCATTTTCGGCATCAAGCAGGTGCAGGAAGTCCTGACGCTGGGGGACGAATATTTCACCAGCGACAAGCTGGAATGCTACGGCTGCGCCAATTATATGAAGGCCGGCCTGGTCTACGCCGACGAGATCACCACCGTCTCCCCCTCCTACGCCGAAGAGATCCAGACCGCCTACTACGGCGAAAGGATGGACGGACTGCTCAAGGCACGCCGCGCGCAGCTCACCGGCGTGCTCAACGGCATCGACGTGAACGACTGGAATCCTGCGACGGACAGCCTTATCACCTGCACCTATACCGTGGACGACCTTTCGGGCAAGGCGGAGTGCAAAAAGGCCCTCCAGCAGGAGCTCTGCCTGGAGCAGCGCCCCGACGTGCCCATCATCGCCATCGTAGGCAGGCTCTCCAGCCAGAAGGGCCTGGACCTGGTGGAACGGGTGCTGACCGAACTGATGCAGGACGACATCCAGTTCGTGGTGCTGGGCATGGGCGAGGCCAAGTACGTGGACCTGTTCTCCTGGGCGGAGCAGCGCTGGCCCGGAAAGATCTCGGCCCGCTTCCGCATGGACGTCAACCTCAGCCACCGTATCTACGCCGGGGCCGACATTTTCCTGATGCCCTCCCAGTTCGAGCCCTGCGGCCTGAGCCAGATGATCTCCCTGCGCTACGGCACCATCCCGGTGGTCCGCGAGACCGGCGGCCTCAGGGACACGGTGCTCTCCTATAACGAGCAGAGCGGCAGCGGCAACGGCTTCTCCTTCTTCAACTACAACGCCCACGATATGATGTTCACCGTTCGCAGGGCCGTCAATTACTACCAGAACCGCAAGGAGATCTGGCATACCCTGATCGAGCGGGGCATGACCGGTGATTATTCCTGGAACCACAGCGCCCAGGTCTACCTGGACCTGTACCGCAACCTCCTGGGTCAGGCCGACACCATCGGCGGCACGGAGGAAAAGGCGGCGGAGGCTGAAGGGATCTTCCCCCAGGACCCCGCCTGACGACAGCGAAAGGAGGCGCCCATGCTCTACTGTCCCTACTGCAGGATGCTCTTTGACGGGGATACCTGCCCCGACTGTTCCAGCCTGGGGCGCACCCCGGCGCCCGGGGATTTCTGCCTGCTGACGCAGCAGCCGGGCATGTTTGCCCGGATGCTCCTGGACGTGCTTGAGCAAAACGGCATCGAAGCCGTCTCCCAGGCCACCCAGGGGGCCACGGGCATCTTCAGCAACATGAACATGGAGATCTACCGGATCTACGTTCCCCTGGAGCATTTACAGCAGGCCGGAGAACTCCGGGACGAGCTTTTCAGCCCCGACAGCGCCGTCGGGGACGACAGGGCTGAAGCAGAAGAGGAAGAAACATAAACAACCGATGAAAGCCGCTCCGGCTTAGGATGAGGAGGAATAGCTATGCAGTATCAGGCGCCTGACCAGGCGGAACGGGACCGCTTCCATCAGGGGACTTCCGACAATGCCTTCCGTTATTTCGGCGCCCATCCCGTGGATGAAAACGGCGTCGCCAGATGGCAGTTCACCGTATGGGCGCCCAACGCCCGCAGCGTCAGCGTGACCGGCGAATTCTGCGACTGGGACCGCGGCCGCCATCCGATGGTCAAGCAGTTCGACGGCACGTGGGAACTGCGTCTGGACGCTTCACTGTTCTCGGTGGAGCGCGATATGTACAAATACGGTTATCCCGAGGCGGCCGAGCGGCTCACCGCCTACAAGTACGCGATTGAGGGAGCCGACGGAAACGTTGTCCTGAAGGCGGACCCCTTCGCGTTCCAGAGCGAAAAGCGCCCCAACAGCGCAAGCCGCATCCATTCCCTGGACGGTTTTGTCTGGCACGACGCCAAATGGATGGAAAAGCGCCGCACCTGGGACGCCCTGCACAGCCCGGTCAACATCTATGAGATGCACCTGGGCACCTGGAAGCGGGGCGAGGGGGGCCGCGTGCTGCGCTACGGCGAGATCGCGGACCAGCTGATCCCCTACATCAAGGATATGAACTACACCCACGTGGAGCTGCTCCCGGTAATGGAGCATCCCCTGGACGGCTCCTGGGGCTACCAGGTGACGGGCTATTATTCGGTCACCTCCCGCTACGGCACGCCCGAGGAGTTCATGGACTTCGTGGACCGCCTGCACCAGAATGGCATCGGCGTGATCCTGGACTGGGTCCCCGCCCATTTCCCCAGGGACGAATTCGGCCTGCGGCGCTTCGACGGCTCTCCCTGCTACGAGCATCCCGATCCCCGGCGCAGCGACATGGACCAGTGGGGCACCTGCATGTTCGATTTCAGCCGGGGCGAGGTAAGGTCCTTCCTGAAGAGCAACGCCGCCTTCTGGGCTGAGTATTTCCATGTGGACGGGCTCAGGTGCGACGCGGTCAGCGCCATGCTGTACCACGACTTCTGCAGGCAGGAAGGCCAGTGGCTGCCCAACAAATTCGGAACCCACGACAACCTGGAGGCCATCAGCTTCCTGCAGGAGCTCAACACCCTGATGTACTGGCGCTTCCCCGGCATCATGATGATCGCCGAGGAATCCAGCGCCTGGCCCAAAGTCACGGGCCGGGTGGACGACGGCGGCCTGGGCTTCGGCTTCAAATGGAACATGGGCTGGATGAACGACACCCTGTCCTATATCAAGCTGGACCCTGTCTACCGCAAATACCACCACGACAAGGTCACCTTCTCCATGATGTACGCCTTCTCCGAGAACTTCATCCTGGCCTTCAGCCACGACGAGGTGGTCCACGGCAAGCAGTCCCTCCTGGACAAGAATCCCGGGGACGTATGGCGCAAATTCGCGGGGCTGAGGGCCCTGTACGGCTACATGACCGGGCATCCCGGCAAAAAGCTTTTGTTCATGGGCGGCGAATTCGGCCAGTTCATCGAATGGAAGGACTCCGACCAGTTGGACTGGTTCCTGCTGATGTATGAAAAGCATCCGCAGCTGCAGGCTTTCGTACGGGAGCTCAACCGCCTCTACCTGACCATGCCCGCCCTCCATGCGGTGGACGACAGCTGGGACGGCTTCCAGTGGCTGTCCGTCAACGACAGGGACCGCTCCTGCCTTGCCTTCATGCGCTCGGCCGGGCGGCACACCCGGGTGGTGGTGTGCGTCAATTTCACCCCGGTGGTCTACAAGGATTACCGCATCGGCCTGCCCTTCAACTGCGAACTCAACGAGATCCTGTGCTCCGACCGGGAGGAATACGCCGGCAGCGGCCTGTACAACGGCCTGCCCATCAAAGCCGAGGACGTTCCCTGCTGCGATCTGCCCGCCTCGGCATGCGTGCTCCTGCCCCCGCTGAGCTGCGTATACTTTACCGTCAAAAAGCTCCGGCCCTTCCCCAAGCGCAAGGCCAAAGACGCGGAAAAGGACGCCTCCATCGCGGAGAAGCTGAAGGCCGAAGGCGGCCGGCTGCGCGGCGGCGAATGATCCTTCGCTCCGGGTTACGGGCGTTTTCCGCTTTCCTCCGTTCCCCAGGCATCGCCTTTACATACGATCACACAAGAAAGGGGTTTTTCCAATGCTTCGCAAAAAGCGCTGTGTAGCCATGCTCCTGGCCGGCGGCCAGGGCAGCCGTCTGGGCATCCTGACGAAAAGCATGGCCAAGCCCGCCGTGCCTTACGGCGGCAA
>JAFWWK010000078.1 GCA_017523615.1 Clostridia bacterium
ACGTATTCCATCACCGGCTCCAGCCCGTCTTTTTCACGGCGTTCCGTGTCCATGATCAGGGACGTGATGATCTTAAGGGCTTTGGTCTCGGTGGTCGCCCCGGCGTCCACCATGCTCCAGATCTCGTCCGTCATCTCCTTTGCGACGCGGGATCCGATGCTGTCGCTTTCCTGACCCTCCATGGGGGGACGGGCGGGCTGTGAGTGCAGGTCGTAATTGATGTTCAGGTAAAAGTTCTCTTCCAGTGCGGGCCGTTCCTTTGGCAGGTTTCCGGGCAGTTCCGCATTCACCCAGGGCTTGCCCTCCAAATGACCTTCGGCAAGGACGCCCGTGAAAAGGCCGGCCAAAAGGCATACGGCCAGCAGGATGCCGATCGCTTTTTTCATTTAACATTCCTCCGGATAAGTGAGTAGTGGAAAAACAAAAAACAGGGGACGGTTCTCCGTGCGCTCCGCCGGCCGTCCGCGGCCTGCGCATCACGCTGAAAATATCGGGGCCGGTCTCACGGGCGAAAATCGTCCGCGCACGGGACCGGCCTCGGTCATCGGTATGGCGCCTTACCAGAGGCATATCCTGTCTTCGGGCGCGCGATACATGCCTGAGCCCTCGTGAACGGCAGGATAGGTGCGGTAAAATTCGTCCACCTGTTCAAGGCAGAAGTTGGCCCTTACAAAGTGCGCCGGGTGGAAGTCGGAGGAGTAATTGCTGAGGGCGGCTTCCCGTGTCGGGAAGCTGCGGTAGAATTTCCCGGCCAGGGTACGGAAGAACAGGTCATAGTCGAAGCCTTCGGTCTTCTCCGCCAGGTCCAGCACCAGCCGTAAGCCCATCAGGTCCGCGGCCTGTTCAAAGAACGTGCGGCTGCCGTCCAGCATGAGCCCGTCCGCCAGTTCGATGCGGCTCATGTCTTGCGACATGCGCTCCGCCTTTTCGTTGAATTTCACATGGTCCTCTTCCGTCAGCATGCAGTTCCTATTGCCTTCCCAGTCGTGCTCCACACCGTTGTTTTCATAGCCGTGGGACATTTCGTGGGCAATGGTATGCCCGAGGGTGGCAAGCAGTGTCTCCCGGGAGGATGTGTTGCAGAACTCCGGCTTCAGGGCGCCGGCCATCATGTAAAAGGTGTTATTGGACGGCTCATAGACGGCGTTGGCGTCGGTCATGGGATTGTCGTTCAAAAAACGGTGTCCCCGGTCATAGGGTTTTCCCGCAAGGGCGTACAGCATCTTCCGTTCGAATTGGTCATACTGAATGGCCGCCTCAAGAAGGCTGATGCCGTCTTTCGACAGCGCTTCGAGCAGCGGCGCGTAATCCGTCCGTTCCTCCGGGGTCACGATGACCACTTTCATCGTTTCGGCCTTTTTGACCGCGTTCTCCCGGGACTTTTCGGAAAGCCATTCGCAGCGGCGCATCCTGTCCGCCAGCGCCCGTTTGCATTCCTCGGTCAGTTCCCTGATCTGGGCGCGCTGTTCGGGGGAAATGTAAGCTTCCGCGTAGGCCTGTTCGGTAAGGAAACGGGCATGAATGCGCATGTATCTGAAAGCGACATCCTGGAAGGATACGTCCTCAGCGTCATTGGCTTTGGCATAGGTGGCGGGGTCCAGGTAATCCATGGCGTAACGGTACATGGACAGGCAGACCATGGCCTTGAACATCTCCAGGTTTTCTTCCTTGTACTGGAGCTGCATAAAATGAAATATCTCGGGGGAGATGATCTCAAGCAGCGTTCCTTCGGACGGACGGATGCCCAGGCTTTCCAATTCGTCCGCCAGGGGCACGCAGGTCTTCAGCAGCTGTTCCGGGGCGGGGTCCGCTTCCTGCCCGTTTTCTTCCTTCCCGTACTCACCGCTAAAGTAGTTCTTGGAGTCCAGTTGGTACTTCACCAGGCGCTCCGTCATCTGCTTTGCGCCTTCCGTGTCCCAGCCCAGAAGCAAAAGCTCTTCCTCCAGGCGCTTTTTATCCAGCCAGTCTTCTTCTTTGGCGGGCTGTTCGTCCTCTGCGTCAAATTGCAGCCGCGGCACGATGTCCACCTCGATGATCTGCAGCGCGAACCTGGCAGGATCCGTAACGGAACGGATAAACTGGAACGTGGCGTAGGGCATGCCGAACAGGAAGCCTTCCCTGCGGCAGAGGGCGGAAAGCTCCTCCAGGGTTTTTACCGCCTTTACCTGCCGTACGTATTCCATCAGCGGTTCCAGCCCGTCTTTTTCCCGGCGTTCCGTGTCCATGATCAGGGACGTGATGATCTTAAGGGCTTTGGTCTCGGTGATCGCCCCGGCGTCCACCATGCCCCAGATATCGTCCGATATTTCCTTTTCGAGGCGGTATCCGATGCTGTCGCTTTCCTGGCCTTCCATGGGGGGCCGGGCGGGCTGCGAGTGCAGGTCGTAATTGACGTTCAGGTAAAAATCATCTTCCAGTGCGGGCCGCTCCTTCGGCAGGTTTCCGGGCAGCTCCGGGTTCACCCAGGGCTTGCCATCAAAATGACCTTCGGCGAGGACGCCGGTGAAAAGGCTGGCCAAAAGGCATACGGCCAGCAGGATGCCTATCCCTTTTTTCATTTCAAAACTCTCCTCCTTCATGATACGGCGGGCCGAACGTGCGGCATGCCTCTAAGGCGGACACCCGTCCAGGTTTTAGGGCTATCTGTTCAGTTTCGCTGTGCTCGTCTCTTTCATTATACTATTCTGTGTCAACCGCATTCCGCGTTGGTCTGCGTTTCTTTGCCTGTCCGGGCGTTTTCCGGCGCGGGCATAAATGTATACGCACGGATATGGGAAGCGGCAATGGAACGGGAAAAAACGGGAAAAACGGGAAAAACGTTATATATATGGGATCGCCGGGGAACTGTGCTATACTTTAAAGGGAGCCTGTACGGTCTCGTTAGACGTGCGGGGCGTCCCGGCAAAACGGAAAGGGACGCGCCCGGATGCCTGTTTTGGTATCGCGGGGCGTATCGATGGGGGAGGGTGATCCGATGACATGGAAGTGCCCGAAATGCGGCAGGGTGTTCGACAGGCAGGACCAGCATCATTTCTGTGAAAAGCCGAAGACGATCGACGATTATATTGAGGCGCAGGACCCGGCTGTACAGCCGAAGCTCCGGGAGATCAGGGCCGTGATCCGATCTGCTCTTCCGGACGCGGAGGAGCGCATTTCCTGGTCGATGCCGACGTACTGGAAAGGGCGGAACCTGATCCATTTCGCCGCGTCCAAAAAACACATCGGGCTTTATCCCGGCGGTGAGGCGACGACGGCGTTCGCGAAGGAACTGGAAGGCTTCGACGTAAGCAAGGGCACGATCCGGCTGCCTTATGAGAAGGACCTGCCGACGGAGGTGATCACGGAGATCGCAAAGTGGTGCTATGAACGGAACGGAAAATGACGGAAAGGTGTCGTCGTATGCCTGAAGCGATAAAGAACCGTTTTTTCGCAGATCCGTTGCGATGGCAGGGCGTGTACTTTCCATAACGTGGCTGAATCCTATTACTCGGTCCGCGGGTGGAGGGGATGGCCCCGCGTACCCTGACCGGGGAAAGGCTTTCCCGGCTTCACGGGCGGCCGGGCATCATGCGGGGCCGTCCTCCGCGGACATGCCTTCCCTGAACGGGAGAATTAAAAAAACTGTATGGGCACCTGAGGCGCCATACAGTTTTTTTTCAGAAACGGATGCCGCCGCGCTTCGGCGGGCGGAAGAAAAATCAATACATTTCATCAAGGATCTGGTTCAGCCGCTGCCGGTCGTAGAAGCTGGACATCTTCGTGAGCGTCACGTCGGGCTCGACGCCGCGATCCACGTCATAGAAGGAGCCGTTTTTCACAAAAGCCAGACGGCTGTAGCCGGAAATCTTGAACTGAGTGCCCCAGGCGGTGGTCATATACTGCACCACGCAGCTGCCGCCGCCGGACTGAGCGCCCAACAGGGTCACCAGGCCGCTGGTCTTGAACACCCAGGGCACCAGGTTGCCGCAGGAGAAGCTGACGGGCGAGATCAGGCAGTACAGCGCATATTTGCCGGCCAGGTAGTCTTTTTCGTCAAAGACGCGGTCGCAGTTGACGTCGACGGCGTACTGGCTCGTCCCCTGGGCGCCGGTGAAGGTGTTGACATTGGTGATGGTCGCTTCGCCCAGGAACCAGCCGATGGTATACACAGCCGCGTCGGCCTCGCCGCCCTCGTTGTTGCTCAGGTCCAGCACCACCCGTCGGATGGGGCTTCCCTCGCGGGTGATCTTACGGTGCGCGTACATGATGAGGGATACGGTATCGACGACGCTTTCCTTACTGTCCAGATCCAGGGCATAGTAATCAAATTCCGAATCGTATCTGAAACGGTCGAAGGTCACATACGCGGTGTCGCCGACTTCCTCATAATAATACCAGCCGTCCGGATTGTACCGGTCGCGGGACGAATTATACAGCGTCGTGTACCTTTCGTCCATGATCGAGGAAAAACCGGCGCCCCGGATCTCCAGCTTCCTGTCCAGGCCGGTCAGCCAGGAATTGGCGATGTAGCCGCTGTGCAGGTCGTCCAGGTAATACAGGATAAAGTTCTGAAGGGCCTCGTCGGCAACGGCGGCGTCGGGGCTGAGCAGCTTTTCGTAATAATCCGTGTTCACGATCAGGTCCATGAAGCTTGTGATGTTGTGGGCGTCCTTCAGGCCGTAGAAGTGGTCAAGCTCCATGCACAGTTCGCTCAGGCAGTACCGCGCGAATTCGGGGCTGCGCTCCCTGACGGGCGCGCCGTAATACAGTTCGCCCAGCGCCGTTTTGACGAAGACGGTTTCGCCTGCGTCGTTCTGCTGCGCCTGTGCGAACATCCCGGGACCGCCCAGGAAAATGGCCTCCCCGTTGTACGCCTGGACGGCGGAGGCGGAGGGCATGCAGACGGTCAGCTCCAGCGCTGTATGCAGCGGCAGCAGATACTTGCCGTCCTGCGCCACGTGGGGGATCTGGTACTCGTCCAGGAAGATCGCTTTGGTGTTGCCCGGGCGGTTCATCTTCGGGTCGCCCATGCGCTTGAACAGCTCCGGCTGGTTTTTGCTGTTCACGCCGGGATGGTACAGGATGTCCAGGTGGCTCTTGCCGGGCGCTGCCGCGAAGGTATCGAAGCTGGTGTAAACGACGCCGCCCATGGCAAAGTCGAACAGCACGGCGGAATCGTTCTCGGTGTTGATGATAATGTACAGCCGGGATTCTTCGTCCCACGTGCCCTTCAGCGCCGTATTTCCACCCGATATTTCCGCGATCTGGGCGTCAATATCTATCAGGTCGGGCAGGTTCAGGTAGGGCATATCCATGATGCCGTCCAGGAAGTACAGCGGAACCTCCCGGGGCAGACGGCCCACGGTGCTCATATACATGGGAACCTGCTTTTTTTCAATCTGATGGGTCTTTGTTTCCTTCGCAGCCGGCGCTTCGCCCAGCGCCGCGCTCAAGCCCAGGACCAGCGCGATACTGAGCAGGATGCTGATGATTCTCTTCATGTTTAGCTCCTTCACTCGGCGGGGGTCTGTCCTCCCTGCCTGTTTTGTTGAATACTAATTCTGCAAAAATAACTGAATCCCTTTTTTTCATATAAATATTCATTCTGCGGTATCCGGCGGGTCGCCGCCGGGAAACGGCGTCAAAAAAAGAATATCGGAATATCGGACGAATCCTTCATCCGCTGCCATTATCGTCTTCCGCCCGTACAAAAAGGTGTCCCGGACAAAAACCGGGGATAAACAGAAGAAAACTTGAAGCCCTGAGGGCGGAAAGAGGCAGATCATATGAACGGCATGATCAAGATAAAACGAGCGGCAATGAAAAAATGGTTTCTGCTGGGTCTCCTGACCATGGCGCTGTGCCTTGCCGCCGGCATGGCGATGGCCGAGGATGCCAATGGATCGGGGCCCCGTCCGCATCCGGAGATCGGGACGGTGGCCCTTCAGGACAATGGGATCCCGGTGGTGACCCTGACCGTCGACCCGGAAGAATACCAGAAGGTGATCGAAAGCAACAGCCACGACTATATGGCCAAAGGCGGATCCGTCCGCATCACGATCCCGGAAGGCTTTGAATGCGAATACGGCGGCTTCGACGCGTCTTTCGCGGGCAGGGATCTTTCCCTTGAATATATCCGGGGCCGCGGGCATTCCACCTGGTCGCAGGAAAAAAAGCCCTTCAAGATCAGGTTTGCCGAAAAGGTGGACCTTTTCGGCATGGGCAAGGGCACGACCTGGGCGCTGATGGCAAATGCGTATGATGCCAGCCTGCTCAAAAACCACGTCGTCAGTTATCTCAGCAGCGCCATGGGCTTTCCGTATACCCCGAAATTCGTCCCGGTAGACCTGGTCGTCAACGGCAAATACATGGGGAGCTATGAGATCAGCCCCTTCGTCCAGGTCGCGGAAAACAGCCTGGATATCACCCCTGTCAAAAAGGACGCGACGGGGGGCGAGGAGATCACCGGCGGCTACCTGATCACCATGGAGCCTTATTCGATGGAACCGGAGACCAACGTCGTCACCACCAAAGGCGGCGTCCGGTTTGGCATCAAGACCCCGAATTTGTCAAGATACGGCGAAGAACTGAAGACGGCGCGGCAGGCGCAGCACGATTATGTGGGGGATTATCTTCAGCAGCTCGAGGACGCTGTCTACGGGAAGGACGGATACAACGCCGGCGGCACGCATTACGGCGAGCTGATGGACGCAAGATCCGCGGCCGCCTACTGGTGGATCCAGGAGTTTACCCACAACGGCGACGCATTCAGGACTCCCAGCACATACCTGTACAAGGAAATGGGCAAAAAGCTGTACTGGGGCCCCCTGTGGGATTTTGACATCGCCCTGAACCCGATCGGCAGCTACGGGGAATTTGACATCAAGATGATCTGGCTTGACTACCTGCGGCAGTACAGCCCGGAATACCGGCAGATCCTCCGGGAGACCTGGACCAAGCTGGACAAGGTGATCGCGGAAGTCACCCGGGACGGCGGCATCCTGGATCAGTACGCCGGCACGATCAAAAGATCCTGGGAAAACAACAAGCAGCTCTGGAACACCACCGACGCGGACCTGGATAAGATCATCGGGGATATGAAGGAGGACCTGGACCTGCACAGGAAGGCGATCACCGCCAACCTGGACAATGAACTCCCCAATGTGCTGGCGACTGTGACCTTTATGGACGGTGACACGGTTTACGCGGTCATGCAGGCTTACCAGCGCAGGGGCCTTGAGGACACCCGCTTCCCCGCCGCGCCGAAGAAAGCCGGCTATACCTTCGTCCGGTGGGCGGACCGGGACGGGAAGACCTATGAGCCGTATACGAGCCTTACCGCACCGGTGACCGTTTACGCGGAATATGCTCCCGCCGAATGATCCCCGCAAACTGTGGTATAATGTCAAAGGGACCCGCTCGACAGCATGGGATCTGCCGGGGAAACGGGTCCTTTTTGGGAGGAGGGAAGCAATTTCATGATCTATTGCGAAGACGGGAAACTGATCATCCGCGATATGGAAGAAGCGGACGCCCGCATCTTTACGGATGAACTGACGGCCCAGGGATGGCATCCGGATATTGCCGGATATACGGCGAGGCTGAACGACCGTGCCCAGGGGAAATGCACTGCTCTGACCGCCGTATTCGAGGGATGCCCCGCCGGTTACGTCTATGTGTACCTGCGGGCGGAGGAGGGGCCGTTCAAAGGGAAGGAATGGCCCATCATCGTTGATTTCAACGTGCTGAAAAAGTATCAGAGAAGGGGCATTGGAAACAGGCTGATGGACGCGGCGGAGCGGATCGCGGGCCGGTATGCGGATACGGTCTGCCTGGGCGTGGGCTTGTGTGACAGCTATGGCGCCGCGCAGCGGATGTATGTCAAACGCGGATACCTTCCGGACGGGTCCGGGGTCTGGTACCGGGGCAGGCAGTGCGTCCAATATGAAACGGTCTGCACGGTTGACGATGATCTGGTCCTTTTCCTTTCAAAAAAACTGCGATGACGGTCTCTTTGCGGGTGACAAAGATGCTATAATGGTCGAAGAAAGGGAGGAATGATGATGGACAGGAAGATCATGAGCATCGGCCTGCTGCTGGCGATCTGCCTGGCGCTGGGATGCGCCGCCGGTACAGCCGAGGAAAACGGGCTGGAACGGGTGTGGTATGATCTGGAAGAAAACGGAGGCGCGGTGATCACCTCTGCCCGTTGGAATGGCGACTCGCTGATCCTGCCGGCGGAAATAGACGGGCATCCCGTGGCAGGGATCGCGGCTTTTGCCTTTGACCGGAGCAAACACCTGCGTCGGCTGGTCCTGCCCGAGGGGCTGACCTGGATCGGGGAAAGCGCTTTCTGGGAGTGCGCGGAACTGGAAGAGGTGGTGCTGCCGGAGACCCTGACACAGATCGGGACGAACGCGTTCAGGAAATGCCCTCGGCTTGCGGATGTCGTGCTGCCGGAAGGCCTCCTGGAAATAGGTGTCCTTGCATTTGTAGACTGCGTCTCGATCCCGGCGGTCCGGATCCCGGCGAGCGTGGAACGGGTGGGGGACTCCGCTTTCTATGGATGCACGGCGCTGACGGAAGCGGTTTTTTCCGGGAACGCATGCATGCTGGGAGAGGCGGTCTTTTCTGGCTGTGCCAGCCTGAAACGCCTGATCCTGCCGGAAGAGCTGACAGAGATCCCCGGATATATGTGCTATCACTGTACGGCGCTGCCGGAGATCTGGATCCCGGAGAAAGTCCGAAGCATAGGGAGAGCCGCCTTTTCCGGCTGCACCGGCCTGACGGAGGTCGTGATCCCATCCTCGGTCCTGGCGCTGGATGGGACGGTCTTTTATGACTGCACCGGGCTAAAGAGCCTGACCATCCCCCGAAGCGTGAGGGAGATCGGCGTTGCTTTTGTACATGCCTGGAGCCGCACGGAGCGCCGTGACGCCCCGCTGCCGCAGGTCGTGGTGATCGTGGAAGAGGGCAGTTACGCGGAAAGCCTGTGCCGGGAGGAAGGCGTGCCGTTCCGGACGCTCCCCGCGGAATAATATTGCCGAAGGATCAGTTAGGAGCCGGTCCGGGACGATCCCGCCCCGGCTCCTTTTTTGCAGCGCCGGGAAACTCCTTGTCCCGGCGGTGAAATTGGGTTATACTTGTTGTGCGCGTCCGGGTGTTCCCGGCAGCAAAAAAGGTCCGCAAAGGAGAGGAAAAAGGATGGGATCCATCACGGTCATAGCCCTGGGCACCGGGCGGGAGGACGACGTGACCCTCGGGGCTCTTCGCGCCATGAAGGAGGGGAACAGACTGATCCTGCGCACGGAAAAATGCGGTGCGGCCGCCCTGCTGCGCAGGGAGGGGATCCCGTTCGGGACCCTGGACGACCTGTATGAGGAAGCCGAGGATTTTGATGAACTGCACCGATTGAGCGCCCAAAGGATCCTGGAGGAAGCTGAAAAGGGAAAGGTTTGCTTCGCCGTGTTCGATCCCGCCCGGGACGGTACGGTGCGCCTCATCCGGGATAAGGTGGACCGGGTGGTCCCCGGGGTGTCGGCAGGCGCGGCTGCCGCGGACGCGGTCCTTCCCATGGGCGAGGTGCGCTTTTTCGCCGCGTCGGACCTGGATACGGTATCCTCCCAGGGCACGCTGTGCCTGACGGAGATCGATTCCCGCCTGCTGGCGGGGGAATGCAAGATGAAGCTGGCGGAAGTTTATGCCATGGACACGCCGGTGTGGTTTTTTGCCCAGGATGAAAAGCGCCTTCCCCGGCCGGAGGTGATCGCCCTGGAGGACCTGGACCGTCAGAAGGACTTAAAATACGGACACCTGTGCGCCGCGGTGATCCCGGAGAAAGCGGTGACGGATAAAAAGCACCATGATTTTGAGGACCTGAAACGGGTGATGGACGTGTTGCGCGCCCCCGGCGGGTGTCCCTGGGACCGGGAGCAGACCCACCGGTCCCTGCGCAATTACCTGGTGGAGGAAGCCTACGAGACCGCGGCCGCCATTGACGCGGAGGAATGGGACCATGTGGCCGACGAACTGGGGGACGTGCTTCTGCAGGTGGTCTTCCAGGCGAATATCGGCTGTGAGTACGGCACCTTCTGCCTGGGCGACATCACCACGGCTATCACGGACAAGATGATCCGCCGCCACCGGCACATCTTCGGGGGCGACAGGTGCGGGGACGGGGAGGCCGTGTCGAAGAACTGGGACAGGATCAAGCGGGAGGAAAGGGGCTTTACCACCCTTTCCCAGACCCTCAGGGACCTGCCCGCCACGCTGCCGCAATTGATGCGCGCCCATAAGTTGCAGGAGCGGGCGGCCCGCGCCGGTGCGGATATCCCCGTCGGGGCGGCCCTGGACGCACTGCGGTCCCTCATGGACCGGCTGCCCCTTGAGGACGGCGCCGGCCGAGAGGAAAGGGAGGATGTGATCGGCAGGATGCTTTTCCTTTGCGTCCTCTGCGCCAGAAAAACGGGCGTGGATGCCGAAACCTGCCTGCAGAGCGCCTGCGAACGCTTTATCCGGCGGGTGGAGGAAGCCGAAAACACTGCCGGCAATGCAAAAGACTTGACAATTGATGAAATGGCGTTATACTTGAAATGAACCGACGCCCGATCCCGGTGCGCCGATCTAAACTTAGGAGGTAAATCCATGAACAAGTCCGAATTGATCGCCGCGATCGCTAATAAGACCGGCGTAACGAAAAAGGACACCGAAGAAGTGATCAGCGCTTTTGTTGAAGTTGTCAAGGAGACCCTGAAGGCCGGCGAAAAGGTCCAGATGATCGGCTTTGGCACTTTCGAGTGCAAGGAACGCGCCGCCCGCGAGACCATGAACCCCAGGACCCAGGAAAAGGTCCATGTTCCCGCTTCCAAGTCCGCCGCGTTCAAGGCCGGCAAGGCCCTGAAGGACGCCGTCAACGAGTAACGGATACGGGCAGGTCTTTCGGCGACAGCCGGGGGACCTGTTTTTTTTTCGCTTGCGGATGGGGGGATGCCTTTTGACTTTTCCGGCAGCAGGACATCGGAAAGGGGGGCCTTCTTTTTCAGGCCCGGCCCGGACCAAAGCGGCAAAGACTTCCGTAAAGAGAAAATGGGCGGCGTTTGCGGCGGCTCTGTGCGCATGCGCCGTGCTGGGGGGGTGCGCGAGCGTGACGGGGGAGACGGTGAGGCCGGCCATGACGGGCCGGGAACGGATATTCGAGGGCTGGGGCACCAGCCTTTGCTGGTGGGCCAACCGCATCGGCTATTCGGACAGCCTGTCCCAGAAGGCCGCCGACCTGTTCTTTGGGCCGGAGGGCCTCTGTTTGAACATCATGCGCTATAATATCGGCGGCGGGGACGACCCGTCCCACAACCACATTACCCGCACGGATTCCGACGTGCCGGGCTGGTACAGCTGGAATGAAGCGGAGGGAAAGTATGTTTTCGACCCGACGGCGGACTTCAGGCAGCTGAACGTCCTCGCCCGCTGCCACGCCGCCGCCGGAAGCGGGGCCATGGTGGAGGCATTTTCCAATTCGCCGCCGTATTACATGACGGTGAGCGGCTGCTCCTCGGGGAACGCCATCGCCGGCAGGGACAACCTGCGGGAAGACGCCGTGGAGGACTTCGCCGATTACCTGTGCTCCGCCGCGGCCTGGCTGAAGAATGAAATGGGCCTGAACGTGGTCAGCCTGTCCCCGATGAACGAGCCGGACACCGCCTACTGGGGCGCTTTGAGCCCCAAGCAGGAGGGCTGCCACTTCGATGCGGGGGAGTCCCAGTCCCGCCTGATCGCCGCCTGTGGCAAAAAGATGGAGGAGTACGGCCTGGACGGGGTGATCGTCGCGGCCTCCGATGAGACCGATACCGGGAGGCAATTGGACGAATACCGCAGCTACACCCCGGAAGCCCGGGCGGTGATCGGCAGGATCAACACCCACACCTATGGTACCAGCCGCGCCGAGCTCCTCGCAAAGACCTGCCGGGAGGACGGCATGGCCCTGTGGATGAGCGAAACGGACGGCGGCGAGACCTTTGGGAAGGGCGCTGGCGAGATGGGCGCCGGGCTATGGCTCGGGCGCAAGATCATATCCGATTTCGCCCGGCTGGATCCGTCGGCATGGGTACTGTGGCAGGTGATCGACACCCACATTTCCCGGGACGGCGTGGGGGGACGGAAGGACAGCGGCATGCCTGATGTGACAGGCGGTTACTGGGGCACGGCGACTGCGGATCACGACCGGGGCGAGATCGTCCTGACCCAGAAGTATTACGTCCTAGGCCAGTTTTCAAGGTACATCCGCCCGGGCATGCGGGTCTTCGCCTGCGGGGAGGATTTGCTCTGCGCCCTGGGGGATGGGAAGATCGTCCTGGTCGCCGTCAACGCCGGGGGACGGAAACCCCTGCGGGTGGACCTGAGCGCCTTCGGCCCCGTCTCCGGGCCGGTCGCGGCCGTAAGGACCTCCGGAAGCATGAAAAACGGCGAGCACTGGCAGCGGCTTGATCCCCTCGAGGCTGACGGGACCGGGTTTGACGCGGTACTCGCGCCCTCTTCCGTCACAACGTTTGTCATTGAAGGATCGTTCTGAATAATAGATCATGGAGGGAATAGAGATGGGATTCGGGAAGGATTTCGCGTTCGGCGCCGCCACGGCGGCTTTCCAGATCGAAGGCGCCTGGGATGAAGACGGGCGGGGCAGGTGCGTGTGGGACGATTACAGCCACACCCCCGGCAAGGTATTCGGAAACCACAACGGCGACACGGCCTGCGACCATTATCACCGCTGGAGGGAGGACGTGGCCCTGATGGCCCGCTACGGGATCCCCAATTACCGCTTCTCGGTGGCCTGGCCCCGGGTGATGCCGGCGGGAAAAGGCGCGGTGAACGAAAAAGGCTTTGATTTTTATTCCCGGCTGGTGGATGAGCTTCTCTTAAATGGGATCACGCCCTGGATGACCCTTTTCCATTGGGATTATCCCACTGCCCTGGAGGACCTGGGCGGCTGGCGCAATCCCGACAGCGTGAAATGGTTTGCAGACTATACGGACATCGTGACCCGGCGCCTTGGGGACCGGGTGAAGAAGTACATCACCTTTAACGAGCCCCAGTGTTTCCTGGGCCTGGGCTATGCCGTGGGCGCCATGGCTCCCGGGGTCCAGCTGCCCCTTGAAGCCACCGTGCCCATGTGCCACCGCGTCCTTCTTTCCCACGGCGCGGCGGCGGACGTGATCCGCCAAAATGTGGCGGACGCCGAGGTGGGCTACGCGCCCTGCGGCGGGCCCAGCATCCCGGCAAGCCCCGATCCCGCGGACGTGGAAGCCGCAAGGAAAGCGTATTTCGACATCGCCGATGTTTCCCGCTATATCATGAGCGTCGCATGGTGGTCCGATCCCGCGGTGCTGGGGGTTTATCCCGAAAAGGCCCTGAAGCAATTGGAAAAATACCTGCCCCGCGGATGGGAGGAGGATATGCCCAGGATCGCCCGGCCCCTGGACTTCTACTGCCAGAACATCTATTACGGCTCCCGTGTGCGCCATGCGGACAACGAACGCGGCTACGAGATCCTGGAGCCCAAAGTGGGGCAGACCAAGACCGCCTGCCAGTGGATGACCGAGCCCGAAAGCCTGTACTGGGGCCCCCGTTTCCTGTACGAAAGGTACCGCGTGCCCTTTGTGATC
>JAFWWK010000079.1 GCA_017523615.1 Clostridia bacterium
GAACTTTGTCCCGAAATGAAGGACCGCAAGGCCGGAGAAGCGCTGCACTGCAAGAGGCTGCCGTTTTTGCGCAACGTGATCACCGTGGGCTTCAGGATGCCCGGCGCCCTGACCTGGGAGGAGGCCCTTGCCTGCGCTTCCCGCACGCCCAGGGACGAGATCCGCCGCCTGGCCGCCATGGTGAATGTCAACGACGTGTGCAATATGCAGTACACCTCGGGCACCACCGGTTTTCCCAAGGGCGTGATGCTGACCCACTACAACATCGTCAACGACGGCAAATCCATCGGCGACGGCATGGACCTGTCCACCGAGGACCGGATGATGATCCAGGTGCCCATGTTCCACTGTTTCGGAATGGTGCTGGCCATGACGGCGACCATGACCCACGGCGGCACCATCTTGCCGATCCCTTATTTTTCGCCCAAGTCCTCCCTTTCCTGCATCCATAACGAGCACATCACCGCCTTCCACGGCGTACCCACGATGTTCATCGCGATGCTGAGCCACCCGGACTTCCCCAAGACGGATTTCAGCCATATGCGGACCGGCATCATGGCCGGATCCCCGTGTCCCATCGCCGTGATGCGGGACGTGGTGGAAAAAATGCACATGCCCGAGATCGTCATCGTCTACGGGCAGACCGAGGCGTCCCCCGGCTGCACCATGAGCCGCACCACCGATCCCCTGGAGGTCCGGGTGACCACCGTGGGCAGCGCCTTCCCGGAGGTGGAGTGCAAGATCGTCGATCCCGAAACGGGGGAGGACTGCCCGGACGAGGTGATCGGGGAATTTGTGGCCCGGGGCTACAATATCATGAAGGGCTATTATAAAATGCCCAAGGCCACCGCCTCCGCCATCGACAAGGACGGCTGGCTGCATACCGGCGACCTTGCCTGCCGCACTCCCGAGGGAAACTACCGCATCACCGGCCGCCTGAAGGACATGATCATCCGCGGTGGTGAAAACATCTATCCCAAGGAGATCGAGGAATTCATCTATACTCATCCCAAGGTCAGCGACGTGCAGGTGATCGGCGTGCCGGACCAGGCGATGGGCGAGGAGATCATGGCCTGCATCATCCTGAAGGAAGGGGAGACCATGACGGAGGATGAGATGAAGAAATACGTCCTGGACCACATGGCCAAGCACAAGGTGCCCAGGTATATCGAATTCGTCAAGTCCTTCCCGATGAACGACGCGGGAAAGATCCAGAAATACAAAATGCGCGAAGAGGCCGTGAAAAAGCTGGGCCTGGAGAAGGCCGCCAAAATAGAGACGGCATAAACGGGAAAGGCAAAATGACACGGATCATCGACAGCCACTGCCATATCTATCCCGAGCATATCGCCCCGAAGGCCGTGGAGGCGGTGGACCGGTTTTACGGCGGGCTGCCCGCCACACCCCTGGACGGGACTGCGGGCACCCTTCTATCCTCCGGGAGGAGCGCCGGGATCTCCCGCTTTGTGGTGCATTCGGTAGCGACCGCGCCTTCGCAGGTCGAAAACATCTGCCGATTCATCGCGGAAGCGGTGGAAATGTCCCGCGGCGCTTTCATCGGCCTGGGAGCGCTCCATCCCGACGCCGGAGATGTCCGTGGCGATGCGGCCCGGATCGCGGCCCTCGGACTGCGCGGGGTCAAGATCCATCCGGATTTCCAGGGCTTTGAGGTGGACAGCCCGAAAGCCTTCCGCCTGTTTGAAGCCTGCATCGAATTTGACCTGCCGGTACTTGTGCATACTGGGGATTTCAGGTATGATTATTCCAACCCGGAAAGGACCGCGCGGGTATTGAAGGCGCTTCCGGAGCTTCGCATGATCGGGGCGCATCTGGGAGGATGGAGCGTCTGGGACCGGGCCGAAAAACTGCTTTCCGGCTTTGAGAACCTGACGGTGGATACGTCCTCCTCCTTCCGCTGGCTGGGGAAGGACAGATCCGCGGAGCTTATCCGCTCCTTCGGGACGGACCGGGTCATGTTCGGGACGGATTACCCGATGTGGCCCCAGAGGTGGGAATTGGATTTCCTCCGTTCCCTGGGCTTTGACCGGGAAGAGGAAGAAAAGATCCTTTGGAAGAACTGTGCCGGGATGTACCGGATCTCATTTGACTCTGAGGAGGATAAAGCAGATGCCTGTGGGCAATAAACGTTTTGTGACCATGGACGGCAACGAGGCCGCCGCTTATATCGCCTATGCCTTTACGGATGTGGCGGCCATCTATCCCATCACCCCCTCTTCCCCGATGGCGGGGAAGACCGATCTTTGGTCCGCCAAAGGGAAAAAGAACCTGTTCGGGCAGACGGTGCGCCTGGTGGAGATGCAGGCGGAATCCGGCGCCATTGCCGCGGTCCACGGCGCGCTTGAGACCGGCGCCCTGGCGACCAGCTTTACTTCTTCCCAGGGGCTGATGCTGATGATCCCGACGATGCACCGCATCGCCGGAGAGCGTCTGCCGGGGGTCCTGCACGTGGCAAGCCGCACCGTCGGTACCCACGCCCTTTCCATTTTTGGCGATCATTCGGACGTGATGAACTGCCGCCAGACCGGCTTTGCCCTGCTTTCCACCGGTTCCGTCCAGGAGGTCATGGACCTGGCCGGCGTCGCCCATCTTTCGGCGATCAGGGCCAGGGTGCCCTTCATCCATTTTTTTGACGGCTTCCGTACCTCCCATGAGATCAACAAGGTCGAGGAGATGCCTTACGAGGCCTTGGGGGATATGCTGGACCGGGATGCCCTGGACGCGCTCCGCGCACATGCCCTGAACCCGGAGCATCCGATGATCCGGGCTACGGTGCAGAATCCGGACATCTATTTCCAGGTGAGGGAGGCGAACAATGGAGATTACGCCGCGCTTCCCGACGTGGTGGAGGATTACATGACCCGGGTCTCGGCGCTGACCGGGCGGGAATACCACCTGTTCAATTACTACGGCGCCCCGGACGCGGAGCGGGTGATCGTGGCTATGGGCTCGGTGTCCGGATGCGTGCGTGAAACGGTGGAGACCCTGAACGCCAGGGGGGAGAAGACAGGCTTTTTGCAGGTCCATCTCTACAGGCCCTTTGATACGGCGCGCTTTGCCCTGTCTCTGCCGGCGACCTGCCGCCGCGTGGCGGTGCTCGACCGCACCAAGGAAATGGGCGCGTCCGGCGATCCCCTTTATCTGGACGTCATCAGCGCCCTCAGGGAGCGGACCGACGTTACGGTGGTGGGCGGAAGGTACGGCCTAAGCTCCAAGGACACCACGCCCTCCCAGATCGCGGCGGTGTTCGCAAACCTCCGGGAAGAAAAACCGCTGAACAGTTTTACCATCGGCATCACCGACGATGTGACCCACCTTTCCCTGCCGGAAAAGGAAAACTTCTATCCGGCGTCAAAGGGACTTGTCAGCTGCAAGTTCTGGGGCCTCGGCTCCGACGGTACGGTGGGCGCCAACAAGAACACCGTGGAGATCATCAATTCCCATACCGATAAATTCGGGCAGGCGTATTTTGAATATGACGCCAAAAAATCCTACGGCATCACCAAATCCCACCTGCGGTTCGCGGATGAGCCCATCATGTCGTCCTATTATGTCAAGTCCGCGGATTTCACCGCCTGCCACAACCCCTCCTATATCGGGAGGTACGATATCGTATCGGAGGTCAGGGAGGGCGGGATCTTCCTGCTCAACTGTCCATGGGAAGGGGATGAACTGGAAAAGCGTCTCCCCGCCAGGGTGAAGCGTACCATCGCAAAAAAGCATATCCGCTTTTATACCATTGACGCCCTGGGCATCGCCCGGGAGCTGGGCCTGGGCGGGCATTTCAACATGGTCCTCCAGGCGGCCTTCTTCCACCTGATGCCGGTCATCCCCGAGGAGGACGCGGTCCGCTTTATCAAGGCCGCGGCGGAGAAGACCTATTTTGCCAAGGGTGAGGAAGTAGTAAGGCGCAACCTTGCCGCCATCGACGCCGGCATCTCCTCCGCCAAAGAAGTACCGGTGCCCGAAAGCTGGCTCGCCGCCGAAGACGGACCCCAGCCTGAAAGGAACGTTCCCGCCGTCGTGACCGGGATCCTCGAGCCCCTGAACGCCCAAAAGGGGGACGATCTTCCGGTCAGCGCCCTGATGCAGTACAAGGACGGCGTGATGGACATGGGCCTGACCGCCTATGAAAAGCGCGGCATCGCCGTCCGGGTGCCGGTGTGGCGGGAGGATCTATGCCTGCAGTGCAACCGCTGCAGTTATGTGTGTCCCCACGCGGTCATCCGTCCCTATCTTTTGGACGCTGAGGAAGAAAAGAACATGCCTGAGGGCATGAAGGCTGTTCCGGCCAAAGGGAAGCAGGCGGAGGGGATGCGCTTTACCCTGCAGGTCAGCGCTGCCGACTGCACCGGCTGCGGAAGCTGCGCGAACGTCTGTCCGGCGAAGGAAAAGGCTCTCGTGATGACGCCGGTATCCCAGGCCGCGGACACATCAAAAATGTGGGACTATGCCTTGTCCCTGAAGGATAAGGGGGACCTGTTCGATCCCTATACCGTCAAGGGCAGCCAGTTCCGGCGGCCGCTTTTGGAGTTCTCCGCCGCCTGCGCCGGCTGCGGCGAAACGCCCTACGCGAAGCTCCTGACCCAGCTTTACGGCGACCGGGTCTTCTGGGCCAACGCCACCGGCTGCTCCCAGGCCTGGGGCTCTGCCATGCCGGGGATCCCCTATACCGTCAACCGGCAGGGGCACGGGCCGGCCTGGTCCAATTCCCTGTTTGAGAACAACGCCGAGTTCAGCCTGGGCATGGCGCTGTCGGTCCGTCAGCAGAGGGAAAAGGTACGGGACATGGCCGCCGCCCTGGGCGAAAAGACCGCAGACACGGCCCTGAAGGAAGCCATAGGGAATTACCTTTCCGTCTTTGACGATTTTGACCTTTCCGCGAAGGCCTCTGCCGAACTGATTTCCGCCCTTGAAAAAGAGGGCGGGGAGGACGCTCTGGAACTGCTGAAACGCAGGGACCAAATGAGCAAGAAAACCTTCTGGATGTTCGGGGGCGACGGCTGGGCTTACGATATCGGGTTCGGCGGCCTGGATCATGTGGTCGCCAGCGGCGAAAACATCAACGTACTGATCGTGGATACCGAGGTGTATTCCAACACCGGCGGGCAGGCTTCCAAGGCGACACCGGTAGGCGCCGTGGCCCAGTTTGCCGCCGCGGGCAAAAAGCAGCCCAAGAAGGACCTGGGCAGTATCCTGATGACCTATGGGAACGTTTACGTGGCTCAGGTAGCCATGGGGGCGGACAACGCCCAGCTGCTCCGGGCCATAAAGGAAGCGCAGAACTACAACGGGCCCAGCGTTATCATCGCATACGCTCCCTGCCAGGAGCACGGGCTCAAATGCGGGGCCGACCGGGTTCAGGACGAAATGAAGAAGGCCGTGGATTCCGGCTACTGGTTCCTGTACCGCTACAACCCGGATGCGTCGCCGCGCTTCCGCCTGGATTCGGGAAAGCCGACGATGGCTTATGAGGAATTCCTGGATGGCGAGGTGCGTTACAGCTCCCTCAGGAGGACCTTCCCCGAGAACGCCAAAGCACTGTTTGCCGAAGGCGCCGCATACGCCCGGGAGAAGTATGAAAAGCTCAAAAGCCTCGGCGGGGAATGATCCCCGCCGGGTATAGGGACCGCCCTTTCCCGTTCGGGCGGCGGAAATTACCGGGTTTGGCTTTCCGCAGACGAGGCGCGCTCAATACACAGAACGGAGGAGATACCATGAACAAAGACAATTTCCGCAGGACGGAATATAACCGTCCGTTTATCGCCCAGCGGGCCGATCCCTATATCCTGAACGATCATGGGGATTGGTATTTTACCGCCTCCGTGCCCGAATATGACCGGATCGTCCTGCGCCGCGCCGGGAGCCTTCAGGGCCTGAAGGAAGCGGAGGAGAAGGTGATCTGGCGGGCGCATCCGGACGGCGCTATGTCCAGAAACATCTGGGCTCCCGAGATCCACCGCGTCCGCGGGCAATGGGTCGTTTATTTTGCGGCGGGGGAGAAGGACGATATGTTCCGGATCCGTCCCTGGGTGCTGGTCTGTGTCGGAGACGACCCGATGCGGGATCCCTGGACGGAGGCGGGAGGGGTCCATCCGGCGGATGACTTTTCCTTCCGGGACTTTTCCCTGGATATGACGGTCTTTGAACATGGGGAGAGGCTTTTCTGCGTTTGGGCGGAAAAGGTGAGTGTCGGGAAAAAGATATCCAATCTTTATATCGCCGAGATGGCGTCGCCCGTGGAACTGAAGACCCCCCAGATGCTGCTGACATCGCCGGCTTACGCATGGGAGAGGCACGGCTTCTGGGTCAACGAAGGTCCGACCGTGGCTGAGGAGGGGGGAAGGATCTTTCTGACCTATTCCGCCTCAGATACCAGTGCGGCGTACTGCATGGGAATGGTATGGATGGACGCATCCGGCGACCCGATGGATATCAGCGCGTGGCACCGGATCGATCACCCGGTCCTTGCCACCGATATGGACAAGGGCATGCTCGGCCCGGGCCACAACACCTTTTTCCGGGACGAGGAGGGACAGCTCTTTACATCCTTCCATGCCCGGAACTATGACGAGATAAAGGGGGACCCGCTGTACGATCCCAACCGGCACTGCTATGTGATGAAGGTGCCCTTCCGGGACGGGCTTCCTGTGTTCGATTACGAAAACCTGGTCAGGTAACGCCCTTTATCACGCGGTCGCTTCCGGGACCGGACTTCCGATTTCGCCCGTAACGGGCGAAATTTTTTTACTTTACGAATCAAAAAAAGCAGTCACATTCTGATAAAAAATGAACGAGAAAAAAGAAACGCAAGAAAAGATCCCTGAGGCGTTGGACCTCAGGGATCTTTTTAAATGGAGCATATCGGAGTCGAACCGATGGCCTCCACAATGCCATTGTGGCGCGCTACCAGCTGCGCTAATGCCCCGAACAAAAGATAGGATACCACAGCTTTTGCTTTTTGTAAAGCTTTTTTTATTTTTTTTTGGACTGGGAAGCCGTGCGCCGCATGCGTCCGGATTGCATTTCCGCATTGAATCTGATAAAATGCGGATAAGAGGGGCTCCGGCGCCCGCAAAGGCGCCGCAGGGGACCGCCGAAGGGCGGTTGTCCGTCCCGAATAACGGAAAGGGACGATCCGAATATGGCCGATCAATCCAGGGGAGAACACGGAACGAGGATGGGATCACGGAAAGATATGCCCCAAAGAAACGGGGATAAAAACGGACGGCCGTTTTCCGGCGGCGCAGGGAAAGGCTCTCCCGCCTCGCGTCCGGGGAAGCCGGTGGGCAGGCGTTTTAACGGCGCCGCGAGGCCGGTCCGGCCGGAAGGCGCTGTGCCAAAGAGGAACGCGGACTCCGCGCCGACACCGGGGCGCACGGCGGCGCTTTGCGTGCTGTGCGATATAAGGGAGAACGGTGCCTTTATTTCCGCGGCTCTGGACAGGTATTTTTCCGAGCACAACCTTCCACAGATCGAGAAGCGCTTCTGCACCAATCTGACCTATTCCTGTGAGGAAAACCGCCTGAAGACGGCATATGTTCTGGACCGTTTCCTCCAGGACAGGGAGGCGCTGAGCCTCCGGCTGCAAATGATCCTTGAGATGAGCGTTTCGCAGAAACTGTACATGGACAAGGTGCCGGACAGCGCTATCGTGGATGAAGCGGTGAAGCTGACCCGTTTTTCCGGGGCGGAGGGAATGACGGGCCTGGTGAACGCCGTCCTTCGAAAGGCTTTTACAAGTCTGGACAGCGATTTTGCCTGGCCGGACAGGGAGAAAGACCCGGCGGGATACCTGTCGGTGATGTATTCCGTTCCCCGCTGGCTTTGCGAGAGGCTTTCTGAGGAATACGGGGACGACGCGGAGAAGATCTGCGCTTACCGGGGACAGCATTGTATCACCGTGCGCCCCAATAAAATCAAATACCCCACTTCTGAGGCTTTCCGGCTGAAGGTACTGGACAAAAAGGTATGGGAGTGTGAAAAGGCCCCCTTCCTGGACGCCTGGAATGTCCGCGGCGCGTCGGATATCAGCAGGGACTCGGATTACGCCTCGGGCGCCTTCTCCATTGAAGGCGTCAGCAGCATGCTGGCGGCCGAGGCACTCAGGTGCCGGGGCGGGATGCAGGTGCTGGACGCCTGCGCGGCCCCGGGCGGCAAGACCGCGTATATCGCCGAAATGATGAAAGGGACCGGGCGGGTCTATGCCTGGGACGTTTACGAACACCGTGTGGAACTGATCCGTGCCATGGCACGACGCCTTGGGCTGGACAACGTACGCCCCGTGGTGAGGGACGCGTCGGTATTCCGCGAGGACATGGCGCAGGCCATGGACGCGGTGCTCCTGGACGCGCCCTGCACAGGACTTGGGGTCATGGACAACAAGCCGGATATCAAATACAAAGTGACCTCGGACCAGGTGCGGGAGTTGACCGCCCTCCAGGAAAAGCTGCTTGAGACCTGTTCCGGATACGTCCGGATGGGAGGTATCCTGGTTTATTCCACCTGCAGCCTTCTGAAAGAGGAAAACGAGGAACAGGTGCGGATTTTCCTTGGGAAACATCCGGAATTCCGCATTGCTCCCCTTCCGGAATCCTTTGGGCCCCTCAGGGACCATATGACGGAATGCGGCCTTCAGATCCTTCCATGGCGTGACGGGATCGACGGGTTCTTTATCGCGGCGATGAAACGGGAATGATCCGGACAGGCAGCGCCAGCCCTCGCCGGAAAGGCGGAAGGAGACAGGATGATCGAACTGGCCGGGATGTATCCCGATGAATTGAAGGAATGGCTGGTGTCCCGGGGAGAAAAACCCTTCCGCGCCGGGCAGATCTTTTCATGGCTCGGCAGGGGTCGGACGTTCGACGAAATGACGAACCTGGACCTCGGGCTTCGCCGGCGGCTGAAGGAAGAGTGCGTCGACACGGCCGTTGAGATCAGGACGGTGCGGGAATCCGGGCTTGACGGAACGCGCAAATTCCTGTTCGGCCTCAGGGACGGCAACTGCGTGGAAGGCGTGCTGATGCGTTACCGCTACGGATGCACGCTGTGCGTCTCCACCCAGGTGGGCTGCAGGATGGGCTGCCGTTTCTGCGCCAGCACCCTGGAGGGACGCGTCCGTGACATGACCGCCGCCGAAATGCTGGGGGAGGTCACGCAGGTCAATCGCCTTCTGGAAAGCGACGGCGGGTGCATCCACAATATCGTTTTGATGGGGAGCGGGGAGCCGCTGGACAATTATGACAATACGGTGCGGTTTCTCCGGCTTGTGGGCAATGAAAAGGGCGTGAATATCGGGATGAGGCATATATCCCTTTCCACCTGCGGGCTGGTCGATGAAATGCTCCGTTTTTCCGGGGAAGGCCTGCCGGTGACGCTTTCCGTTTCCCTGCACGCCCCGAGTGACGAGATCAGGAAAAAGCTGATGCCGGTGGCCAATGCGTATCCCATCCGCCGGGTGCTGGACGCCTGCCGGGTATATATTGAAAAGACGGGACGCAGGGTCGTTTTTGAATATGCCCTGGTGGACGGCGTCAACAGCCGGCGGGAGCACGCCGCTATGCTGGCGGACCTTTTGAGGGGCATGCAGTGCCACGTGAACGTGATCCCGCTGAACGACGTGCCGGAAAGAAACCTGAAGGGCGTCACGGAAAAACAGGTGGCGGATTTTCTTGGCGTACTTTCCGAAAAGCATATCTCCGCCACGCGGAGAAGGGAAATGGGCGACGATATCGAGGGCGCCTGCGGGCAGCTGAGAAAAAAATACCTGGATGGAGGCGTGCAATGAAGGTCGTTTGGAAAACGGACGTGGGCCGGATGCGGAGTTCCAATCAGGATTATGTGCTTATCGGCGGCGGCCTTTTCGCCGTGGCCGACGGAATGGGCGGGCACAGGGGCGGAAACGTGGCCAGCGCCCTGTGCTGCAGCACCCTGCTTTCATGCCTGGAGAACCTGAAACCGGATGAAAAGGCCCTGAAATACGGGATCGGCGAGGCCAACAGCGCGGTATTCGAAAAAGCGTCGGAGGATACGGCCCTGGAGGGCATGGGGACCACCCTGACAGTGATCTGGGACGCCGGGGACCGGGTCGTTCTGGGGCATGTGGGTGATTCCCGGGCCTACCTTTACCGGGACGGGCGCCTTAAGCAGGTCACGGAAGACCATTCCCTTGTGTGGGAAATGATGAAGCGGGGATCCATCACGCCCGAGGAAGCCAGGACCCACCCTTACCGGAACATGATCACAAAGGCGGTGGGGACCGACCCTGCGGTCATTCCCGACATCCGCACGGTGAAAGTCATCCCCGGGGATCTGTGGCTGATCTGTTCCGACGGATTGACGGAATACCTGACCGACCGCCGTCTGGAAGAAACGCTGGAACAGTATTCCCCGGAAGAAGCGGCCGACAGGATGCTTGAGGAAGCGCTGGAGGCCGGAGGAAAAGACAATATATCGCTGATCATCGCGGAGGTCACCCCATGATTCAGATCGGGACCGGGCTGAAGCTGGATGACCGGTACGAACTCAAGGAACAGATCGGCCATGGCGGCATGGCCCTGGTCTACCGTGCCGTGGACCATCGGACCGGGCACGACGTGGCTGTCAAGATCCTGAAGCCGGAGTTTGCCCGGGATCAGGAATTCCTGGAGCGTTTCGACTGGGAGGCCGCCGCTGCCAGCAAGATGACCCATCACAATATCGTCAACCTTCTGGATGTGGGCCAGGTGGATTCCATCCGGTACCTGGTGATGGAGTATGTCCGGGGAAAGACGCTGAAACAGGTCATCGAGGAAAAGGCGCCGCTGCCCTACGATATCGCCGGGCAGATCGCCATCCGCATCCTGTCAGCGCTGCAGCACGCTCATAATAACGGCATCATCCACCGCGATATCAAGCCGCAGAACATCCTGGTCCATTCCGAGGGGCATATCAAGGTGGCGGATTTCGGGATCGCCAGGATAGAGGGCGATGCCACCCAGAATAAAAACGACAGCGTGATGGGCTCGGTGTATTATTTTTCGCCCGAACAGGCCTCCGGACAGACTGTGACCGCCGCCAGCGATATCTACAGCGTCGGGGTGGTCCTGTATGAAATGCTTACCGGCACCGTTCCCTTCGACGGTGATACGCCAGTGGCGGTAGCGCTGCAGCACGTCTCCGTGGAGCCGCGCCCCGTGACGGACCTGGTGCCGGGCATTCCCGCTTCCATGGAACGGATCGTGCGCAAGGCCATGGAAAAAAAGCCGGAAAAGCGTTACCAGAGCGCTATGGAGATGGCACAGGACCTGCATCGTGCCCTGCATGATCCCCAGAGGGACTGGTCTGTCACCACTCAGACGGACGTGCCGATCCCCTTGATATCCCAGGTCGAGAACACACATCCGAACAACGGCAGGAGGGACAGGACCAAATGGATGTACCGCGGCATTTCCGCCCTGCTGGCCGTCATGATGGCGCTGGTCCTCATATTCGGCGTGTACAAGGCGTACGACATGATCTTCAACGTGGCCAGCGTTCCGTACCTGATCAACGAATATGAGGATAAAGCCGTGCAGCTGCTGGTCCGATCCGGGCTGACGCCCTCGATCACCCGGACCAGCGACGCTGAAAAGCCTGCCGGCGCCGTGATCATGCAGGACCCGGGATATGACGTCCGGCTGAAAAAGGGCGATATCGTGTACCTGACGGTATCCACCGGACCTGTGCAGCAGGAGGTGCCGGACCTGAGCGGCAAAACCGAGCAGGAAGCCCGGGAGATCCTTTCGAAGGTGGGGTTCAACCTCCTTGTGCTTCCCGAACGCGAGGTCAGCAGGGAAGCCGTGGGAACGGTGGTGCGCCAGTCGCCGAGGGCGGGAGAGATCGCCGTCCAGAACGGGATCATCCAAGTGGCGCTGTCAGGCGGGTGCGTGCTGCTGCAGGACCTGACGGGCTACAGCTATAACGAGGCCTTGGGGATCCTGGAGAAAATGGGCGTCGAGGTAAAGGATGTCAAGGAAATGCCCATCAGCAACGAGGCCATCGACGGGACGGTCGCTTCACAGCAGTATCTGGACAAGAACGGGAATATTCTGGAGAACAATACCTACACGATCAAAAACAGCGGAGCCGGCGTTCTGCTGGCCATCTTCCGGCTGGAAGGCGGCGGGGAATAGGTCATTCCCCTTATCATCGGCGTCCGCACGCCATGAGGGGCGGCCTTTTCATGGTCCGGCCCCTCTTTATCGGGTGAATAAATGACAGGATTTGCACAGGGAACGCTCGTCAGGGGCATGGGCGGGCTGTATACCGCAAGGACGGACGATGGCCTGGAATATGTCCTGCGGGCAAAAAAGAAATTCAGGAGGCAGCGCGTCACTCCGCTGGTGGGGGACCGGGTGCTGTTCACCCCAGGGGAGATCAGCGACGAACACGGCTGGGTGGAGGAGATCCTGCCCCGGGCGAATCAGTTTGTCCGACCTCCGGTAGCCAATGTGACGCTTTTGTGCGTTACCGTTTCGCCCGTGCCCGAACCGGACTGCCTCCTGGTGGACAAGCTGCTGGTTTTTGCCCAGATGCAGGACCTGACTGCGGTGCTCGTGGTCAACAAAAACGACTTGGACGGCGGGGAGACCGCCGCCCGCCTGGCGGCGGCCTATGAAAGGGCGGGCGTTAAGGTATTTGACGTCAGCGCCTCTTCCGGATGGGGACTGAAGGAACTGAAAGAACGGCTGCGGGGGGAAAGCGCCTGCTTTTCCGGCCAGTCCGGCGTGGGCAAGTCATCCCTTCTCAACGCGCTTTTCTCCGTGCGGGCGCAGACGGGGGAGATCAGTGAAAAGATCTCCCGCGGAAAAAATACCACGCGCCATACGGAACTGTTTGAGGCGGATGGCTGTCGTGTTTATGATACCCCGGGCTTCAGCCTTCTGGAGATCGGCGAACCCCTGGATCCGGTGATGGTGCAGGAGTGGTATCCCGAGATGCGGAGCTTGAGGGACCAATGCCGTTTTGAAGGATGCTGCCACGTGTCCGAGCCCGGATGTGCCGTGAGGGAAGCGGCGCAAAAGGGGAATATAGACATGGGCAGATATACCAGGTATACAATTTTGCTGGAGGATGCCCGGGAAGTGTGGAAAAACAGGTACCGCTGACGGGCTTTGGGGGATCGGATGAGCAATAAATACGGCAGGGCGCCGACCGGCGCGGGCAGGAATAATAAAAACAGGGCTTTGACTGCTGCGGGGAAAACCGCAAAAAAAAGCCTGGGGCAGAACTATATTTTTGATACCGCCCTCCTGGAGGAACTGGCGGATCTGACCGGCATCGGTCCCGAGGCCAACGTCCTTGAGATCGGCACCGGCATGGGCACGCTGACGGAGGTGCTGGCGCGCCGGTTTCGAAAGGTACGCACGGTGGAGATCGATAGTGCCCTGGTGCCGGTATTGCGCTTGTCGCTTGAAAAGTATCCCAATGCGGATCTGGTCGAGGGCGATATCCTGAAGATGGATCTGGAGAAACTGACGGAGGATATGACCCCCTTCCATGTGGTGGCCAATATCCCCTATTACCTTACCACGGAACTGACGGAGAAACTGCTTTTTTGCCGCCGTGGGGTACTGAGCGTCAATATGATGGTCCAGAAGGAGGCGGCTGAAAGGATCTGCGCTTCTCCCGGGGAGAAGGGATATTGCCTTCTGAGCCTTCAGCGCGCGTACTTTGCCGAAGCAGGGATCCTCAAGGAAGTGGACCGGACGGCCTTTGACCCGGTCCCCAATGTGGACAGCGCTTTCGTCCGTCTGAGGATGAAGGAAGAGCCCCGGTACCGGGACTTGCCGGAAACAGAGAAAAGGTGGATGAAGATCGCCTCCGCGGCCTTTGCCATGAGGCGCAAGACATTTTTGAACAACGCGGTTCAGGCGTTTGGGATGAGCAGGGAACAGGCGGCTGCCTGGCTTTCTTCCTGCGGGATCGATCCCAACCGGCGGGGGGAGACCTTTACCCTGGAAGAGACCTATCGTCTGGCGGAGGCGGACGTGTTTTTTGCCCCGGCGCGGGGGTAAAAAAGCCGGACCTGCCGGTGAAAAACGAAGAGCATATAAAAACGGGCCGCTCCATTGGGAACGGCCCGTTTTTATAAGACCCGGGTCTCAGGCTTCGACGGCGGCTTCTCCGACGGGGGCTTTGACCTCGCGAACAGCGCGCTGCACATAGCCGCTGCGCAGGCAACGGGTGCACACATTGGCGTGCAGGGTGGTGCCACCGACGACGATGCGGACCTTCTGAACGTTGGGAGCCCAGACGCGGTTGGTTTTCCGGTTGGAATGGCTCACGTTGTGGCCGGTCAGAAGACCTTTTCCGCAAACCTCACAAAACTTGCCCATAACTCATTACCTCCAAGGGAATGCTCAGGTGAATGGTCGTCAGACCATGACACATTCCAAATTAACAGCTTTACGATTATATCACACTGCTGCGAACTTTGCAAGCGCAACTTTCCCTGTTTCCGCCTGTTTTTCAGTGGTTTTTGAGGTTTTTCGGCAGGCGGTGGGAAGCATGATCATTCCTTGACGGAGCCGTCCGGATTGAAAAGGGGCAGGTGCTCCAGGAAAAGGATGTCCTTGCGGTCCTTGGCGGCGCCTTCGGCCAGGATGGCCATCCTGCCGGCGACGATGCCGCCCGCTTCCTCCACCAGCTTTTCCACAGCCTTGAGGGATTCTCCGGTGGAGATGACGTCGTCCACGATTACCACCCGTTTGCCGCGC